>JAAETI010000162.1 GCA_024228555.1 bacterium | reverse complement strand
TTCGTAGCGGGGGCAGGATTTGAACCTGCGACCTTCGGGTTATGAGCCCGACGAGCTGACCAGACTGCTCCACCCCGCGTCGCGACGGGGCAGTGTAGTCACATCCGCAGAACTATGAATCGTCCGGCATCCGTCGTGTCGCACCGGCTAACTTCAGATGCAGAATGTCGGACCAACCGCACATCCTCGCAATAGATCTCGGAACCTCGGGACCCAAGGTGGCCCTGGTGTCGATCGATGGTGCCGTGATCGGCGACGAGTTCGAACCGGTCGAGCTGATCCTGCTCCCCGACGGTGGCGCCGAGCAAGACCCCGAAGCCTGGTGGACCGCAATCACCGCCACGGCCCACCGCATCGTGAGCGCTCATCCGGACCGCACCGTCGCCGCGGTATCGGTAACCACCCAGTGGTCAGGCACAGTCGCCGTCGATACGGCCGGCAAGGCAATCGGCAACGCCATCACCTGGATGGACACCCGAGGGGCACCCCACGTCGAATCGCTCATTGGCGGATGGCCGAAGTTCGAGGGGTACGACGTCCGCAAGGCACGCAAATGGATCCAGCTCACTGGGGGCGCCCCAACAACCGCCGGCAAGGATCCGCTCGGCCACATCCTCTATCTCCGGCACGATCGGCCGGAGGTCTACCAGCAGGCAAGGGTCTTCCTCGAGCCAAAGGACTACATCAATTTCCGCCTCACCGGCGCCACAGTCGGCTCCTACGATTCGATTGCTCTCCACTGGCTGACCGACAATCGCAACGCCGGTGCGGTCGAGTACGCCGACGACCTGCTCGCCTATGCCGGGCTCGACCGCAGCCAACTCCCAGAACTCCGCCCCGCAACCGACATCATCGGCGGTCTCACCTCAGGTGCCGCCGAGGCCCTCGGCCTGTCCACAGGTACACCCGTTCTCGCCGGTACGCCCGACGTGCACTCCGCCGCCATCGGTTCCGGCACCACCGCCGACTTTGCAGGCAGCCTCTACGTCGGCACCTCGTCGTGGATCACCTGCCATGTGCCCTTCAAGAAGACTGACCTTGCCCACAACATCGCATCTCTCCCCGCCCCGATCCCCAATCGCTACCTCGTCGCCAACGAACAGGAGACCGCAGGCAAGGCCGTCGAATGGCTTGCCGACATCCTGTATCCGGGCGCAACCGATCGCAGTTCTACATATGCCGAGATGAACGAGATTGCTGCCGGGGTGGCTCCGGGAAGCGGCGGGGTCATCTTCACCCCATGGCTGTACGGCGAACGCACCCCTGTCGAGGACGCAACGCTGCGGGGTGGATTCTTCAACCAATCGCTCGAAACCGGCAGGGCCGAGATGATCAGGGCCGTATTCGAAGGTGTGGCCTTCAACTCGCGCTGGCTGCTCGGAGTGGTCGAGAAGTTCACCAAGACCCGGCTCGACCCGATCGTGATGGCCGGTGGTGGGGCCCTCTCGGATATCTGGGCGCAGATCTTCGCCGACGTGCTCGGTCGCACCGTCCACCAGACCAAGGATCCGATCATGGTCAACGTGCGCGGCGCCGGGTTGCTTGGCCACGCCGCCCTCGGTCACATCAAGTGGAGCGACATCCCGCAACTGGTGCCGATGGCGGGAACACATGTCCCCAACCCGGCCAACTCGGACGTCTATGACCGCCTCTACGATGCATTCCGTCGCATCCACAAGACCAACCGACGCACCTACCGCAAGCTGAATCACCGATGAGCCTCACCGACAAGTCAGAGCAGATCCTCTCCAAGCTGCCGCCGCGACTCGCTGAAGCCCTCTACGCCGGTGCCCAGCGCATCCCCAAGGTCCGGCGAATGCTCGAGTCCGAGTACGAGGAAATGCTTGCGGCAGCACCACTGGAGCAGCCGCCCGGTGAGCATCCCACCTTTGCGCGGATGCCGGAACAAGGACTCCCCCACGATGAGGTTCTCGGTGCAGTCGAGGCGCTGGCCGATGGCGAAAAGGACAACTGGCAAGCGGGTCGCGCCTCCGGCGCCGTCTACCACGGCGACTCGGAACACATTTCATTCCTCAACGAGGTCTATGCCCTGCACTCGCAGTCGAATCCCCTACACATCGACCTGTGGCCATCGGGGATGAAGTTCGAGGCCGAAATCGTGGCGATGACTGCCGCGATGCTCAACGCCAACGCAATCGACGACAACATCGTCGGAACGGTCACCTCGGGAGGTACCGAATCGATCATCATGGCGATGAAGGCGTATCGGGACCGCAGCGGAATGCGTCACCCCGAGATGGTCATCCCCGACTCCGCCCATGTTGCGTTCGACAAAGCAGCCCACTACTTCGGCTATCGCCAGGTGCGGGTTCCGGTCGGCCCGGACTACCGCGCTGATGTCGACGCAATGGCACGGGCGGTCAACCGCCACACCGTGGTTGTGGTCGGCTCCGCCCCCGGATTCCCCCACGGTGTCATCGATCCCATCCCAGAGCTATCCGACATGGCGCGAGAACGCGGTGTTGGATTCCACACCGACGCCTGTCTCGGCGGTTTCGTACTGCCGTGGGCAGAGCGCCTCGGCTATGACGTTCCCTCCTTCGACTTTCGGCTCCCCGGCGTCACCTCAATGTCGGCCGACACCCACAAGTACGGGTACGCAGCCAAGGGCACATCGATCGTCCTCTATAGGGGCAGAGAACTCCGTCACAACCAATACTTCGTTGCCCCCAACTGGCCGGGCGGCTTGTACTACTCGCCAACCATGGCAGGAAGTCGACCGGGGGCTCTGTTGGCGACTGCTTGGGCCGCCTTGCTGGCAACAGGTGAAGAGGGCTACCTGGACGCGACAAAGCGCATCATGGAGACAGGCGCTGCGATCCGTGGTGGCATCGAGGAGATCTCGGAGTTGCGCGTGCTCGGAGACCCGCTGTGGGTGATCGCCTTTGCCTCCGACGATGTCAACATCTACGAGGTCATGGCCAAGATGGCGCAGCGGGGCTGGAGCCTCAACGGCCTGCACCGTCCCCCGGCGATCCACATTGCACTGACTTTGCGTCACGCCGAGCCGGGGGTGGCTGCAGCGTTCCTGTCAGACCTGCGTGAGGCAGTAGCCGCAGCCAAAGCGACCGGCACCGAACCACAAACCGGATCCGCCCCGATGTACGGGATGGCCGCCACCTTCCCCGCCCGCCGCGCCGTCGGCGAACTCCTCAAACGCTATATCGACAAACTCTACGAAGTCCGGCGGGGCTGAGTCCTCGGAGGGGCTCATGCCCTCCCCCCCCTTTCCCTGGACCTTCTGCGCAGCAGAAGTCCCAACCTGCCCGAAGGGCAGGCCCCATCAAGGGAGGATTGGTTCCAGGCAGCCCCTGGTTTGGGAGGGCGGGGCTGGGACCGAACGAAGGGAGGGACCAGACCGGGAGGGGGAGACGCAACACGCAGTCGCTTGCGCTCTCACCCCCCTCGACCGGCTCCGCCGGTCGATCCCCCCATCAAGGGGGGATTGTCTTAGGCAGCCCTCCCCTCGTGGGAGGGCGGGACTGGGAACGAACGAAGGGAGGGACCAGACCGGGAGGGGGAAGACGCAACACGCAGTCACTTACGCTCTCACCCCCCTCGACCGGCTCCGCCGATCGATCCCCCCATCAAGGGGGGATTGCTCTGCGCAGCCCCTGGTTTGGGAGGGCGGGACTGGGAACGAACGAAGAGAGAGACCAGCCCGGGAGGGGGAAGACGTGAAGTCGTCACACGGCGCACGCCAACCTCAAGCTGGGATCGGTTAACTCTCCGGCGCCCCTGCCGAGATGAATAGTTGACAGGTATGCAACAGAGAGCTACTTTCGCCGTCGTGAAGAACGTTACGTCCACCCGAATGATGTGCATGGCCCCATATGAGCCGTGCGGATTAGTCGTGTAACGAATATCACATAGGGAAACCAAAACCCGCATCGGCTCAGCCGGGAGCGGGTTTTTTTGGACCCAATCCCGGAGCCGGTCGGGCCAACCTTTGAGGGAGCCGACCAATGAGCGACAACTACCGCTTCGAAACACTGCAAGTCCATGCCGGACAAGACCCCGCACCGGGCACAAATGCCCGTGCCGTGCCGATATATCAGACGACGTCGTTCACGTTCGATGACAGCGAGCACGGCGCCCGTCTCTTCGGTCTCGAGGAGTTCGGCAACATCTACACGCGGATCATGAACCCGACCAGCGACGTCTTTGAACAGCGCATCGCCGCGCTCGAAGGTGGGGTTGCCGCCCTCGCCACCGGTAGCGGACAGGCCGCCCAGTTCCTGGCCCTGACCACACTTGCCGAGGCAGGCGACAATATCGTTTCCACGAGCTATCTCTACGGCGGCACCTACAACCAGTTCAAGGTCTCGTTCAAGAGACTGGGCATCGAAGTCCGGTTCGTCGATGGTGACGATCCTGCCGCTTTTGCCGCACAGATCGATGACAAGACCAAGGCGGTATACGTCGAAACCATCGGCAACCCGAGGTTCAATGTGCCGGATCTACCGGAGCTCGCCGACGTAGCCCACGCCGCGGGAGTCCCGCTCGTCGTCGACAACACCTTCGGAGCGGGCGGCTACCTGTGCCGCCCGATCGACCACGGTGCCGATATCGTCGTCCAATCGGCAACGAAGTGGATAGGCGGCCATGGCACCTCGATCGGCGGCGTCATCGTGGATTCAGGGAACTTCAACTGGTCAAACGGTCGTTTCCCGACCTTCACCGAGCCGTCACCCGGCTATCACGGACTGAAGTTCGCAGAAACCTTTGGCCCGGATGGCCCGTTTGGCAATATCGCGTTCATTATCAGGGCAAGGGTCGAGGGCCTGCGCGATTTCGGACCAGCGCTCAGCCCGTTCAACTCCTTCCTGTTCCTCCAAGGCCTCGAAACGCTGTCGCTGCGGGTGCAACGCCATGTTGACAACGCCCAGGAGCTCGCCGAGTGGCTGGAATCACATCCATCGGTCGAATGGGTCAGCTACCCCGGCTTGAAGAGCCACCCCTATCACGAGGCGGCCACCCGGATCCTGCGCAATGGATACGGTGCAGTCCTCGCCTTCGGGATCCGAGGCGGCAAGGTCGCCGGACAGCGGTTCATCGATTCTGTTGAGCTTGCCTCGCACTTGGCGAACGTCGGTGACGCCAAGACACTCGTCATCCACCCCGCCTCAACGACCCATCAGCAGCTCGACAGGGAGGAACAGGCGACGTCGGGGGTCAGCGAAGATCTGATCCGAGTCTCGGTAGGCATCGAACACATCGAAGACATCAAGGAAGACTTCGCTGCCGCGTTTGCAAGGGCCGGGCTGAAAGGTGCGGCCGCATGAGCCTCAAACGCTGGATATCTCCAGAGACTGAGTTCATAGAACTCGAGGGCCCTGTCCCCCTCGAGAATGGTGGCTCACTCCCCCAGGTTCGAGTCGCATATCGAACCTGGGGGCGCCCCCGCAGCAACGCCACCCTCGTATGTCATGCCTTGACCGGGTCTGCTGATGCCGATGACTGGTGGGCCGACCTCTTCGGACCGGGCAAGGCGCTCGACCCCGAACGCGACTATGTCGTTTGTGCCAATGTCCTCGGCGGGTGTTACGGAACGACTGGGCCCACCAGTCGAGAGGCTGGAGCATTCGAGCCCTATGGAGGCACCTTCCCCGACGTGACGATTCGCGACATCGTCCACATCCAGGCACGGTTGCTGGACCGCCTCGGAGTGGACACGCTCGACCTCGTCGTCGGCGGGTCCATGGGAGGAATGCAGGTCCTGGAATGGGCGTCGCTGTATCCCGATCGTGTCGACGCAATCGCCCCGATCGCCACCGGCCCCACCCAGTCAGCTTGGGGGATCGCTCTCAGCGAAGCGCAACGACAGGCGATCAAGGCCGACACCAATTACGCCGGCGGGCGCTATTCACTGGGATCGGGACCGGCTCAAGGTCTTGCTGCAGCACGCAGCATCGCAATGATCAGCTACCGAAGCCCGCACAACTTCGTGGAACGGTTTCAGCGCGATCAAACCGAGGACGGTGACTACGAGGTGCAAAGCTACCTACGCCATCAGGGCGACAAGCTGGTGAACCGCTTCGATGCGAACACCTACCTCGCTCTCATCGGGGCGATGGATAGCCACGATATCGGCAGGGAGCGCGGCTCGGTGGAAGCAGCATTGCGATCGATCGATCAGCCTGCGCTGGTGATCAGCGTTAGCAGCGACGGGCTCTATCCTGCGACCGAGGTAGCCGAGATGGCACATCATCTACCCAATGCAGAACACCATGAGATCGACGCCCCTCACGGCCACGATGCGTTCCTCATTCGAGTTGGCGAGGTCAACGACCATCTAGTCGAATTCATCGAGAACCACGGCCTGAAGCGTCGGCTGCGGCGGGCGGCAGCCAACTAGCAACGGCACACACGACGGATCCGGCTAGGCGTCAGCCTCGGCAGCGATCAAGGCCGTCGCTCGCTCAATGAGGCTTCTGGCTTCCTCGACTTTGCCCGCATAGGCACCAAGATCGCCATCGCGGAGTGCCGCATCGGCATCCACCAAGGCCTGCTCCGCAGCTTCAATGAGTGCTGCGACTTCTTCAGGCACCTCGACATCCGTGTCGCCGCCACCCGTGGGCTGATCGACTTCCGTTGATGTCCCGGCACCAAAGACCGCGTTCAAAGCTTCGCCGAGTGTGTCCCGCATCTGGATCTCACCGTTGAAAGACACAACAACACGCTTGAATTCGGGGATACCGGTCGCCTGATCCCCGGCTCCCGGAGCCGCTTGCGAGCTGGACGCCGTTGAGTTGGCGGCCTGGATGTAGATCGGCTGCACATACAGCACAGACTCTTCGATCGGCAGAACCAACATGCTGCCCTGGATCACCTTTGAGCCACCCTGGCCCAGCAATGTGAACTCGGCCGAGATCTCGGTGTCCTGGTTGATCAGGTCACCCACCTGGCCGGGACCGTCCTGTTGGGTTGCCGCAGGGAGGCGATACTCAATCATCTCGCCGTATGAGTCCGCATCACTCTTGGCGACAAGGAACGAGACCATGTTCGGCCGGGCCCGCGGAGTGAAGGGCTGCATAATGATGAACGACAAGTCGTCCTCGTCGGGCAGGCTCATGAGTAGGTAGTACGGCAGCATTGGGCGTGCCGACCCGCTCACATCCGGGTCACGCAGCGTCGGGCGGTCCGCATCGGACGGATCCCTTGCAATCTCCCACGGATCAACCTCCGAGAAGAACTGGCGGGGATCGGTGATGTGATAAAGCGTGTACTGGTCGGACTGGATCCGGAACAGATCCTCCGGATAGCGCATGTGGTCGCGGATGTCGGAAGGCATCTCGGCTCCATCGACAAACACGTCGGGGAAGATCTTCATCTGCGTCTCGATGAGTGGATCCTCCGAGTCCACCACATACAGCTTGATCGTCCCGTCGTAGGCATCGACAGTCGCCTTCACCGAATTGCGTATGTAGTTGAAGCTGCCCGGCAGATCGGATGAACGGTTGAGACGACGGGTGTCGGCTGCCTGCGCATACGGATAGTTTGCGGTCACGGTGTACATGTCGATCATCCACACCAGCCGACCATCGTCGGTCAGGATGAGATACGGATCGGAGTCGGTGTAGAGAAATGGCGCCAGCCGTAGGACGCGGTCGACGATGTTGCGCTCCATCAGGACCTTGCTGTCCGATGCAACCTGACCCGAGATGAGCGTGTCGAGATCGGCGTAACGCAACGCAAATGCAGCACGCCGGAAGATTCCACCGAGGTCGACGCCCCCGGTGCCGTCATAGGTGTTGTACTCGACGTCCGAACCCTCGGTGCTGACCGGGAAGTCCACCTCGTCCTGCTTGCTGCCGACGATCGCAAAAGCCCCGGTTGCTGAATCACCGAAGTAGATGCGGTCTTGGGAAGTTGCCAGGTCGGGGCTCGCCGTGACCGGCGGAATGTCCTGCACCAGGAATTCAGGCTGACCCTCGGCGGTGACGCTATTCGCAGGCGAGAGCACGGGTCCAAACCCATGGGTGTACACAAGCTTCTCGTTGACCCATCCACCACCCGGCACATTGGCCTCATCCAACTCGCGAGCTGAGACCATTACCTGGGTGAGTTCGCCATCGATCTCGTAACGGTCCACGTCCACGTCGGTGATGTCGTAATAGGTCTTGATGTTCTGCAGCTGCTTGTAAGTGGTGGTGAGGACACCCGGATCCCACAGCCGGATGTTGTCGACCGTTGCCTGGTTCTGACCAAGGATCTCCCGGTCGAGATCATCCGAGGCCGCAAAGGAGGTGACACCGATGTCTTCGAGTCCGTATGCACCAAGAGTGGCGTCGATGTTGTAGCCGACGAACTCCTCTTCCTTGTTGACCTCATCGGGAACAACCGAGAACCGCTGGACCAGCGTGGGATAGAGCCCGCCGACCAGCACCGACGTTCCCAGCCACAAGCTGAGCGCCACTATTGGAAGCGTCCAGCCGCGGAAGCGAAGGTTGAGTAACAGGATCGCCGCAGCCACCAGAGAGATGAGTATCAGCAGGTTCAGCGCGGGGAGCTGTGCGTTGACATCGGTATAGGAAGCTCCAAAGACCTGGCCCCGAGCCGAGAACAGGAGTTCCCATCTGTTGAGTAGATACCCGGCGGCCTTGAGCACCGCGAGGCTGGCAAACAGCACCGACAGGTGCACCTTTACCCCCGGCTCCACCCTGCGGTTGAACGAGAACTCGACGGCGCCATTGAGGTAGTGAATCGACGCACTCACTACAGCAATGACCAGAACTAGCTGGAAGAACCAACCGAACAGAACGTTGTAGAACGGCAATTGGAAGACGTAGAGAGAAAGATCGTTCTCGAAAATCGGGTCACTGACGCCAAAGCTGGTTCCGTTGCGGAACAACAGCCACTCCTGCCACCACACCGAGCCACCCAGGCCGAGCATGATTCCGAAGAACGCGCTGATGGCAAAGCGCACCTTGCTCACGCGCGGCTCGATCCATTCCTGGAAGCGCGCCAGCAGCTCCTCTTCAGGTGTGCCCGATGGAACGCGACGACGTGGTGACAGCTTGTCGACCAGCCATAGATTCAGCCAGAAGAGCCCGAAGGCAAGCGCCGAAGCAACGATCACTAAACCCACACGTGTGAAAACCAGAGTTCGCCAAACCCCGGTTTGGTCGACGGACTGGTACCAGAGGTAGTCGGTCCACAAGGTGGCAAAGAATCTGCCGGTAACTAGGGCGCCGATAACGACGATGGCGATGATGGTCGGCCAGCGACGATCGGATCTGTTCGAACGAATGGGTACAGGTTCTCGGTTTATCACGAACTGATTCTATTGCTCGGGGAGACTATCAAAGCCGTTCGAGCCTGCGAGCACAATCATGGCCTCACAAGAGGGTCCTGCGGGGGGGATCCTCACCCCTGCAGGCAGCTCTTCGCCGGGCTTCCATGTGAGACCGGTATCGGCGCCGCACTCGCCACAGACGCGACCGGGAGCGGCTACCTCCACCTCTTCCACACCCAGACGGGCATAGCCGGCAAGGAGGCCATCGTTGAAGGCACGACGCGCCGCCTGACGGACGTGACGCTCGGCTTCATCGGTTCGCCACCCCCGAAACACCCTTCTCACATCGGAGTTGAGTCGACGGCTGCCGCCATCGGAATCGCGATCAAGAACGCCCTGAACATCGCGATGTAGATCGAAGATGAACGACTCCGCCGCACCTTGCTTTGGCCCGCCGGTCACCTGAGGCTCTGCATTCCCGATTGACTCGGCAGCGGCTGCGTGGCCCGCCTGGAAACTGTCGCGGAGTACAGCATCGAGTTCGTCACCCATCATCTGGGCCACGAATTCGCGCCCAAGTCGCCACCTCCCATCGGAGGTTCGTAGCTCTTCGAGGACCCGGTTCTGCAGTTCGACGATCCGACGTTTCAAGCCACGGAGCCCGCGGTTCTCAATGGGGAGCAGCATCCGATCGCGACGATCGAATCCGCCACCAACAGCGATAGGGGGAACAACCTCGAGTGACGGTGCCCGACTGGGTGCGGATTCGGGGATGATCTCGGCCGGGATCATGACCGGATCCGGTGGAAGTTCCTCGAGCGGATGGCGCAGCTTGGCGAATAACGCTTCGATTCCCGGATCCCCGCCGACAACCGTCACCTTGTCCGTTACAGATGGCTCCGTGGCGACTGGCTCGTCAAGAACCGGCCCAGCCGGAACGGGCTCCTCGGCGACGGCTTGCTCGAGTTCCGGTTCCGCGGGTGCCATCTCCTCTTCCGGCACCAAATCTGGCTCTGGCTGCGGGTCCGGGTCCGGGGCTTCCTCGGCAACGATCGAAACTGGTTCGGGTGTCACCTCAGCAACCGAAACCTCTGGCTCGGCTTCCGCAACAGGCTCCTCGGCCTCGACCGACTGCGGCAGAGTCACGGCGGACCGCATCTGGGCCACCTCGGCGGCCATGGCTTCTGCGTCAACCGGCGCCGGCGCCAGGTCGGGGGTAGCAGGATCCGCCGCGGGAAGAATCCGCACCGCACCATCGTCCTCGGGCCAACGGAGACGCTCATCGCTGTCGGGGGCATACACCGGAGTCCCTACATCCGCGCTGTCTGATTGCGCCGACTCGATCTCTCGGATTGCAGACTCGGCAGCCTCCAGCTCACCGAGCAACTCGGATCTCCGATTCTCCAGTGCTCGCGCCCTCTTTTGTGCCTTCTCGGCGGACTGGCGAGCCCCCTCCAGAATCGCTTCGCTCTCCGCCTTGGCGATTACCACGATACGTTCGCCGTCGTCACGGGAGGAACGAAGCATTTCATCAGCTTGCCGACGAGCATCAGAGATGAGACGCTTCGCATCCTGCTCGGCTTCGGCCCGGATGAACAAGGCATCTTCACGTGCCTCGGAAAGCGTACGGCCGGCGGCAGCATCAGCCTCGAGTAGCAACTCAGTACCCGTCTCCCAGGCACTCCCGCGGGCTGTTTGGCTCACTTCGGTCGCTTCATCGACAAGCGACTTTGCATCAACATGAGCCCGAGACCGCAGCCCCTCGGCGGCATTCATTGCCGCATCAAGCACGTTCTGGATCTCCGAACCCAGATCGTCCATCTCAGCTTTGAGATCAGGCAGTTCGGTAATCCCCAATTGGTTGAGACGCTGCAAAACGGAGGTGAGCTCCTGCTCGAGCGAACCAACGCGGTCGGCAACGCTTGCGAGATAGTCGGTCACCTCGACTCGGTCGAAGCCACGGCGCGACCCCGCAAACTTGCGCGCTCGAATCTCGCTGGGAGTCAGATCATCAGCCATCTGGCCACGATACCCCGGGTTCGACGAAGACCGGTGTCATGTAGGAACGAACCCTGAAGCTGACAAACAGATCAGGCGGCCGACAGGGAAGCAAGGAACGTCATCGCGTCTTGGATGGTCGTTACTTTCACGAGCATGATGTCATCGCCTGCCGCGTCAACAGCCTCTTCCCAGTTGTTCGCTGGAACGAGCAAGTATTCGGCGCCCGCATCAATGGCCCCGTAGGTCTTCTGCCTCATCCCACCGATCGCACCGACGTTGCCATCGGCATCGATCGTCCCCGTTCCTGCAATCCGTCGACCCTGGGTGAGATCGTCCTCGGTGAGGGCGTCGATGATTTCGAGCGTAAACATCAGACCCGCAGATGGGCCGCCAATGTTTTGGCTATCGATGTCAACGTCGACGGGGAACACGACCTCCACCTCGGCATCGGTGAGCATCACTCCGACCATGCCACGGTCCGGATCGTCCAGCACATTGCCATCCTCGTCGATGAACTTGTACGGACCCAGTACCAGGGAGATATCGAGGATCTCAACGATCTCGGGATCGTCCGCATCGGTTCGTTCGATCGTCAGCGTGAGCTCATCCCCAGGTGCTCTGCCCCCGATCAGATCGACAGCCTCGCTTGAAAACTCAACGGGTTCACCTTCGACGCCAATGATTACATCGCCCGCCTGCAATGTTCCCTCGGCCGCCGAATCCTCGATCGTTGAACTGATGAGCGCACCGGATCCGTTGTAGGTGACGTCGTAACCGAGATAAGTCATGGCGACGTATTTGGCGTCGTCCTTTGATCGTTCCATGAGATCGAGGTTGTAGACCCTTAGCTCTTCTTGCGTGACCCCCGCCGGCCGGATGTTCTCCACCGGAGCGAGGTCGACCCGATCGTCGAGCTTGGCAGCCATCCATTCGAGAACATTGACCTCCTGTAGCGAAACCGTCAGGAAGAACAACTCGCCCTCAGTTGTCTCGTAAGGCTCGGTCACCTCGACGTAGTCGCTCACGTCACTAACCGGACCCGGAGACATGGCGTAGTACGGCATCGAAATCGGGACGGCCACCACGGCAAAAACAAAGGAACCGACCAGCAGCATGAACCCGGCCAGCACGAACGGCCAAACCGGCAAGCGCCGGCGCGGCGGATCGGGCTGATCAATTGGATCGATGACTGGCTGGCCTTGTTCCATGGGTGCCGATGCTACCTGTCGTGACCCTTTATCCAACCGTCACGTCTTGCGATAGCTCTCTCGCCTTCACCGGGTTGGGAATGGCTGGAAGGCTCAACTCAAATACGGTCCACCCTGCCGAACGGCGATAAGTGATGTCACCACTCATTCTGCGCGCAAGGCGACGCGATACGAACAAGCCAACACCCATCGATTCGGGTTGACCACGATGATGACTCGCTTTGTCATACAGGTCGAAAACTGATGCCGCTCGTGCAGCCGGCACCCCGGGGCCGTCGTCCTTCACCACAATCCGGGCAACATGGCCCCCATCCAGGACATTGAGCTCGACCTTCTGCCCGAAGTCTGTCGCATTCGCAACCAAGTTGCGCAAGACCTGCCTAACCAAACCGGGATCGCCGGCGACGGCAACCTCGGGATCAGCCGCGGCCATCCGCACCTTGGCGCGACGACTCGGCTCAACGCTATCCAGCACGGCATGCAACTCTGAGACCACACTGACGCGCTTCGGACTGAAGAATGTACGGTCTGTGTCGCGCGTCACTGTTAGCAAGTTGTCGAACAGATGCCCCAACTCAATCGCCTGGACGGCGATAGTCGACAACAGCTCTCCGCGGTCCGCTTCTGAAAGACCAGTCTCGTTGTCTTTGAGGATCTCGCTGAACCCTACGACTGCCGTCAGCGGAGTCCTCAATCTGTGGCTCACGGCAGCCAAGAACTCGTCTTTGGCTTCGTTGAGTGATTCAAGAGTCTCGACCTTGCGTTTTCCAGTGGACCGAGTGACTGCCAACTGACCGATCATCGCCAGCAGAACGGTGATTGCCAGCCCGCCCAGGAACGGATAGGCAACGGTACCCGGCAGCCAACCTTCGTCGACGTCGATGTCGGTCGCTGTGACCAACCATGTCCTGTTGCCGAAATCAAACGTTCCAGACCAGGACTCAGGGTCGCCGGTTTGGGTCTGCCCTTCCGTCGCGTCGACGATCTGCCACTCGATTCCGGACGTAACCTCGGCCGAGAGATTGGATGCGACAAGGACCCCCAAATCGACAATCGCTACGACGGAAGCGTCGACCTGTCCCGTCGCAAGGTCCTCGATGGGCCACCCGACGATGAACTGATCCTCGCCATTGAGCGGCGCAGGCAGGCTGGAATCGGTGAAGCTGGTCATGACGGTTCCGGTCGTGGCGGTGCCATCGACAAGGTCGTCGTACCAGCCCTCGTGGAAGCCAAGATCAAGACCGATTACTCCGGTCTGCAATTCCGAAGGTCCGAAGTAGAGCAGAGGGAAATGCAACGGTCGCGGCTGGACAGGAACCACCTGATCGTCTGGTCCGATTTCGAACAGAGCCAAGCCTGGTAGTTCGCTCTGGGTCTCGGCTAGCCAACTGTCGAGCTGGTCATGAGGGATGATCGGGACGTAGCCCAACCCGAGAATCCCGGGCGTCAGACCAATATCGCCAGCAAAGACCGCGAATTCGTCAGGCGCGACATGCTCGCTTGAGCGAAATAGGCTGCCCGCAGCTGCGATCTGCCGCTCGGCGTCTTCGAGCAACTCTTCAGTGCCGAAGACCAACAGCTTGCCAGTGCTCGCCAGCTGCTCGTCAGCGAGGCGAGAATCTCGCTCGAGACCCCACCAAGTAGCAACGGCGGTGATGATGAGGCCGACGATGAGCATGCCGCCGGCAACTCGACGCGCCGAAGCCCGACCAGGGGTCACTCCCAGATCGCCAACGACTGTAGATGGGGCGCGGTTTGGCTGTTGCCGCCAAGCAGGCATAGAAACACTGTCGGCACGGACCGGAGGGTTCTTAATCGGTGCTGCTGATTTCCGCGCAGACTGGCGCCTAAGCTGGTGCTGCAGAAGAGGGAAGGGACCCGGATGCAGACCACCATTCCGTCGCGCGTCATCGCAGGTGCGGTGCTGCCAAAGAGCCAGACGACGACGCTGGCGTTAGTCGTGAGCTTCGCGCTGCTGACTGCGGTCGCCGCCCAGATACGCATCCCCCTGCCGTTCACCCCGGTTCCGATAACCGGACAGACGTTTGCGGTGCTGATGGCAGGAGCCGTATTGGGGCGCGGCGCCGGAGCTGCCAGTCAAGGTCTCTACCTGCTGCTCGGTCTCGTCTTTCCCTTCTATGCAGGTGGGGCTAGCGGATGGTCGTACGCCACCGGCGCTACCGGCGGGTTCCTGGTCGGCTTCATCGCCGCCGCCTGGATTGTCGGCGCTCTTGCGGAACGGCACCAAGACCGGACCTTCGCTACCGCGATCCCTGCCTTCCTCACCGGCAGCGTTGTTGTCTATTTGGTGGGCGTGCCCTGGCTGGCGAATGTGCTCGGTGTCTCATGGACCAGAGCGGTCGAGCTAGGTCTCGCCCCGTTTGTGATTGGAGATCTTGCCAAGGCGCTTTTAGCGGGGACATTGCTGCCGATCGCATGGAAGTTGGTATGGGCAGCCCGCAACTAGCGACCTCGTTCACACTCTTCTTACAGATCTCACTCACCAGCTGAACATGGCCAGCCCATCGTGGGGGCATGGCCAGAAACACTCCAACCCGGTTATTGGTGCTTGCCCTGTTCGCCACCGGCTGCACTGTTGCACCTACCGGCGATGTGTCGACAACGACCACAAGCACAAGCACTACGGTCGCTCCGACCACCACGAGCGTCACCACGCCGGCAGTGGAGTCGCCCGGCCTGTCGTCAACGACCACGGTGACGACTGTCACAACCGTGGCTCCCGGCAGCGAGGAGTCCGATCCAAAACTGCCGGCAGTCAACACGGACTTCGATCTCGAGGATCTCGATGAGCTCGTCGACGACCTCGATGAAGTCCTTGCTGACCTTGATTCGAGCCTCGCCGAACAAGAAGGAGACATCTTCGATGACTAGAAACTGGAAACGGGCCTTTTACGGCCTACTGGCTGTTGCACTGCTGGTGACCGCGGTCCCCGTAGCCGCGGTCGCCCAAACCGAAACCGAACAGCCGCCCCGCACGGCTGTCGAACTAACGGACGAACAGAGAACCGATCGACTCGAGGCAGCCAAGGAGCGCGTGACCGCTCAGATCGATCGACGCCTCACGGCCCTCGACCGGCTGGCAGGCAAGATCGACAAGGACGATCACATCAGCGACGGTCATGCGGCGACGCTTCTCGCCGACATTGATGCCGCACGCAGCGTTTTGCAGGCAGGTATTGATGCTGTGGCCGCGGTAGAGACGGTTGCGGAGGTCCGAGAGGTCGCTCCACCGATATTCGAGACGACCCTGGTGTTTGCGCTCCTGGGGCCAAACACGCATGCGGTGGCCGCATCAGATGGCGTTGCGGCTGCGACCCGTCGCTTCACCGAAATCGGACCCAATCTGCAAGATGCCCTTGACAGGTTGGATGCAGCCGGCGTCGACACAGCCGAGGCGCAGGCTGATCTCGATGAGATGACGCGACTGATCGCTGCTGCGGCCACCGGAGCCGGTCCCGTCGCAGATTCCGTCATCGGTCTCCAGCCGAGCGATTGGCCAGATCCGGCCCAGAGCACTCTGGCCGCCGCCAAGACGGCGCTTCAGGAGGCCAGGAGCCACCTGCGGGCGGCCCGTGACCTCGGCAAACAAGTCTCCAAATTCATCCGAAGCTCCAGCTCTTCCGGCGAGTAGGAGACAGCTTGCGACTTCGGCGCAGCCGAAGTCGCAAGCTCCCGGCTGCCCTACGGGCAGCCGGGAGCCGTCATCGGGTTCGACTGACCTAGTCGCTCAGATCAACGACCGAAGCAGCTCGTTTGCCTCTTGTGGGGTGGCTGAGTCGTGAACCACAGCGTTGATTGCGGTCAACATTGCGTCCGGGTGCAGACTCTGGAAGACGTTGCGACCCATGTCGACACCGGAGGCGCCACCCTGGATGGCGTTGTACGCCATGGTCAACGCATCGAGCTCCGGTAGCTTCTTGCCCCCAGCCATAACGATCGGCACTGGGCAGGCTGCAGTGACATGCCCAAAGTCCTCTTCGCAGTAGTAGGTCTTGACCACCTGGGCGCCGAGCTCAGCAAGCATACGAGTCGCCAAACCGAGATACTTGGAGTCACGCACCAGCTCCCTGCCAACCGCCGTCACTGCCATGACCGGCATGCCGACGCGCATCCCCTCGTCAACGAGCTTGGTCATGTTGGCTACGGACTGGGTCTCATATTCGCCGCCAACAAACACCTGGACCGCAACCGCGGCGACATCGAGACGCAACGCGTCATCCATCGCCACAGCCACCTGCTCGTTGCTCAGCTCCTTGAGGATGGAGGGTCCGCCGGAGGCACGCAGCACAACCGGGTTGCCTGCTGCCGGCGGGATCACGGAACGCAAGATGCCACGAGTACACATGAGAGCGTCAGCGTGCGGGAGCAAGGGCACGATGTCGAGGTCGATACGCTCGAGACCGCTGGTCGGTCCCTGGAAATAGCCATGGTCGATGGCCAGCATCACCGTGTTGCCGTCTTCGCGGAAGATTCGCCCGAGCCGGTACTTCATACCCCAGTCGTATGACCCTGACCCCTTGATATGGAACCCGGCATTGCTCTGGGGCTGATTCGCTCGAAAATCCTTCGTTACCTTTGTGTCCGCTTCTGGCATGTCATCCGTCTCTTTCCTGGTCGCCTAGACCGTCGTCGTATTCAGCAATCGCTCTTGCATCTTCTTCGGTTGTCACCAATAGGTCGACAAAGCCTCCGCGCAAAGCACCCAACATGGCCATTCGCTTGTCCTTGCCACCGGCGGCTGCGATCAAGGTTCCCGGTGCGGTGGCCAGATCGTCGAGATCCACACCAATCCGTCGTCTGTGGATGTCGAGATCGAAGACCTCACCGTTGATGTCATAGAACAACCCGAGGATGTCGCCAACCGAACCAGCCGCTTCGAGAGCGTGAAGGTCGTCGGCGGTCTGGTACCCGAACTTCACGATTGATGCATCAGGGTTCAGGCCACCGACACCGACCAGCTTCCATTGTGCGGCAACGGCCTGCGCCATGATTCGTTCGATGGACCCCTCCGAGGCGAATGCTTCGGCCCGCTCCGGCGTAGATGCCAAGAATGGCGCCGGGATCATTGCCAGCGACTCCCCAAACCGCGCTGATAGCGCTCCGGGATATGAACCAACGCCACCGGTGAGGGTGACAATCTGACGGCCCGCCGGAAGCTGGGTGACCGACTTGACCACCGTATCTCCCCATCCAATGGCCAGTGTGTCTTCGGGATTCAGCCTCCCTGACAGCAGTTGGGCCGCGGCTCGGGCAAGACGAGCATTGATTTCTGCTTGGTCGTGTTCGACCCCGTCAGCAGGTACGACAAGGACTTCTGTCCTTTCGTACTTGGCGGACAGCGAGGCGGCGATACCAACGGCGCCCAGCAGATCCGGATCGATCTCAACACGAACAATCCCTTCGCGGCGCGCTCGTTCCAGCAGCCGCCCCACGGTCGCCCGGGATACGCCAAGCGCCGCGGCGATCGAGTCCTGGGTGAGGTTCTCCCGGTAATACAGCCAGGCCGCACGCAGCACCTTGTCATCAACATGCGGAGGTGCTGCTGTCGGCATCATTGGTGGTCCCGGATCGATGTTGTGAGCATCCGCTCACGACTGAGCGCTTTCGCTCATTACCCTAGTGCGGTCTAGATAGCGACCCAAAACCGGCTCGGCTCTGATCAGACAGAGTCGGCCAGCCTCCACGTGGATGGCGGGCTATCGTGCCTTCCCTATGGATGAACGCACTCGCGTCAGGGACTACTTCGACACCGACGGCTACGCCGCGACTTTGGGAGTTCGCCTGGTCTCTGATGATCCCGAGAACGTGATCGTCGATTTGGCTGTAACCAACGAGCACCTCAATTTCCACGGCACTACCCACGGCGGTGCCCTGTTCTCACTCGCAGACTGTGCCTTCTCGTTGATCTCGAACGCGGCAGGGCCGGTAGCGGTCGCCATCGATACCCACCTGGTCATCTCGGCCGCAACGAAACCCGGAGATACGCTTCGCGCCGAAGCAACAGAAGTTCGGCGCGGCCGTCAGCTGGCTACATATCAAGTGCGAGTGACCCGAGACGACGACCGACTGTGTGGGCTGTTTACGGGGACAGTCTTTATCCAGAGCTAGGTTGGCCCGAGTACCGGGAGGGGGAAGACGTACCGCCCCACGGACAACATCACCTCTCCACCCCCCTCGTACGAGCTTCGCTCGTCCGATCCCCCCATCAAGGGGGGATTGCCTGGGAACAGCCCTGCCCGCGTTCGGTCGAAGCGTTCTAGGCCTCTTGGCCCAGGTAGGCCTTGATGACCTCGGGGTTGCGTTGGATGTCGACGGGGACGCCGGTTGCGATCGGGGTGCCGAAGTCGAGAACCATGATGCGGTCGGCGATGTCCATGACCAGACCCATGTCGTGCTCGACGAGGATCATGGCAATCCCGAGTTCTTCGCGTATGTCGAGGATGAAGCGAGCCATGTCCTCGGTCTCTTCGAGGTTCATCCCGGCTACCGGCTCGTCAAGCAACAGCAACTTGGGTTCCATCGCAAGAGCACGCCCGAGTTCGACACGCTTCTGCACGCCGTAGGGAAGAAGCCCGACCGGATACTTCCGCCACTGTTCGATCTCAAGCAGATCGATGATGTCTTCAACTTTGGCCCTGTTGGCCATTTCCTCCCGCTTGGCCTTGCCCAGCCACACGGACCCTGCCAGCCAACCGACATTGGTGCGGACGTGGCGACCAAGCGAAATGTTCTCGAGAACGTTCATGTGAGCAAACAGTTCGATGTTTTGGAACGTTCGCGCAATTCCGCGCTCTGCGATCCGATCGGGTCGCATCCCAAGGATGCTCTCGCCCTCCCAAACAATGTCACCTTGCTGTGGTTTGTACACACCATTCAGACAGTTGAACGTTGAGGTCTTGCCGGCCCCATTTGGCCCGATGATCGCAAACAACTCACCTTCATCAACATGAAAGCTAACCCCATCAAGAGCCTTTACACCCTTGAAAGCAAGCCCAATGTCTTTGAACTCCAAGAGATGGCTCATGACAACCACCGCTTACGGCGTTTGTAGTGTTTTACGTCGCGGAATGACTTTCGTTCTCCGGAGCCATGCAAACCGAGATAGAACTCCTGGACGTCCTCGTCCTCGAGAAGCTTCTTCGGGTCACCGTCCATGACCAGCTTGCCGTTTTCCATGATGTAGCCATGGTTGGCGATTGAGAGAGCCATGGTTGCGTTTTGCTCGATCAGCAGCACCGCGGTCCCTTGCTTGTTGATGTCGACGATGATGTCTTTGATCTGTTGCACGAGTTTCGGGGCCAGTCCCAACGAAGGCTCGTCGAGAATCAGCAGCTTGGGATCGGCCATTAGCGCCCGACCTATGGCGAGCATCTGCTGCTCACCGCCGGATAGGTACCCGGCGACCGCCTTCCGGCGCTCGCCAAGGACTGGGAACAGATCCATGACCCGCGTATAAGCGGTATCCACTGAGGACTTGTTGCGATTGGTGAAGGCACCGGTGCGGAGATTGTCTTCGACGTTCATCTCCCCGAAGATGCGGCGGCCTTCTAGGACCTGAGTGATCCCAGCCCGCACGATCTCCGCCGGTTCCTTCTTGTCGATGCGTTCGCCGTTCCAGGTGACCGAACCCTTGGTTATGTCCCCCTCGTGAACGTCAAGGAGACCACCGATAGCCCTGAGGGTCGTCGTCTTGCCGGCGCCATTGGCCCCGAGCAAGGCGACGATCTCCCCATCAGGCACTTGGAGGGAGATGCCGCGCAGCACCAGTACGACGTCGTTGTACACAACTTCGAGATTGGCTACTTCGAGCATTTTCTCCCTCCTATCTGGTTGGGGTGGGGTGCGGTATCACCGCACCCCACCAGATTCGGTTTCTTACAGTTCGAAGCACGCGCCTTCGAATACGAAGCTTGCGGCTGTCGGACTCGTATAGGCGGCTTCGATCATTAGAGTGCCCGTTCCTCCCGCCGCGCGTAGGGCTGCATCGGGACGGAAGACCATCGACTCACGCTGCACGATGTCGTTTGGCTCGCCGACATAGGTCTCGCTCGGTGCCATGCCGCCGAAGTCGATGCCCTCAAGGCTCTTGGCCGCTGCGGTAACACCGGCTTGGGTCATGTCACCCAACTCATACGCCTTCAGCAACGCCTCATGCATGATCTTCGCCTCGACGAAACCTTCCCCGTAGAAGTCGGTCGGCGGCGCATCGCCCATTATCGCCATCAGCTCCTGCATGCCTTCGCTATCAGAACCCCAAGGCGACAGATAAAACGTGCCGTAGTAGTCACGCTGCAGCGCATCGGCAAGTGGGCTATCCAGTAGCGCGGGGCTCCAGTTCGGGCCGGCCCCAGACCACAGAGCTTCGAAGCCTGACGCGATCGCACCGCCGTACACCTCGCCGAAGAACGTCGCGTTTGCGGTGATCCACACAAGGTCGGCTCCGCTACCGGTAATCGCATCCGCAACAGGCAACTGGTCCTGGCCAGGAATGATGGTTCCTGAACCGTCGTGGACAATTTCAATCCCAAGAGCCTCGGCAGCTAGCTTCGCACCCGCCATTGAATCCAGCCCGTAGTCACCCGGGAACGAGGCGATAGCCAGCGTCGGATTGGCAATACCCGTCTCCTTGGCAACATCGGTGATGTACTCGATCATATTCATCGCTTCGATGCAGTACGGCGTTCCGTGCGGCAGCAGATTGGCGTTGATGTCTGGATCGGTCCAACCCGAGTACCAGGTGAGCGGGATGGCGAGTATGCCATCACTCTGCAGGTCTTCGTTGATCGCCAATGTGTGCGGCGAACCAGTCGAGTGCCCAATGGCTACGACCTGGTCCTTTAGCTCCTCGTACAAGGTCACGTGGTTCGTAACGTCGTACACAGTGTCGCGAATAACCAGCTCCACCTGGAGACCATTTATGCCACCGTTGGCATTCACACTTGCCCAGTAGGCCTCATGGCCAGCCACGATTGGTGTTACCAACGGGCCAAAAGCACCCGTCAGGTCTGACAGCATGCCAATCTTGATGGTGCCAGCGTCGAGATCGATACCGACGTCGACCACCGGTGGCGCCATGTCCTCGCCGCCGTCATCAGACGGTGCGGCTGTGGTCTCGGTGGTGTCACCGTCATCCATAGCTGCGGTGGTTTCAGTCGTACCGCCGTCGTCCGACGGCGCAGCCGTAGTCGTCTCGGCTGTGTCGTCGCCTCCGCATGCTGCGGCAATCAGCCCCAGCACAAACAGGAGTACTAGTAGTTTTCTGCTTACTTTCATTTGCCCTCCCTCGTCCTTTCTTTACCGCCGCCAGCCGCAGTACGGCCGGCGTCAGATCTTTATCAGTAGCTGAACGGCCAACCCTTCCAGTAGTTCCGGACCCGGAGCCAGATGCCGTACAGGCCTAGAGGTTCAAAAATCAAAAAACCGATAATCAGCAAGCCATAAATGACGACGTTCAACTGTGACACATTCAATCCGGGGCTAACGCCTTCGAGCGTCGACACCAAGCCAGGGTCGTCAAGTCCGGTAGACACGAAGACGTCGGCGATTGATCCGATCACCCCGCCAGATTCGACAGTCTCCGTAAGCCAGCCTGAGAAGTCCTGCACGAGGCGAGGGAACACGAAGACAAAGACGCTCCCCATCAGGGTGCCCGCAACCGTCCCCGCTCCACCAATCAACACGATCACGACGAATTGCACAGAGAGCAGCAGATTGAACTGCTCCGGTATCGCTCGACCGATGAAGGCGACCAATAGTGCTCCGGCGATTCCCGCATAGAAAGAGGAAAGCGCAAAGGCTTCGAACTTGGTCTTCGCATCGGGCACACCCATGACCTCTGCCGCGATGTCGCGATCGCGAAGCGCCATAAACGCCCGCCCAATTCGCGTACGTTGCAAGTTCTTCGCCAGCACAACAACCACCACCAGCAACGCCGCAAGAGCCAGATAGGTCTTGGCCTCCTCGCTCATCTCGGCAGGGAAATTGATCCACGGACCAAACAACCAGTCCAGCCAGTTGAATACAGGCCACATGGGCCCATCGCTGGTGAAGGCAAGGAAGGGCTCCTCTTCCTTCCACAACCGAAAGTCGAGCGAAGGGAACTTCCGACCGGACTGCGACCCGCCGGTTATGGAAGTCAAGTTTCGGAACAAGTGCTCTCCGATGAACACCAGCCCTAGCGTCACAATGGCCAGGTAGAGACCGCGCACCTTGACCGCGGTCGGAGCTACCAGCATCCCGACCAGGGCGGCCACCAATCCCGCCGCCGGAAGCCAGATCCAGATGGGCAAACCCAGGCCCCAATGAGCTTTGCCGACTTCACCGCCAAGGACCGCTGCCGTGTAGGCACCGATACCCATGAAGAACGCGTGACCCAGCGATACTTGGCCGGCAAGACCAGTCAGGATGTTGAGTCCAAGCGCACCGATCCCGAATATCGCGACGCGCGACAGAATCTTGAGCCATGCATTGTCTCCGAGAAACCCGACCGGCTGATACAGGCGGTCTCCGATTTCGATACCGCCCTGGAGCGGAATCAACACGAGCAGGAACACCAACAGGCCGACCATGACGCGCTGCGTCCACGTCGGGAGCAGCGACTGCTCCGACTCGTATGAGACATAGAGGTGCGGTCTGCCTCTCATACCCGGCGAATCTCCTCGGTTCCAAAGAGTCCGTAAGGCCGAACCAGTAGCACCAACATCATGACCAGGTAGGGCACGATCCCGGAGAACCCGACCCCGAAGCCACTCCATGTCATGTACTTGCCTGCGAACGACTCGGCGAGACCGATCACAAATCCACCGACAACTGCACCCGGGACGGAGTCAAGACCGCCGAGGATGATCGCCGGAAACGCCCGAAAGGCGAAGAACGCCGTCTCGGCGCTTACTCCCTGTGAAGCCCGCGGGAAGACTGATGAGAAGATTCCGGCAACGGCGGCAAGACCGGCGCCGATCGCCCAGGCAATCGCGAATATCCGGCCGACACTGATTCCCTGAGCCATTGCTGCCTCTTGGTCAAACGCGGTGGCCCGCATCGCAACACCGATCCTGCTCCTGAAGAACCAGGCAATTGCGAGCACCAACACGATCGTCACGATGATCGTGGCAACTTCGGAGTAGGCCATGGAGATCGGACCTGCCTCCCAGATGTTCGTCCCAAAGGGATCGCCGAGAGGGCGAGGATCCGTGCTGATGAAGTCGTTGGTAATCGTTCGGATAACAATGTCAAGGCCGATCGTCACCATGGCGATCGAGAAGATGGGTTCGCCGATCATGGGCCGGATTGCTACTCGTTCCAGGACAAGACCAACGACCGCGGTTGCCAGCACCGCAAACACGGCAGAAACCGTCCACTGCAGCCACGCAGGACCACCGAGCGCGCCACCTGGGAAGTTCAGCACTGTCGCGAAGTAGGCAACCAAGTATGCCCCGAGAGCGGCGACGGCACCGTGGGCAAAGCTGATGACCTGTGTTGCTTTGAAGATGATCACGAACCCGAGCGCCAAGAGCGCATAGATAGCTCCGAGCGAGAGACCGTTGGTTATCGCACCGACGAATTTGTCGACGCCCGAGTCGGCGGCTGCTTGGGCAAGGATCAACAGGCTCATCGGTAGAGGTCCTCGACTAGGTCTTCGAACATCTCGAACATCGCTCCACGTTTGACCTTCTGCGTAGCGGTGAGTTCACCGTCTTCGTGATCGAGCTCTTTGGGGATCATGCGGAACTTCTTGATCTGCTCAACCCTGGCGAACTTGGCGTTGGTCTCGTCGACAAGCCGCTGCACCATTTGGATGACTTCCGGCTTCTCTGAGAGATCCCGATAGGTCGTATAGGGGATGCTCTGGCGCAAGGCCCACATTCCGACGGTATCGAGTTCGATGCCGATGAGGGCGGTGAGGTACTTGCGGCCCTCTCCGATCACCATCGCCTCTTTGATGTATGGCGAGGTCTTCAAGCTGTTCTCAATCTCCGACGGTGAGATGTTCTTCCCGCCTGAGGTGATGATGATGTGCTTGATGCGATCGACGATCTTGATGTGGGTGTCCTCGACCCATACGCCGACGTCGCCCGTCTTCAGCCAGCCGTCATCCGTCATGGTTTCTGCGGTCTTCTCCGGAAGCCGCCAGTAGCCGGCGAACACACCGTCATGCTTGGTCTGGATCTCGCCAGACTCCTCGTCGAGACGGAGGCCAATGTCGGAGTAAGGCTCACCGACGGTGCCGACCTTGACCCGCCCGTGATGGTTGAGCGTGGCGACCGCTGAGTTCTCTGTCATCCCATAGAGCTCGTAGACAGGAACGCCAAAGCCCATGAAGAACTGCAGCACCTCGGGGGCTATCGCGGCGGCACCGGTGCCGGCCCAACGACAGCGGCGCAGGCCAACGCGCTCCTTGAGTGCCCGGAACATCAGCGGGTTTCCGATGGCATAGGCCAATCGGCTCTTCCAGGTGAAGTTTCCTTTGTTGGCGGTTCTATCGGCAGCGATGAACCCGGCCAGCTTCAACCCGATGCCGTTGAACACTCGCTTGATCCGGCTCGCATCGTTGAGCTTGATCAGGATGGTGGCGTGAATCTTCTCCCATATTCGGGGCACTGCGAAAAAGAGGGTCGGTTGGATCTCACGCAGGTTCACCTGCACGGTCTCGATTGACTCAGCGAAGTTGAGCGTCACCCCGGCGCCGACCATGTGCCAAGTAGAGAAGATTCGTTCGGCAACATGGCAGAGGGGAAGATAGGTCAGGACCTGATCGTCAGGATGCGGGCTCTTCCCATCCCTGGTGCGACCTTCGGCCATGACGATCTTATCGATGGCGAAAGTTGCGTTCTTGTTGTTGAGCATCGCCCCCTTTGGCGGCCCGGTCGTTCCTGATGTGTAGACAAGCGTGATGACGTCGTCCGGCTCGGCTGCCGCCATGAGCGCTTCTACGGCACCCGGGTTGGCCTTGCGATGGTCCCGACCCATTTCCATGAAGTCGTCCCAGAACATGAGACGATCGTCGCCATAGGAACGAAGACCGCGCGGCTCGACGAAGAGGATGCTGGTGACCGTGGGAAAGGCATCCGGCTCGGCTTCGAGGACTTTGTCGACCTGTTCCTGGTCTTCGGCAAAGTGAACCCGCGCCCCCGAGTCGTTTAGGAGGTACTTGACCTCGGCCATCGGGTTGGTGGGATAGAGACCCGTGGTGATACCCCGGATCGCCACGGTGGCCAGATCGAGAATCACCCATTCGGGTCGGTCCTCAGAGTGGATGGAGACAACGTCACCGACGTCGACACCGAGTGCCAACAGACCGTGGCCGGCGGTGACAATCTCGTCCCACAGCTTCGACCAGCCGTACTCCTGCCAAATGCCGAAGTCCTTCTCCCGCATCGCGGTGCCCTGTGGGTCTGACTCGGCCCAGTCTCTGACGCGCGAGGCAACCGTCTTGACGCTAGATGCTGCGCCTGAACTGTCGACGCGTTCAACCGTTGCTGTCATCGCTGCCTCCCTTCGCATGCTCCCCCAGCGGGTTCCTTGGGCTTATGAAGTTGCGGTCACCATAGAGAATGAGCGAAGGATTTGCCCCAAGAAGTGAGGATTGACTTCTCATGCCGAAATCCGGATTCCGACCACTCGGAACCGGCCGGCGACGAACGCAGGGTCAGTGAGGGAGGCGTTTCCTGCCGGGTTTGCCCCGGTGACATGGAAGTCACTGAATGCCGTTGACTGGTTCACATACAGACCTCCGGCCAGATTGAACGCAACAGACACACCAGCATCGACAGCCGAATCGATTGCAGACTCCATCGTGTCGCTATCTGTCGTGTAGATGAGCCAGGTCAAGGCACCGTGGGCGATCGCTGAGTCTTTGGCGAGTCGCAGGCTCTCTTCAGTACCGCTGGTCGCAATGACGTAGATCACAGGCCCAAACATCTCGCGCATATATGCGTCGGTATCTTCCGCATCCACCTTCACAATCACCGGGCTCCGCACCTCGGCATCTGCAAAGTTGGGATGGGCTATCTCGCGAGACTCGAGCAGCACATATCCGCTGCCGGCAGCATCGGCGATCCGGCCGGCGATCTCGCCTCCTTTGATGGAGCCCAGGATGTCGCCGGCTCGCTGGTTGTCGGCCAGCAAGCCATCGATCGCCGCAGCAAGGCCCGAGGCAACCTCATCAAAGCTGACTTGCTCCTCGCCAACGGTGATCCCCGAAGCCGGCACGTAGACGTTCTGTGGGGTCGTACACATCTGCCCTGAGTACATGGTCAGCGATACCGAGAGGTTGCGGAAGACACCCTTGAGGTCCGGTACCGAGTCGATGACGACTGAGTTGACACCCGCCTTCTCGGTGAAGACCAGAGCATGGGTGACGTTCTCTTCGAGCCAATCACCAAAGCTCGATCCGCCGGTGTAGTCGACGATACCAACCGCGGGATCCATCACCAGTTCCTTAGCGATCGGAGCATCAGGTGTATCAACGGCAAGCATGACAGTGTTGGGATCAAAACCGGCCTCGGCAAGCACGGTCCTCGCCGTCTCGGCAAATAGCGCCAACGGCAGAATGGTGCCGGGGTGCGGCTTGATGATCACGGGATTGCCGGTGGCGAGACTGGCGAAAATCCCGGGATATCCGTTCCAAGTCGGGAACGTGGAGACTCCTACGGTGACGGCGATCCCCCGCGGTCGAATCCGCCACTGTTTCTCGATCAGGAGGGGGTCGCGCTTGCCCTGCGGCTTCTCCCATTGCATCTGCCCACCGGGGAGCCGTGTCATCTCGGCATATGCGTACGCAACTGCCTCGAGACCACGGTCGAGGGCGTGGGGCCCACCGGCCTGGAAAGCCATGAGGAAGGCTTGCCCCGTGGTTTGCATGACGGCGTGCGCCATCTCGAAACTGTTCTCTTTGAGCCGATCCAGAATCTCGAGGCAAACGCTGACACGGTCTTCGATACTTGCCTTGCCCCACTGCTCCATCGCGGTGGTGGCGGCGGAGATCAGCGACTCAACATCGGCCGTCGGATAGGTCACCCCGAGCTCGATGCCGTACGGCGAGAACTCGCCACCGGCCGAGAAGCCGCTTGACGGTTGGTCAATCTCGAAAGGCTTGCCGAGGCGATCCTGAAACGCCGCCTCACCATTGGTCGGAGCATCCTCACCGTAAGCGCGCGGGCTCTCCGGGTACGAACTCCAGTATTCCCGACTGCCGATGGTGGCGACTGCCCGCTTGAGCGTCTCCTGGTGCTTTTGGAAGAGTTCCATCATCGTCCTTTCAAGCCTTCTCTATGAGCATGGCGATCCCCTGCCCGACCCCGATGCACATCGTGGTCAGGGCGTACTTCTGATCTGATTCACCTAGCTGTCGTGTTGCCGTCGCTACCAGCCGAGCCCCTGTCATGCCGAGCGGATGCCCGATCGCAATGGCACCGCCGTTGACGTTGACATGCTCGGCATCGTCGGCCAGTCCGAGTTGCCGAAGACATGCCAGCGCCTGTGATGCAAACGCCTCGTTGAGTTCGATTACGCCGATCTGGTCGAGAGTGATTCCCATACGGTCCAGCAGTTTCTGCGTGGCGGGGACCGGACCGACCCCCATGATGCGTGGAGGCACGCCTGCGGTTGCCATCCCCAAGATGCGTGCCTGCGGAGTTAGCCCGTACTTGGCAATGGCAGCCTCGGAGGCGACCAGCACTGAGGCGGCGCCGTCGTTGATGCCGGAGGCGTTGCCTGCGGTGATGGTCCCGCCTTCGAAGATCGGGCGGAGTCGTGTCAGCTTCTCGAGGTCGGTGTCTGGGCGGGGATGCTCGTCGGTGTCCACGGTGATCGCATCGCCACGCCTTTGCGGAATCACGACGGGCACGATCTCCTGGCCCAACCGTCCGGAAGCAATCGCAGCCGCGGTGCGCTGCTGGCTACGCAGGGCGAAAGCATCCTGGTCCTCACGTGAGATATCGAATTCGACCGCGACGTTTTCAGCAGTACCGGGCATCTCGTCCTTGCCAAACCGCTCGGCAAGCTTGGGATTGGTGAACCGCCAGCCAATGGTGGTGTCATAAACCTCGGTCACACGGCTGAACGCAGCTTCGGCCTTCGCCATGACTTTGGGAGCTCGACTCATCGACTCGACGCCGCCCGCCATGATCAGGTCGGCTTCACCAGTCTTGATTGACCTGGCTGCATAGCCAACGGCCTCCATCCCTGATCCGCACAGCCGGTTGATTGTGGTTCCGGGTACGGCGGGTTCCATACCCGACAGGAGCACCGCCATCCGACCGACGTTGCGGTTGTCCTCCCCGGCCTGGTTGGCGGCACCCATCATCACATCGTCAGTCGCAGCCCAGTCCACGCTGGGATTGCGCTCCATCAAGGTTCGCATCGTGTGGGCGAGCAGATCGTCGGGTCGCACCGCGGCCAATGCGCCACCAAATCGCCCAACCGGGGTACGGATAGCATCACAGATGAACGCCTCAGACATCGGCAATCTCCTTGCGGATCGGCTGATTGGTCGCCGCACGTCGAGAGATCAGCGCGGGAACCCGATATCGATCCTCCCCGTAGCCGTGGCGAACGTTGCGCAACACTGCAGCAATGACTTCGATGCCGATCAAATCTGCCCACTCCAGCGGCCCCGATGGGTAGTTGGTACCGAGCCGCATAGCGGTATCGACGTCACTGGCTGTGGCAATACCGGCGGCAACGGTATCGGCGGCCACCGCGGCAAGCTGGGCAACGGTTCGCATCACAACCATGCCGTGTGCGTCGTCAATCTGGCTCACCTGACAACCGATTGCCTGGAACAGGCCGGCGACTCGCTCCACGACGCTCGGATCGGCTTGATCGGCGCGGGCGATGCCAACGCGGGCCACATTGTGCCAATCGTGGACGAGGTCGAACACCACGACATTCGGGCTACCAAATACCTCGGCGGCGGCCAGTTCGGTGGCGGTTCGGCCATCGGTTGGTACGAGGTGAACACCGTCGAAAATGAAATGGCCAGGGCCACCCGCGGGGACTGAGTCCACCTCGACACCTGATGCCAAGAGACGCGAGGTGAGTCCGGCTGCCCAACCGAGGTCACCGTGAGCCTCAACATTCGCAGGAGCGACCTGCTGCGCCACGGTTTGGGGAACCGCTTTGGTGGCTGACTTCCCATACTCGAAGAAGCCCTCGCCGGTCTTTCGACCCAGATTCCCCGCGTCGACAAGACTCTGCTGCAGAACGTGGGGGGCGAAGCGGGCATCGTGGAACGTTTGTGCGAAAACCGACTTTGAGACAGCAAGATTGACATCGAGCCCGACAAGATCCATCAAGGCGAATGGGCCCATCCGGAACCTGCCGGAGCCGACAAAGAGCGCATCGATCGTCGCGTAGTCGGCAATACGGTCGGAGGCCAACCGCAGACTCTCTCCATAGAACGGCCGAGCAACCCGGTTGACAATGAACCCCGGAGTCGACAAACACCGGACAGGTTCCTTGCCCCACACCTCGACGGTGGCGGCTGCGACGTCGGCAACTTCTGCATCGGTTCTGGCTCCGGATACGATCTCGACGAGTGGCATGGCAGGGGCCGGGTTGAAGAAGTGCATACCCACAAACCGTTCGGGCCGCTTCAGCTCGGCAGCGATAGCCGTTACCGAGAGGGACGATGTGTTGGTGGCCAGGATCGCACCAGGATCCGCCAGCTCTTCGATTTCGGCAAAGACCTTCCGCTTTGTGTGGAGATCCTCGATGATCGCCTCGATTACCAACGAGGCGGAGGCACATTCGGCAAGCCATCCACAACCGACGACGAGCCCGATGATCCGCTGCGCTTCCTCCTCGGTGCGGCGGCCCCTCTCAACGGATTTCTCCATGCGGGTACGCAAGTCGGCCAGGGCCTTGTCGGCGGCGCCTTCGACGGCATCAAAGAGAACCACTGGATGGCCGGCGGCTGCTGCTACTTGGGCAATACCTGCCCCCATCGTTCCGGCGCCGACAACGGCGACGGGGCTGCCGGCGGAAATGGGTGTCGTCATCATGAACCCCCGAATACGGGCGGACGTTTCTCGAGGAATGCGGCGACACCCTCGGTGTAGTCATTGGAGTGACCTGCTGCCTGCTGGAGATCTCGTTCTAGGTCGAGTTGAGCATCCAGGGAGTTGCCGCCGGAGGCGTTGAGCGCTTGCTTGGTCTTGGCGAAACCAGCGGTCGGCCCTGCCGCCAGTTGCCTCGCTAGCTCACCTGCCGTCTCGAGCAACTGCTCGTCGTCAACCGCCCGCCAGATGAGGCCCCAGTCGGCGGCCTGCTCGGCTCCAATCGCATCGCCCAGCAATGCCAGACCCATCGCTCGTGCGGACCCCACCCGTCGTGGGAGAAAGTAGGTTCCCCCGGAATCAGGAATGAGCCCGATCCTTGCAAACGACTGAATGAACTTGGCCGATTTCGCTGCAAACACGAGGTCGCCGGCCAGGGCGAGGTTGGCGCCGGCACCGGCGGCAACACCGTTGACTGCAATCACAACCGGCTTGGCCATAGTTCGGATGGTGCGGACGGCTGGGTTGTAGCGATTCTCGAGTGACTCACCAAGGTCGGGGGCGGCCCCACCGGGGGCAACGGAGCGGTCGTTGAGGTCCTGTCCGGCGCAAAACCCACGTCCCGAACCGGTGATCAAGACAGTGCGCACCGAGTCATCCGCAGCAGCATCGGTAAGAGCCGCGTTAAACGTGTTGAGCATCTCTGTTGTGAATGCGTTGAGGCGGTCGGGCCGGTTGAGCGTTATTGAACGGAGACCGTCAGCATCGGCGACCAAGATCGAGTCAGTCATCGCTCGCTCCTGACAACACCGTTCTCAATGAAAGCCCACATCTCAGCGCCTATGGCGTCAGCATCGCGGTCTCCACTCGGTCGGTACCACCGGATGAGAGCGTTCAAGATCGAGAGAATGAAGATCGCGGTCGTGGCTGGGTCGATGTCCGCGGTAAAGGAGCCCTCATCAATGCCATCGCGGATGGCCTGTCTGTAGGCGGCTTCATAGTCGTCGCGCATCTCGATAATCCGGCCACGGTCGGCGGCGGGTAGGAAACGTGACTCGAACAGGAAGGTCCGTGACTCATCGATGTGCCCGACTACAACCTGCACGTGCCCGCTAACCAGGCGGCGAAGCCGATCCTTGGCTGAGCCGCCTGCGGCCTCAGCCTCGGCAACCACGCCATTGAAGAAGCGGGTTCCCCTGGCAATCACCTCGACCAGCAGCTCGTTCTTGCCCCGTACGTGGGAGTAGAGGGATGAGCCAAGCATCCCTAGCTCATCCCCGAGATCTCGCATCGACGTGCCGTGAAAGCCGCGGCTAGCAAACAGTTTGCTAGCAGCGGTAACCACGTCTTCCCGAGTCCGGGGCGATCCTGAGACTGCGGCTACGGACGCGCTTGCGTCGGTCGGACCCAAGCTGATCTCCCTCCACCAAACGAACGACCGTTCGTTCAGTGCGGGGAGCGTAACGACATATTCCTTGCCCTGTCAACGAGTAGTTGAGGTCGACCTACTTGCGGACCGGGAGTGGCAGGGCGTGTTGCATGGTCGGTTACCGTTTATGGCCATGAACGACAATCCGACCAGGGAGATCCTCGCCAACCTGCTCAAGGATCCGCGAGCGTTTCTCAATGAAGCCGATCCGGCGAATCGGAGAGTCGCCGTCGCCGCCAGCCTGCGTCATCCACAACTGTTTGGTCGCCTGACCACGATGTTGTCCGATGATCCCGATGCGACGGTGCGACGCGAGTGCGCAGAGGTGCTTGGGTTGAGCGGAACCGCCGACCCTCAGGTTCTCGAGCTGGCACTCGATGACCAAGCCGCGGCGGTTCGCGAAGCTGCGGCTACGGCACTGGGGGAAGTCGCGGCGGACAGCTCGGTGGATGTCCTGCTGCAACACGCCACCGACAACGACGAGGACAAACTGGTCCGGGAGGCGGCAGTGGCGGCTTTGGGTGCAATCGGCGACGACAGGGCCGTCCCCGCCCTCCTTGACCTGATCGCCGGCGGGCCGCCCCAGATCAGACGACGCTGTGTTCCAGCCCTGTCGGTATTCGACGGTGATGAGATCGAGGCGGCGCTCCGCCAAGCGGCTGCCGATCGAAATCCAATGGTGCGAGAGGCGGCGGAGATGGTGGTTGGCAGGACCACCGACTAGTGGTCGCCTGCTCCATGCGCGAGCTCTTCACGTACCCACTCGGCGCCGCCCGGCCAGTGCTCCTTCTTCCAAATCGGCACCCTGGCCTTGAGCTCATCAATGATGTAGCGAGCAGCCGAAAACGCCTCAGTGCGATGACGGGAGCCAACCGCCACGGCAACGCTCGACTCGCCCACAGCAAGCGACCCGACTCTATGGACCGCAGCAACTCTCTCGATCGACCACTTGCCGTGCGCTTCGTCGACGATATCTTGGATCTTCTGCACAACGACGTCGTCGTACGCTTCGTATTCGAGATGGGTAACGTCGTCCTTGCCCTCGGAGTGATCGCGTACGGTCCCCAGAAACAGCGACACCGCACCGCACCTGGGAGTGGTCGTGAACTCGATCAACGCCCCGGCATCGATCACGTTCGGCCCCACGGCTACAAAATCATCGCGGCGTTCTGTTTGCTTGTCTGAGGTCATACAATCAACTCCGTGGACAAGACTAACCAGGACTCGTGGGACGACCTCCGGCCGCCGGCCGATCGCGCTCGTGAGAACGGACCCGACACGCCGGTAGTGACCGTCACTCCGCCATCCGCCAACCCGCCACTTTTTCCGTACGCAGTATCTGAGCCGGTGGCTCCAGAGCCAACGACTCCGTCGCCCGCAGCACCATCGCGCGTTTCCTGGCTTGTGCGCGTTTCCTGGCTTGCTCCCCTCCTCGGCGGGCTTGTCGGAGCGGGGCTGCTGGCGGCGATTCTGTGGGCCGGTGGTGTCTTCGATAGCCAAACCACTATCGACCCCGCCACTGGTGAACCTGTCGCGATCCGGGAGGTGGTCATCGAGGGTGATCAAACCAGCGTCGCCGCAGTCGCCCGCAAGGTTGTCCCTTCGATCGTCACGATCGACGTGGGCAGCACCGTCGACGAGGCATTCCTCGCCTTTGCCTCAGGGTCGGGTGTGGTCCTCACCAGCGATGGTGTCGTGGTAACCAACCACCACGTCGTAGAGGACGCCGACCGGGTGCAGGTCATTTTCGATGACGGCCGCATCTATGAGGCTGACCTCATCGGCTCTGATCGACGTACTGATCTTGCCGTGCTCCGGATCGATGCCACCGGTCTCACTCCAATCGATATCGGGTCCACCGAGACCGCCGAGATCGGTCAGGTCGCCATTGCCGTCGGTAGCCCGCTCGGACTCGACGGCGGGTCATCGGTAACCGCAGGTGTCATCTCAGCCTTCGGACGGCAGGTCACGACCGGGCCGGAGGCGGCAGACACTCTCTTTGACATGCTGCAGACAGACGCCCCAATAACCGAAGGATCGAGCGGCGGCGCCCTCGTCGACAGCGAAGGCAGGCTTCTCGGCATTACCTCTGCGATCGGGCTGAGCAGCGCCGGCGCCGAAGGCGTCGGCTTTGCCATCCCCATCGAACTAGTGACTCGTATTACCGACGAGATTGTCGAAACTGGAACGGTGGCACACCCGTTCCTGGGCGTCCGTCTCGAAAACGCGTTCGAACAGACGAGCGATGGCTCGTTCATCCCCTCGGGCGCGTTGGTTACCGACTTCGCCATCGAGCTGTCGGCAGCCGAGCAAGCCGGTATCGAACGCGGCGATCTGGTCACTTCGTACAACGGCCTAAGTGTTGCCACACCCGACGACCTCATCAGCGGGCTGCGCCGCCTCCGGGTCGGAGATGTAGTTACGCTTTCTATCGTCCGCGGGTCGGAGCAGCTCGAAATCGAAGTTGTTCCCAGCGTGCGCCCCGACGACATCTAACGGAGCCAAACATGAGCGACAATCTATTCGACCGCCTCTTCGAACTTCTCAACAGCCCGGGTCCGGTCAACTGGAAACTGGGGAAGGAGATCACTCAATCCCTAGCCGGAGCAGCCGAGCCCATCGAACCGAGGATCGCAGAGGAATACCAAGAGCTCACTCTCGCAGCACAACTACGGCTGGCAGATCGGCTGAGCCTCGACGTATCGACAACTCACGCCATCCTCCCGGTAGACCGCCAGACTTGGGCAGAGAACAACGAACAGAGCTTCCGCTATCTCATCGAGCCCTTGGCAGACAAGTTCACCCAAGGCGGTGGCCCGGCCGCGATGGCGAGCCCATTCCTGGCGCCGATGACACCTGCGATCCTCGGGATCCAGGCGGGCACCATGATCGGGTTCATGAGCCATCGGGTTCTTGGGCAATTCGATACAGGGCTTCCCGCCTTGGACCATGAGAGTCTCTATCTGGTCGTGCCCAACGTTGAAGCCTTTGCGATGGACCACAACATTGAAGCCCACCAAATCAGAATGTGGGCAGTGCTGCGCGAGGTCATCAACCACGCCATCCTGAATATCGAATGGGTGCGCGGGTACTTCATTGATGCGGTCTCGTCGTTCTACGAGACGATCGAATTCGATCCCTCGGGCTTGATGGAGATGCTCGGCGGTCTCCAGGACCCTGCGAGCATGACTGATCCCGCGGCTCTTGAAGGTCTGGTCGACGAACCAGGTGGCCTGGCCAAGATGCTGGGAAGCTCGCACGATGCTGAGGCGCTCAAGCCGATCCAGGCATTCATCGCCTTCATCGAAGGTTTCGGCGACTATGCGGTTAGGACCGCGGCTTCCGACTTGATTCCTCAACTCGGCGAGATCGAGTCCGCAATACAGCTCCGGCGTAGCGAGCCGAACGAGGCCGAGCAGTTCCTCCAACAGCTTCTTGGTCTCCAGGTGGACCGCCACCTGGGCTCCGAGGCTGCGAACTTCTGCGCCGACATCGAACGTCGCTGGGGGTCTGAAACGCTGCAACGGCTTTGGGAGGAACCGGAGAAGCTCCCCCGTCTCGAGGAACTCAGTGATCCCGTCGGTTGGGCGGCTCGCGTCCTGCTGGATTGATAACGTCGGTGGCAACCCCCATAGGGCCATATTGCCGCGGACATCGAAAGGACAAACAATGACAATTGGCAGCCCCGCCCCGGCATTCGAACTCTATGACCAGAACAGAGAAGTGGTATCTCTAGAGTCACTCAAAGGCTCGAAGGCGCTTCTGGTGTTCATCCCGTTCCCGTTCACCGGCATTTGTGACAGTGAAACCTGTGCGATCCGCGATCACCTCAGCAAGCTCAACGACATGGATGCCAAAGTCGTCATCATTACCGTGCATGCGGTTCCGGTGACCATCAAGTGGGCAGCGGAGAACGGTTTCGAGTTCCCCGTGCTGTCCGACTACTGGCCCCATGGTGAGGTCGCCAAAGCATACGGCGCCTTCAACGAGAAGATGGGCGCAGCCAACCGCTATTCGTTTGTCCTCGATGCAAAAGGTGTGGTCCGCGAGGTCATCAACACCGACGCCTTGGGCATCCATCGCGAGTTCGACTCCTACACCGAGGCGCTCGCCAAGCTCTAGACGTCGACAGATAGAAACACGAGACAGGGGCGGCCTTCACAGGTCGTCCCTGTTTATTGTTGAACTCACGACAACCCAGGAGCTTTCATGGATTTCTCCCATAGCGAGCGAAGCCAGGAGTATCAGGATCGCTTGCTCAGCTTCATGAGAGACCACGTCTATCCGGCGGAATCGGCACATGAAGAGCAGCGTCGCGGTGCCGGGCCTGAGGCAACCGAGGCGCTCCGGATGCTGAAGACAACCGCCCGCGACCAAGGCCTGTGGAATCTGTTCTTGCCCGACACCGAATGGGGCGCCGGTCTCAGCAACGTCGAGTACGCCCCCCTTGCCGAGATCATGGGGAGATCAGTGGAGCTCGCTCCCGAGGCGACCAACTGCTCAGCACCCGATACCGGCAATATGGAAGTGATCACCGACTTCGGCACCGCGGAGCAGCAACAACAATGGCTGGTTCCCCTACTAAACGGCGAGATTCGATCATGCTTTGCGATGACCGAACCCGCAGTTGCCTCATCCGATCCCAGGAATCTCGAAGCGACCGCGATCCGCGACGGTGATGACTACATCATCAACGGGACGAAGTGGTGGACGACAGGGGCGGTGAGCGATGATTGCAAGATCTCCATCTTCATGGGCGTCACCAACCCCGACGGACCGCCCAAGGGTCGTTACTCGATGATCTTGGTACCGATGGATACACCAGGGGTTGTCCTCGACAGGGACCTTTCGGTTTTTGGTTTTCATGAGCGCGGCGGACACGGCGAGGTCTCGTTCCACGATGTCCGGGTCCCCGCCAGCAACGTGCTCGCCAACGAGGGCGACGGCTACATGATCGCCCAGGCTCGCCTCGGTCCGGGCCGGATCCACCACTGCATGAGGGTGTTGGGCATGGCGGAACGCGCCTTTGACCTGATGGTGGCAAGGGCCAAACAGCGAACCGCCTTTGGGGGCCCCATCGCCAACCAAGGAGTGGTCCAGGACTGGATCGCCGAAGCCCGCTGGCGCCTCGAGCAGGCTCGCCTCCTGGTGCTGCGCACCGCATGGCTTCTCGATACGGTTGGCAACCGAGCCGCTCGACGCGACATCTCGGCCATCAAGGTTGTCGCACCAAGGACGGCGCTCTGGGTGCTTGATCATGCCATCCAGGTCTACGGTGGCGCCGGGGTGTCGCAAGACACTCCCCTCGCCCGTATGTATGCGCTGGCCCGGACGCTCCGCATCGCCGACGGCCCCGATGAAGTCCACAACATGGTCGTCGCCCGCCGCGAAATCGGCAGGTACTAGAAACTGTTCTTGCGTAGATCCATGTCGTATGTCCGGCACTGTGTACGCAGGAACGGGGTTTTGCTAGCCGAAGAGGCCGTGCCAGAGACGGGAGAGGATGTTGGCTTGTGCCGGCTGCGGTAGCTCGGGAAGGACCTTGTCCAGGTGATCTGGGGGAAGATCGCCAACCAGCACATAGGTAAGCCCGTCACCGCTCCATTGCACCCACAGTTCGGACGGAGTCAGGATCCAGCGGTACTGGCCACCACTCATCGAATCAGCATCGACAAACGGGCTTTCGGAAATACGACCCTCGATAACGAAAATCGAGAAGGAGAAGAGGCCGTCTGTATAGAAGGCGTGTAGCGACTCGTCGGGGCCTGCATAGGTGTCGGAACGGGTGTAGCCCGCCGCAACGTCGGGAAGCCCGTCGCCATCAGCAGACACCACAACATCGTATGTCGAACCACTCTCCCGTAACGCGGCGTAGAGCTTGCGGGTACTCGTGTCGAAATCGAGCATCCAACTGAGGCGGAAGAGGTCGCCTGCGCTGTCATAAATCTCTGAACCCAGCGCCGCCCCCGTATCCTTGTCGAACCAGATACGGGCCCGGATCTTGTCTTCCTCGTCGACGCTCACCACGACAACGTCACGACCCAGCCTGGTATCGGCTTCGACACTCGATGTCGAATACCTGCTGCTGGCATCAGTGGATGACCAGTCGGTAATCGCAATACCAGCACCACTACCCCCAACCACTGAGTACCTGCCACCACCGACCATCTGCGATGACCCGGCATTCTCGACCATGACCAACGCCCCGGCATGCTCGACATCAACAACCGAGAACTCCGTGTGCCCCGAGTAGCTGCACCATGTTGCCTGCCTGCCCGAGAAGATTGCCTGATCCGCTTCGTCCAGGAAATCCTCGAGCTCGGCAGCGGTTGCTCCGCCGACGAATGTGGCAAGAAACACCCCAGCCAGCGAGGCGACAGCGACGAGCCTAAAGAGTTGTCGGCTCATGGGTTGTCCGCCGTCGAGTGGAACACAGGCGCAAAGTTGACGCCGGGCTCGAATGACACCCGCGCTTGATGCTGGTCAAAGAGCGGATTGATGTCCAGGTTGCCACCCGGATCAGTCGCGGGACCAATCGCAGCCACCACGACGGCCGCCGCCGCGGCAATTCCGACGCCCGCTCCAACCACGCGACGCCGGGTCCATCGTTCCTTTTCGATGCGCTCGCGATGAACGGCGAGGAACTCCGGTGGATCAAGGCCTGGCAAGGATCTGATTGCAGTGCGTGCGGCGTCTAGCTCGTGCAGCTCCAGCCGACAATCGGTGCAGAAGCTGATGTGCGAAACGACAAACTCGTGTTCCACCGTGTCGAGCTGACCATCGAGGTACGCCGACAGTTGCTCTCCTGGGTGGGTGTCGGGCAGCAAACGTTCCGGAACCTCGAGGAACGGGAGTGTTCGCAGCGCGGCGCGGATCTCCTTGAGCCTATGGAACTCGGCAATGCACTCTCCACACTCGACGAGGTGCTCGACGACAATATCGAGCTCTCCCGGCTGCAGCTGACCATCGAGGTAGGCAGAGACAAGCTCTGCGGTGGCACACTGGTCAGAGGACTTCACACGGGCCATGTCAGCAGCTCCCTGAGCATCTTGCGACCGCGGTGGATGCGGCTCCGCACCGTACCGACAGGTGCGTCGACCGCTTCTGAGATCTCTTCGTAGGTGAGGCCAACAACGTCGCACAGCACAACGCATTCCCGGAAATCGAGCGGGACCTTGAGCAGAGCGCTTTGGATGTCCTCAGAGAGACGGACTGATGCAAGTACCTCGTCCGGTGAGGGGCTGGCGCCGAGCACGTTGCGATCGTCTTCGGGGAGAGGGCTGGTGGGACGGCGATTCTTCTTGCGCACCTCATCGAGAAAAGCGTTTCGGGTGATCCGCCACAGCCAGCCATCGAACGAGCCGGGCACATAGGAAGCGAGTCCCTTGCGGACCCGCAAAAGGACTTCTTGGACCAAATCGGCGGCATCATCGGGGTTGCCGGTGAGGCGATAGGCAAAGTTGTAGATCTTGCGCCCATAGATCCGCGCTACGTCTTCCCAGGTTGGGGTCGTTTCTTCGGCCATGGCCTTCCCCGGACTCCTAATCTACAACGCACGGAAACAGAAATGAGTTCCCGAGACTCAAAGCGGGCATTGGATGTTCGCACTGGTACAAGAACATCTGGAGAATCGAGTGGAACTCGATTCTCCCAAAGAACTCAGACCTTGGGGTCTGAGTTCTCATCGTCCATACAATCCTGCTCGTCTCGACACAAGCACATCCGGAGAATCGAGTGAAACTCGATTCTCCAAAAAGAACTCAGACCTTGGGGTCTGAGTTCTCATCGTCCATACCGTCATCGAGTCCCTTGCGGAATTCTTTGGCGGATGCGCCGATAGAGCGAGCAAGATCAGGAAGCTTCCTGGCGCCAAAGAGCAGGACAATGATCAACAACACAATGATGATCTCCCACCCGTTGAAATTCTTTATCACTGTTTGACTCCTTGTTCGGCCCAGACCCCGGTGATCTCACCTGACCAGTCCTCAAACGAGTGCACAGCCATCACAGAGCAGAGGTTCGGACTCGGATGAAGTCTACTCGGGCCTGCAGCAAACCATGACCCGACTGTTCAGGAGAGGGCAATCGCATCGACAAATCCCTGGAACCGCTCCCGTGTCACAAACACACAGTCGGGGTTCGCTCGCTCCTTCATATAGATCTCGTAGGGACCGAACTTGTCTGTGATGAGCATCCCCCGTTCCGTGCGTGCCCGCGCAAAAGCAACGAGGAATGCGGCGACGGCGCCATGGGAAAGCTCTGGATAGTCCCCGGCAACATGACTGACACATTGGACGAAGGTCGAGGTTCCCTTCCCGGAAGCGACCCAGGTGCCGTCACCACGATCAGTCAATGAGTAGCCGGCAAGATCGAGAAGCCCTCTCCCCAACTCGCACACGGTCATCGTCTCCGGATCGATCCCCATCGAGCGAAGTCCGGCGGCGACACCCGCCGTGAGACGCAACTGCGACCCAACCGTACCGAGATCATCGGACTCACGATGCTCGGCAAGTTCCAGGACGTTCTCATCTCTGCCTGCTCCGTACTTGCTGAGCGGGTCGTAGCCGGTGCTGACCCCGGACGGCAGCAACGTAGGCATCTCCATCTCGACAACATCTTCTGGTTCGCCGAGATCGAGGGTTGCTACCGGAACCGACTCTCCACGACGCTTGGCAAAGACCTGGAGCACAGGGATACCTTTGAGCGGGTGCTCGCGGTTGATGCGATCATTGAGAATCTCAAGCGCATGGTGCGACAGTAGATCGGCTAAGACCTCATCGGCGCCTTCTGCAGGCAGCGGCACGTTGAAATCGATATGGATCTCGTTGTCGACCACATGGAGTTCGTGTTCAGGACGCTGCACAACGACCCTCCGATCCCCGTCTCGACGTCAAGTCGCTAGGAGACCTTACGCCGCTTTGCGGCATCGGCGCGCTCGCGTCGTATCTTCCTGCGCTCCCGTTCGGACATGGCTCCCCATATTCCGAACTTCTCGCTGGATACGATGGCGAACTCAAGACATTCGTCGCGAACGGCGCATTGTCTACATATCGATTTTGCGGTGCGGGTCGAGGCTCCCCGCTCTGGAAAGAAGAGATCGGGGTCGGCACCCCGGCAGTTGGCAAGGTCGTGCCAAGAAAGGTCTTCTGTGTCCAGCACCTCGAGCAATCGGGCGAACAAAACGTTATCTCCCTACACGTTTGTAATTACGTAGATGTGATTCAACCAAGGCCGCGCGCGCCTGTCAACCCCGAAATCCCTTGTGACAGACCGGAGGAGCCAAATTGGCGACATTTTCCGCGCCGATTCAGTGCCACGGACGAGTGATCACAAGCGACGTTGAGTAGTCAACCACCGCTCCCCAACCGCTACCCGAGCTGCACCCGACACAGCAGCCGCGATGTTTCGCACCCATTGCGTGACTCCGCGATAATGAGCGCACGCATTGGAGAAGGAGGGTGAAGGTGACCACAATCGGCCGCCGCAATGACACCAAGCCGGCTCGGAAACTGCCATGGATCGTCGAGTTTTACCGCTCAGATGTTGCCAAGAAGTGGACCATGGCCGTCAGCGGGATAATCCTGCTCGGCTACATCGCCGCTCACATGGTGGGCAACCTCAAGGTCTACCTGGGCCCCGAGTCCATCAACGAGTACGGCCACGCTCTACGGGATCTTGGGGGCCATCTCGTCCCTGAGGAACACTTGCTGTGGATCATGCGTATCGGTCTCGCCTTTGCCTTTGCGATCCATGTGCATGCCGCCTACGCCCTGACCAGAAGGAACCTGGCGGCGCGAGGCAAGGTTCGTTACGACGCACCTCGTGAATACCTTGTCGCCAACTACGCCTCTCGAACGATGCGCTATTCCGGCATCATTGTCTTGCTGTTCATCGTATTCCACGTTTCGGATCTGACGATCGGCACGGCCAACCCGGAACACGTTTCGGGCGACATCTACAGCAACATGGTGGCCAGCTTTGAGAGGGTGCCCGTCGCTGTTGCCTATATCGTCGCCAACATCGCACTCGGCTTCCACATATTCCACGGAGTGTGGAGCCTCTTCCAGAGCATCGGGGCCAACAACGAGACCTACAACAAGTGGCGTCGGTACCTCGCCTGGGGATTCACCGCGGTAATCATCGGCGGCAATCTGTCATTTCCGATCGCCGTGCAACTCGGAGTCATTTCTTAAGGAGGCCTCGTGACAACACTTGATGCGAAGGTCCCCGCAGGACCGATTCAGGACAAATGGACCAGCCATCGCTTCGACAGCAAGCTGGTCAACCCCGCTAACAAGCGGAAGTACGAAATCATCATCATTGGCACCGGTCTTGCCGGAGCTTCGGCAGCTGCCTCGTTCGGCGAGATGGGTTACAAGGTGAGAGTATTCACCTATCACGACTCGCCCCGGCGCGCCCATTCGATTGCGGCGCAAGGCGGGATCAACGCTGCGAAGAACTACACCAACGACGGTGACAGCATCTTCCGGCTCTTCTACGACACGGTAAAGGGCGGCGATTACCGGTCCCGCGAGGCCAATGTCTACCGGCTGGCCGAGGTTGCGAACGAGATCATCGACCAATGCACCGCCCAGGGTGTCCCCTTTGCCAGGGAATACGGCGGTCTCCTCGACAACCGTTCCTTTGGTGGCGCTCAGGTGTCGCGAACCTTCTACGCCAGGGGCCAAACTGGCCAGCAGCTGCTGCTCGGGGCCTATCAAGCCCTGGCCCGTCAGATAGCTCTCGGCAACGTGACCCTGTACAACCGCAGCGAGATGCTCGAGGTGGTCACCCACGAAGGCCGTGCCGCCGGCGTTGTGGTCCGCGACATGGTCAGTGGCGAAATCTCGTCACACTCGGCTCACGCAGTCGTGCTGGCCACTGGGGGCTACAGCAATGTGTTCTTCCTGTCGACCAATGCCATGGCATGCAACACGACCGCGATCTGGCGAGCCCATCGCAAGGGTGCCCACTTTGCGAACCCTTGCTTCACGCAGATCCACCCGACCTGCATCCCGGTCCATGACGAATTCCAATCGAAGCTGACCCTCATGTCGGAATCGCTTCGCAACGATGGCCGGATCTGGGTCCCAATCAACCCCGATGACACGCGCCCTGCGAACGACATCCCAGAAGACGAGCGCGACTACTACCTAGAGCGGATCTATCCGTCATTCGGCAATTTGGCGCCGCGCGACGTCGCCTCCAGGGCTGCAATGCGGATGATCGACGAAAACCGCGGGATCGGTCCCCTCAAGAACGGCGTGTACCTCGACTTCGCCGAGGCAATCGGCCGTCTCGGCAAAGACGTCATCGAGGCTCGCTACGGGAATCTCTTTGAGATGTACGAGCGCATCACCGACGAGGACCCCTACGTGGTCCCGATGCGGATCTACCCGGCACCCCACTACACGATGGGTGGTCTTTGGGTCGACTACAACCTCATGACCAACGTGCCGGGCCTCTATGCGATCGGTGAGGCCAACTTCTCCGACCACGGTGCCAATCGGCTTGGAGCGAGCGCTTTGATGCAAGGACTGGCGGACGGCTATTTCGTCCTCCCCTACACAATCGCCGACTATCTCGTCGACTATCTCAACGTTGCTCCGGTCTCAACCGATCACGAGGTCTTCAAGGACAGTGAACGCGAGGTCGACGAGCGGATGAAAAAGCTGCTGTCAATCAACGGCATGAGGACCGTGGATTCCTTCCATCGCGAACTCGGCAACATCATGATCGAGCACTGCGGTCTGGCCAGAAGCAAGGCGGGCCTCGAGAAGGCCTTGGTCCAGATCCCGGCGCTGCGGGAGGAGTTCTGGAAGAACGTACGAGTCACCGGCACCGAAGACAGCTACAACTCGGAACTGGCCAAGGCAGCACGAGTCGCCGACTTCTTTGAGCTCGCAGAACTCATGTGTCGTGATGCCTTGGAAAGAGAAGAGTCCTGCGGTGGTCACTTCAGAGTCGAACACCAAACAGACGAAGGTGAGGCCCAGCGCGACGACGTCAACCAAGCACATTCCTCGGCATGGGAATGGAACGGATACGGGCAAGCGCAGACGCACATCAAGGAGCCACTTGAATTCGAGTACGTCGCATTGGCACAAAGGAGCTACAAGTAATGGATCTCACACTGAAGGTGTGGCGCCAGGACGGCCCCGGTAAGCCAGGCGAGTTCAAGGAGTATGAGGCAAAGGGCATCAGCTCGGAGGCGTCATTCCTGGAGATGCTCGACACAGTCAACGAACGCCTCGTCGAAGCCGGCGATGTGCCCATCGAGTTCGATCACGATTGTCGTGAGGGTATCTGCGGGATGTGCGGAGTCATGATCAACGGGCATCCCCACGGTGACCAGAAGGGCACAGCGACTTGCCAGCTCCATATGCGGAAGTTCAACGACGGTGACCGGATCGTCATCGAACCGTGGCGGGCCACCGGTCTTCCGGTCGTCCGCGACCTGATTGTTGACCGGTCACCTCTGGATCGCATCATCGAAGCCGGCGGCTACATCAGCGTCAACACGGGTGGTGCCCCCGACGCCAATCTCATCCCGATCCCCAAGCCTGCCGCTGAAGCGTCGATGGATGCGGCCGCCTGCATCGGGTGTGCGGCCTGCATTGCGGCATGTCCCAACAGTGCCGGCCAGTTGTTCACATCGGCCAAGCTGGCACACCTCAATCTACTCCCCCAGGGGCAGCCGGAACGCTACAAGCGGACCGCGGCCATGGTCGAGAAGATGGAGGAGTTCTTTGGTTCGTGCACCAATCACGGTGAATGCGAGGAGGCGTGCCCGAAGAGCATCAGCATCGACAACATCGCTCTGATGAACCGGGATTACATGATGGCGAAGCTCAAAGACCGCAGGAAATTCGGTCAGCGATAGGCGTCGGCGCAGCGACGCCACACGTCGATACAATGCACCATTCAGCTATAGAAGGAAATCTTGATGGGTGCGGAGTTCTTGAGTGACGAGCATCTGGCAGCAGCTACCGTTGCCCTCAACGGCAACGACGACTTTGTCAGCTCGATTACAAACATAAACATGGGCCTGCAGTTCCATGTCACCGAAGCCCCCGGCGACGACATTGATTACTACCTGTCGGTCGCCGATGGAGCGGCCACGATGACGGGCGGTGAACTGGAATCCGCCGACGTGTCCATCACCAGCACCCACGAAACTGCCATCTCCCTCTTCAAGGGTGACCTGAATACGCAGATGGCGTTCATGACCGGCAAGATCAAGGTTGCGGGCAACATGGCAGTGCTCATGATGAATCAGGGCGTCATCAACAAGTGGGCGGCAACCGTCGCCGACGTAGACGTCGACTACTAAGAAGTAGAAATCGACTACTAAGAAGTAGAAATCGACTACTAAGAAGTAGAAATCGACTACTAAGAAGTAGCTGCAAAGAGGATCCAGGTACCAGCCTGGCCCCTTTTTGTTTTGGCCGCTTACTCGACGGCATCCTTAAAAGCGTTGCCTGGCCGGAACACAGGAATAGTCTTGGGCGGAATCGGGACCGCATCACCCGTGCGCGGATTACGCCCCGTTCGGGCGCGACGCTTCTTCGACTCGAATGTGCCAAACCCGCTGAGGGTCACTGCCTCAGCTCGAGCGACCGTCTCAACGATGGTCGCCATGGTCGCTTCGACCGCTGCGGCAACTGCGACCTTCGTCTGGCCCGTGCGCGATGCCACCTGATCGATGAGATCCGCCTTGTTCACGAATCCGCTCCTGTCATCTGTCTGAGCCGAACGATACCGACACGACCCCGGCTGCCCAAGGATGCTCACACACGACGACCGGGAGGACGACAGACGGCAATGCCGGTAAAGTGTCACGATCCGGAGGAAAGGGAACGAGTGAAACGCTACCGGCCACAGATGTTGCTGCTCCTGGGAGCGGCGATAACGATGGCGTCGATTGCCTGGGAAATTGCTCGCATGAATCCCCAGACTTCGTATCTCGTCGAACCGTGGTCAACCCGCGGTTTCGAGTCAATCCACGGTTCCATTGCCTTCACGATTGGTGCCCTCATCTTCGGCGCCGGTTTGCTGACCATGTTGGAAAAGTCGCTGAAACCGCTGTATAGCGTTCTCATTGCTTTGCTCATGGCGTTAGGCGCCATCGGAGTCGCCGCCATCTACGGGACCGATGATCGAACGATGGGCGGCGGAGCAACCGGCTGGGTGCTCGCCTTTGCGGTCGGCTGGATCGTGAAGGGCCTTGTGGTACCACGACTCCCGGAGATGGCAGCAGCCGTCAAGACCCTCAGTTCCTTAGCCATAGTTGTCGTTACCGCTTCGGTTATGAACCTTCTGGTCTTCGGTAGCGAGTCGGAGGCACGACCGGTTGTTTGGGTGGGTATCGCAGCCCTGGTCTTGTTTGGTCTCGCCTCAGCCGGCAGGCCTGTCGAGCTTGCGGCCAACCGGATGCTGATCATCTCGACAGTCGCCGGCGGTATCGCGATCGCCCTCAGTGCAGCAGCAATCAGGGCAAACCTGATCACCGCTCAACTCGACCTAGATGGGGTAGTCGGCCAATACAAGGACACTCAGGTCACCTCTGGATACTTCCTTTCCCTATTTGGGATGCTGCTGGCCTTTGTCGGAGCGGTGTCGTTGTGGGCCAAACGACGGGACATCATTATCAACCAGCAGCGTGCCGAAAAGCAGCGTCTCGCCGCCGAGGCCAGCGCTGCCGAAATCCAAGCCGCTCTCGAAGTTGCACAGCAGCATCAGCGGGAAGCTCGGGCTGCTCAGTAAGAACCTTGAAACGAGCAAGAGGGCGGGACCACTGGTCCCGCCCTCTTGCTATGCCCCGTGAGCCGGCTAGAGATCGATTTGCGCCAGGTCTTCGACCTTCTCCTTGACCGCAACAGCTGCCTCAGCGAGGCCTGTGGCCTCTTCATCGGTCAATTCGAGTTCCACGACCCTTTGCACACCGCCCGAACCTATCTCGGCGATGACACCCAGGTACACATCATCGATACCGTACTCACCCGTCATCCATGCGCACACCGGCAGCTTCTCCGCAGAGTTCTCGACCACTGCTTTCGCCATGTAGGCCGCTGCTGCGGATGGTGCGTAGTAGGCACTCCCCGTCTTGAGCAGCCCGACAATCTCGGCGCCGCCCTTGCGAGTGCGATCAACCAGATCATCGATCGTTCCCGGATCGAGCACCTCGGCCAGCGGCTTGTCATCAACACGACACAGCGACGGCACCGGAACCATGGTTTCGCCATGGCTGCCCAGGGTCACGGCCTCAATCGACTGAATGTCCGCACCGGTCTTCTCCGAAATGAAGTGCGCAAAACGCGAACTGTCGAGAATCCCTGCCTGTCCAAAGACCCGGTTCCTGGGGAACCCAGACACCTCTGCAGCCAGCGTCGTCATCTGATCAAGCGGATTGGTGACGACGATGATCACGGCATCAGGTGAGTAGCGGACAATGTCCTCGGTGACACTCTTGACGATCTTGGCGTTCACCTCGAGAAGGTCCATGCGCGACATGCCCGGCTTGCGAGGTAGACCCGCCGTGATGATGACCACGTCGCTGCCTGCTGAGTCGGCGTAGTCATTCGTACCCACTACGAGAGTGCGATGCCCTGTCACCGGGCGACTCTGGTTCATGTCAAGGGCGAGACCTTGCGGCAATCCCTCGACAATGTCCGTCATCACTACTTCATCAACGACATCCCACTCGGCGAGCCGTTGCACGGTTGTTGAACCGTACTTGCCTGCTCCTACAACGGTCACTTTGCTCATACTCTGAGACTCCTTTGATCTTGTGGTAGCCCGGACGGCTACATCCGAGCGATAACGGCTGCGCCGAATTCCGATGTCTTGACCTCTGTCGCCCCTTCCATGAGCCTGGCGAAGTCATAGGTGACAATCTTGTCGCCGATCGCGGCTTCGAGACCTTTCACAATCAAGTCGGCGGCCTCTTCCCAACCCAGGTAGCGGAACATGATCTCGCCGGAGAGAATGACCGATCCCGGATTCACCTTGTCCATACCCGTGTACTTGGGTGCCGTTCCATGAGTTGCCTCAAAGATGGCATGACCGGTTACGTAGTTGATATTGCCACCGGGTGCGATACCGATGCCGCCAACCTGAGCCGCCAGGGCATCGGACATGTAGTCGCCGTTGAGGTTCATTGTGGCAACGACGTCGTACTCGGCGGGACGGGTCAGAATCTGCTGCAAGAACGCATCCGCGATAACGTCTTGCACCAACAATCTGTCACCTGGATCGCCGCCACAGTCTTCCCATGAAACTGCAACGTCGGGGAACTCGTCACGGACCACTTCGTAGCCCCAGTTGCGGAATGCGCCTTCGGTGAACTTCATGATGTTGCCCTTGTGGACCAGCGTCACCGACTTGCGGTTGTCATCAAGGGCATACTGGATGGCGGCGCGGATGAGACGCTTTGACCCAGTCTCGGAGATGGGCTTGATACCAAGACCGCTGTCGGCGTTGATCTCCCAGCCAAAAGCCTCGTCGAGGAAGTCGAGAAGCTGACGCGCTCCCTCGGTTCCTGCCTCGAGTTCCTTGCCTGCGTACACATCTTCGGTGTTCTCCCGGAAGATGACCATGTCGACCAGGTCTGGATGCTTCACAGGTGAGGGCACACCGCTGTACCAGCGCACCGGCCGCAAACAAACATACAGGTCAAGAATCTGGCGGAGGGCGACGTTGAGGCTGCGGATACCGCCGCCAACCGGCGTCGTCAAGGGCCCCTTGATCCCAACCAAATGGCTGCGGAACATTTCCACAGTCTCGTCTGGGAGCCATTGCCCGGTCTGGTCAAATGCTTTCTGACCAGCGAGTACCTCGGTCCAAGCGACCTTTCTTTCCCCTCCGTATGCCTTCTCAACGGCCGCATCAAAGACAGCTTGGGCAGCCGCCCAGATGTCAGGACCGATGCCATCGCCCTCGATGAATGGAATGATTGGTTCGTCCGCTACCTGCAGGCCTGTAGGGCCCATTGTGATCGGTGTGGCCATCGGCCATGTCCTCCAGCGTGTTGATTGAATGAGGTGAAAATAGCCGCATCGATACGCCCCCGAATCGATAGCTGGGACCAAGCCGATGCTGGCAGGTTTACCACCAGTCTCCGCGATCGTAGTCAATCGAGCATCGACACATCCGATCTCCGCCACAAGAGATGCCCACAACCATGACCAGACAGGTGTCGGTCGCTCAGCCCGTCTCGGGACAGATCGGGAACACAACCCTGGTCAGGAGTTGGTCGGGAGCTACCGTCCGTGGGTCGTTGAGATAGACCTCGCGCGGTGGCCCTGCAATCTCATGACCGTGCTCAGCAATCCAACCGGTCAGCGCCCGATATGCCAACGGCATCTGGTCATAGGGGCCACGATGGACGGTGGCTGCCATTGATCCCCCCTCCAGTTCGCGAGCGGAGACGCTCGCATCGGCAGTGATCTTGCTGCCGATGGGCACACAGATCTCGATGTCCCCGTCCGCCTCGTCATCGATGACATCGTGATATACGATCAGCGGAGAGCCCGCAGCGGAAACACCACTGCGACCCATCGCCTTCATGATTGCCCCGAACCCAGTGCCGATATCGTTGGCGATGCGGCTCTTGGATGTGGTCACTCTGGTGGCGGCCACCTGTAGTGACGGCTCTTCGATAACTTCGACTTGATAGGACATGATCCCCTCCTCTTGGTCAATAAGCGTTTCGAGGTACGTGAGAGTCCGCTCTTGCGCCGCCAGCTGCGCACCGAGCCGCTGGCGGTGGACCAGGAGCTGCTTGTGTGCGATCTCAGAGTTGTCGGCTACCACGATCTCCTGGATCTGGTCGAGCGGCATGTTGACGGCACGCAGGGTTTTCACCAGCTCCGCTCTACTCGCTTGCTCGATGTCGTAATACCGATACCCCGACGATGGATCGACATGAGCGGGGCGGAGCAGACCGTTATCGTCATACAGCCGAAGCGCCTTGACCGACAGCCGTGTCATCTTCGAGAATCGCCCGATCGGGACCAGATTCACTCTTCGTACCTCCTGCCCAACCATTGTCGGGTCTCCCCCTAGGGACGAGTCAAGCCTTTCCTGTCAGGAGACCGCGTGTTCCGCCGCGGCAACGGTGTTAGCGAGGAGAGAAGCAACAGTCATGATGCCAACCCCCCCGGGGACTGGGGTTATCGCACCGGCGACCTTGACCGCCGAGTCGAAGTCTACGTCTCCAACCAGGCCTTCGTCCGTACGATTGATTCCAACGTCGATAACGACCGCACCACGCTTGATCTGCGAGCCATCAATGAAGCCGGGTCGTCCGATGGCGGCAACCAAGATGTCCGCCTTCTTGGTGAGAGCGGCGAGGTCTTTCGTCCGCGAATGAGCTTGGACAACCGTGGCATCAACGCCTTTGGCTCCCAGCAGAAGCGCCATCGGTTTGCCGACCAGGAACGAACGCCCCACGATCACTGCCAGCTTGCCACTGGTCGCAATGTCGTAGTGCTGCAGAATCCGCATTATCCCGCTTGGAGTAGCCGGACGCAGGAATCCCCGCTCCAATGCAAGTAGCCCCAGGCTGTACGGGTGGAGCCCGTCGGCGTCCTTGGCGGGGTCGATCGTCTCCACGGCACGGTTCCCGTCTAAACCCGCGGGTAGGGGGAGCTGCACGATCATGCCGTCAACAGCAGGGTCACGGTTCAAATCACGAACCTTGTCCTCCACCATCTGTTGCGTGGCATCTCCAGGCAACCCATGGTCAAACGACAGCATGCCTGCCTTCTCGGCAGCGCGGTGCTTGCTACGCACATACACCTGAGACGCGGGGTCTTCGCCAACGAGAACTGTCGCCAGTCCCACCGACTTTCCTCTGTCTTTGAGGGTGGCAACACGGTCAGCGACCTCTTGCCGCACCACCGCACCGACTTCCTTGCCGGAAAGTATCAATGCACTCAATGTTTGAAGTGTCTCCTGCTTGTGAAGACGATTGCCATATGGTGTTCGTCAGCAGCCTTGACCACGTCTTCATCCCGCATCGAACCACCGGGCTCGACTACCGCAACCACCCCGGCTGCACCGAGTTGGTCTACGCCGTCACGGAATGGGAAGAATCCATCTGAAGCAACAACAGCACCGTAGGCCCGCTCACCAGCCTGGGCGAGCGCCCGCTGCGCCGCACCGACGCGCGACTGATCCCCAGCACCGATACCAACGGCGGCCCGATCACGGACTACGACGATTGCATTCGACTTGGCGTGTGCCGCAACAGTCCACGCAAACCGAAGCTCGATCAACAGATCCGCACTCAGCGGCCGATCGCCAACCGACTCCCAATCGGCCGGCAGTTTGCCGGGGAGGGGCAGATCGAGCTGATCGCGGTCTTGTGCGACAAAACCATGTTCGAGACGACGAAGGTCGAGATCGTCATTGCCAGGTGGTTTGGCCACCAGTACCCGGAGATTCTTCTTCCGCGCCAGGATCTCGATGGCACCGTCCGCTACTGATGGGGCGATGACCACTTCGACGAAGTTCTCGACGATAAGGCGTGCGGCCGGCTCGTCGATCTTGCCGTTTACGGCGATGACTCCGCCAAAAGCCGACAGCGGATCGCATTCCCAGGCGGTGATGAAAGCCTCCTGGATGGAGTCCCGGCTGGCGACGCCGCAAGGATTGGCGTGCTTGACGATCACCGCAGAGGGATCTGCGAAGTCATTCACGAGCCGCCAGGCGGCTTCGGTGTCGAGATAGTTGTTGAAGGACATGTCCTTGCCCTGCAGCTGTTCCATTGACTGCCACCAACTCTTGGTGCCACCCTCGGCGAACAACGCTGCGCTCTGGTGTGGGTTCTCGCCGTAGCGAAGCTCCGCCACCTGGTCAAAGGCCAGCACCATGCGTTGCGGCACGTCTCCGGCCAAGCCTTCGAGCCACTCCACGATTGCGGCGTCGTAGCGAGCGGTTCGATAGAAGGCTTCCCTGGCGAGGTCCCGTCGGAAATTGCCGCGCAGGCCACCGTCGGCAATCTCGGCAGCAACGGCGGCGTACTGCTCGGGCGAGGTGACCACACCAACCCACTTGTGGTTCTTTGCGGCCGCACGCAACATCGTTGGCCCGCCAATATCGATGAGCTCCGCCGCTTCGTCAGCAGTGAGTCCGCCTTGGGCGAGACCATCTTCGAACGGATAGAGGTTCACAACCACCAGCTGTATCGGCGTCAGGTTCTTGTCGTACAACTCGTTGCGATGTTCAGGATTACCGATGTCGGCAAGGATCGCTCCATGAATATGTGGGTGGAGGGTCTTGACCCGACCGTCCAGCATCTCGGGGAAACCCGTGACTGAATCGACAGCAGTCACCGCAATCCCCCCGCTCCGCAGGACCCGGGCGGTGCCGCCTGAGGCAACGATCTCAACCCCCGCCGCGACCAGTTGCCCGGCGAAGTCCAAAAGACCGGTCTTGTCGCTCACCGAAAGCAGTGCGCGACGAACCTTGGTGCGACTCATTGAGACCCCTTAACTCGATCCTGTTCGAGTTTGACGTGTCGGCAGCATAGGCCGCCGGCGCAAGTCAACTCCCACTCGGTCTTCAGTCTGCCATTGCCTCCAACATCGCGGCACCCATGTCGGTCGGGGTTGGAGCTACGACCACACCTGCTGCCTTGAGAGCGCTGATCTTGTCGGCTGCGGTGCCTTTGCCTCCGGAGATGATCGCACCAGCGTGACCCATACGCTTCCCCGCAGGAGCCGTCGTCCCTGCGATGAAGCCTGCAACCGGTTTCGTCATGTTGGCGGTGATCCAGGCCGCAGCCTCTTCCTCTGCGGTCCCCCCGATTTCGCCGATCATGATGACGCCTTCGGTCGCCGGGTCATCGTTGAATAACTTGAGACAATCGATGAAGTCGGTTCCGTTGACAGGGTCACCGCCGATACCGATCGCCGTCGTCTGTCCGAGACCTACCTGCGTGAGCTGGTGAACAGCCTCATAGGTCAACGTGCCGGATCGACTCACAACACCAACCCGGCCCTCCTCGTGGATGTAGCCGGGCATGATGCCAATCTTGCATTGCCCCGGAGTGATGACACCGGGGCAGTTCGGACCCACCAGCCGACCGTGATGCGACTGGATGTAGCTCTTGGCCTTGACCATGTCGGCTACCGGGATGCCCTCGGTAACACAGACGATGAGGTCGAGCCCGGCGTCTGCGCCTTCCATAATGGCGTCGGCGGCAAACGGTGGCGGTACATAGACAACGCTTACGGTCGCTCCAGTCGCCGCCATCGCCTCGCGAACGGTGCGGAAGATGGGGATCTCTACCCGATAGCTGTCACCACGCCCCGGTACTCCCGAATGATCCGTCTCCCCATCGAATACCTCGATCTGTCCAGCCCGCGACGGGTGGACTGCCCCAACCATCTGGGTGCCGTACGCAATCGCCTTATCGGTGTGAAAACGCCCCGTCTTGCCCATTCCCTGGACGATGACCCGGGTGTCCTTGTTTATGAGAACGCTCATGTCTGCGTCGCCTCCAAGATCTTCTGTGCACCATCTTTCATGTCGGAGGCACTCAGGATGTTGAGACCGGATTCGTCCAGTATCTGCTTCCCCAGCTCCACGTTCGTGCCCTCGAGACGAACGACCAGCGGCATTTCGAGACCGACCTCGGAAACGGCGTCCACGACTCCTTGCGCAATCGTGTCACACTTCATGATTCCACCAAAGATGTTCACGAAGATACCGGTGACGTTCGGATCACGAGTGATGATCTTGAACGCGGCTGCCACCTGGTCCTTGTCGGCTCCCCCACCGACATCCAGGAAGTTGGCCGGCTCGCCGCCGACATATTTGATGATGTCCATCGTTGCCATCGCCAGACCTGCACCGTTCACCATGCAACCGATCGTGCCATCGAGCTTGATGAAACTGAGCCCGTAGCCCGACGCCTCGATCTCGGCCGCATTCTCTTCACTGAGATCGCGCATGTCCTGAACCTCAGGGTGGCGATACAGGGCGTTGGCCTCGAAACTCATCTTGCCGTCGAGAGCCATGACGGATCCATCCTTGGCGACCACCAGCGGGTTGATCTCAACGAGGTCTGCGTCCAGATCAACTGCAAAAGCGGTGAGTGCCTTGATGAACCGCACCCCGTTCTTGAAAGCGACTCCCTCGAGCCCCAATCCGAAAGCGAGATCCCTCGCTTGGAAGTCAAGAAGGCCAAGACCGGGGTCGATCTCGGCTTTGAGGATCTTCTCTGGCGTCTCTTCCGCGACCGTTTCGATCTCCGTACCGCCCTCGGTGGAAGCCATCACAATGTTGCGACTCGAGCCACGGTCGAGCAGGACAGAGAGATAGAGTTCTGTTTCGATGTCAATGCCCTGCTCTACGTAGAGCCTGTTGACCTGTTTGCCGCTCTCGCCCGTTTGCACCGTCACCAACGTGTTACCCAGCATCCGTCCTGCCAGCTGCGCCACCTTGGTCTTGGCTGCCTCGACACCACCCTCGATACCATCCAGAACGACAGTGACGCCCCCGAGTTCAGGATCCTCCTTGAAGCGACCCTTGCCCCGGCCCCCGGCATGGATCTGCGACTTCACCACAACGACGGGGTTGCCGCTCGCTTCAACCAACGGGCCCACAGCATTGATCGCCCCGGCAACCGAGGTGACCGCACGTCCCTCCGGCACTGGGATGCCATGGGCTTTCATCAGCTCCTTGGCCTGGAACTCATGGATTTTCAAGTTGGTCCTCCTTTGCGCCGGCCAATCGAAGACCATGGCGGAGTGTGTCGGTGACGGGTGGCGAGCGTTCCTCAGTCAGTCTGCGAGAATCGCTCGTCAACCCAATCTGTGATCTCTGACAACGGTGTACCGGGCGTAAATATCATCTCCAGCCCCGCGGCCTGCAGTTCGGGGATATCTTCGTCGGGGATGATCCCGCCGCCGAATACAACAATGTCCTCAGCCTGACGCTCCCTGAGCAGTTCAACAACTCGCGGGAAGAGCGTCATGTGGGCTCCGGACAACACCGACAGCCCAATGCCATCAACGTCCTCCTGTATGGCAGTCTCCACCACCTGTTCGGCTGTCTGATGGAGACCGCTGTAGATGACTTCGCACCCGGAATCGCGCAAAGCACGTGAGACCACCTTGGCGCCACGATCGTGACCGTCGAGACCGGGTTTGGCGATGAGAATTCGGACTGGCATTTCGTTGCTGACATTAGCCGGAGCCAAAGCTGCCGGCGCAGCGCTACACCTTCTCCAGCGGTGCCAGCTCGAGATGAAGGTGCTTCACACCGAGACCGTCGAAGTTGACGACCGCCTCAACGCCAACGACACGGCGGATCGTGCCCTCTCCCCACTTCGTATGCCGCACTCGGTCACCGACTTCCAACTCTGCGGCTTTGATAGTCGGGCGGGCGGTGCTGGTGTCGAACTTGGAGCGCCGTTTTCGTTTCCGAGCGCTTTCGACGAGGTTGTCGGGAAGTTCCTTGAGGAATCGGCTTGGCGGGTTGTAGTTGTTGGTTCCGAACATGTTGCGACTCCACGCCCTGCTGAGAAACAGACGCTCCATCGCTCGGGTGATACCCACGTAGCAGAGACGACGTTCCTCCTCGAGTTCGGCAGGATCACCAAGCGAACGCATGTGCGGAAAGACGCCGTCTTCCATGCCGACAATGAACACCACAGGGAACTCCAGCCCTTTGGCATTGTGCATGGTCATCAAGGTCACTACTTCGCTGTCGTCGTAGGAATCGACATCGGTGACGAGGCTGATCGACTCCAAGAAGAGCTCTGTCTTGCGGAGACCGTCGAGGGCGGCCCACTCGTCACGACCGTATGAGATGGGTCCGTTCTCCTCGAAGTCCCCTGCGGCAGATACCAACTCTCTCAGGTTCTCTTCGCGACCCATCGCTTCGATCGACCGCTCCGACCTGATCATGTCGAGATAGCCGGTCTCCGAGAGGATCGCCTCGAGACCTGCGGTCGGTCCCTGCTCGGCCAAGAAAGTGAGGTGATCGATCAGCCCGACAAACTCGAGCATCGACTTCTGGGCCCGCTTCGACAGACGTGCATTCTCTGGGGCATCGCGCAGCGCCCCCATGAAACTGAGTTTCCTGTCTTCGGCGTGGCGATCGACGTGGGCAACGCTGGTCGTACCGATCGCTCGTTTCGGGACGTTGACGATCCGCTTCACTCCAACGGTGTCATCGGGGTTGGTGATCACCCTGAGGTAGGCCAGCACGTCTTTGACCTCACGCCGGTCGTAGTACTTGACGCCACCAACCACCTGGTACGGCTGTTGGTGATTCACGAAGGTCTCTTCAAGGACACGGCTCTGCGCATTGGTCCGGTAGAAGACTGCAATGTCGCGGGCATTACGGCCCTGGGCTCGCAAATCGGCAACGGCGTCCGCTACGAAGCCTGCCTCGTCGTGCTCGTCCTCCGCCTCATAGCTAACAATCTTGTCCCCGTGGTCGAACTCGGTCCACAGACGTTTCGGCTTGCGGTTCGGGTTGTTGGCAATCACGGTGTTCGCAGCCTGCAGAATCGTCTCGGTTGATCGGTAGTTCTGCTCCAGCATGACGATCTGGGCGTCGGGGAAGTCCTTCTCGAACTCGTTGATGTTGCGGATGTCGGCGCCGCGGAAGCGGTAGATGCTCTGGTCGCCGTCCCCCACCACGCAGAGATTGTGGTGTACCTCGGTGAGTAATCGAACGAGCACGTACTGGGCGTGGTTGGTGTCTTGATACTCGTCGACGAGCACGTACTCGAATCTGTCTTGATACCTCCGCAACACCTCGGGATGGAGTCGGAAAAGGTCAACGGTCAGCATGAGAAGGTCGTCGAAATCCATCGCCGACGCTTCGACCATCCGTTGCTGATAGAGGCGATAGACATCCGCCACTTTCTCGTGGTAGAACCCGGAATCGGAAGAGGCAAAGGACTCGTAGTCGATCAGTTCGTTCTTGGCATTGGAGATCGCGGCTCGAATGCTGCGCGGGGGAAACCGTTTGGGATCGAGATCGAGATCCTTGACGCACATCGTCACGAGCCGAAGCGAGTCCGCCGAGTCGTAGATCGAGAACGACGATCGGTAGCCGAGATGGTGGGCTTCTCGCCGCAAGATGCGCGAGCAAGCGCTGTGGAACGTGGATACCCACATGTCGCGGCCGACCGAGCCCACCAGAGCCGCGACTCTCTCCTTCATCTCGGATGCGGCCTTGTTGGTGAAGGTGATCGCAAGGATGGCAAACGGAGATACATTGTGGTCTCGGATCAGATGAGCAACACGTCTCGTAAGCACCCGAGTCTTGCCGGAACCGGCACCCGCAACGACGAGCAGCGGGCCATCGATGGCGGCCACGGCCTGGCGTTGGGCAGGGTTGAGTCCCTCGAGAAGTGCGGAATCGGGCATGGGGAAGGAGTATACGGTGACGAGAACTACAACGGTGTAGCTCTCAGTTCGGGGGGCGAAGCGAGGCTATCCGGATCCCAACAGCGCCCGCAGTTGAGCAGCAAGGGCCCCTTCACGGAAGTCCGCCTTCTCGAAGAATGCGTTCACACCCGCCTCAAGAGCACGCTCCTGGTCGGCCGTCTTGGCGACGCCCGAGAGCATGATGATCGGGATCTGGATGCCAGCACCCCTCACCTTGTTGACAAACTGAACACCGTCCTGGGCGGGCATGGAGAAGTCGACGACAAGAGCATCGACACGCTCCTCGTTGAGAATCTCCATCGCCTCAAAAGCACTCTCGGCAACGCTCGTACTGAATCCACTCGATGCCAGCGATCCGGCGATCACGGCGCGGGCACCCTGCGAGTCGTCGACAACTAGGACCCGGGCTCGTGCGGCGACCGGCTGGGGCACAGCCTGACAGAGCTGCACGACGGCTCCGGCATCGAGGACTAGGACCACATCGCCACCGCCCATCAGAGCCGCACCAGTGATGTGGGACGGGCTGGCAACAACCGGCCCCAGTTCCTTGGCGGCAACTTCGCGAATGCCGAGCACGTCGGTGACCGTGAGCGCGGCTTTGCCGGCGCGGTGCGAGATCGCAACGACCTGGGTTGTCTGACGATTGTCGGTAGCCCCGACGACGGATGCGATGGTGGCCACCGGCAGTTCGTTGCCCTCGAAGTGCAGCGACTGACGCTCACCCTCCACCCGGATTGGTGCAGACTCGATCGGGATCACGGCATCCACGACGGCCTCGGGGATACCCCACTTCATGCCGCCGGAATCGACAATTAGAACCCGCTGCAGATCGCGTACCGTCGGCACGACAAGGGTGACCGTTGTCCCGACGCCATCGTGGGACTCGATGCGGATCCGTCCGTACAGGGATTCAACCGCATCTGCGACGTTGGAGAGACCGGCACCAACGCTGTTCAGCTCGTCGCCCGCGGTTGTAGTGAAGCCGGGGAAGAAGATGATCGGGCGCAGTGTCTCGGGGTCGATGGGGGCGTCCTCAGCGACCAAACCCTGTGCGACTGCGAGCTGATGGACCATTGCGTAGTTGATGCCCGCACCGTCATCGGCAACAACGACCTCGAAGCTGGCTCCACGCCGCGCCAACGATACCGAAATGACACCCGTCGCCACCTTGCCCGCAGCCTCCCGGACATCCGGCGACTCGATGCCATGGTTGATGGCATTGACGATCAGTTGGCGGACCGGATCGGAAATCTTGTCGAGGACCTGGCGGTCGATGTCGAGATCGTCAACGGCCTGGATCTCGAATCGGATCTCTTTGCCCAGCTTCTTTGCCAGGTAGCGAACCAGCTGGGGAAGGGTGTTAGTCATCTGACGGACCGGCACCGCACCGAGTTCCATGGCGTTCATCTCGAGGGCCGAGGTTGCTCGAACCAAGTCGGTCATGTGCTCGACCATCTCCAGTGTCACGGTCGGGGCGTATCTCATCTCGGCAAGCATGCTGTCGAGCTCGACCCGCATGCTTGCGACGTAGTTGATCAACCGATAGAGACGTCCGGCACTGACCTGGATAGTCTGGCCGGAGGCCCAATTCTCCAACGCTCCCAGCAGCCCACCGAGATCGGGGCCATAGACCTCAGGATCGTCGGAGATGACGGTACCGATCGACTCGTGTCCTTGCACAGAGTCCGGAGAGATACTCTGCCCAGCTACTGCACCCGGGCTCTGGGGAAACGGTTTCGCTTGCTGGGAAGCGCCTGGCTGGGCAGGGGCGGCAACGACCGGCGGGGGTTCGGGGGCAGGCGAGGTGGGTGCAGGGTCCGTGTCCACGTAGCGGTTCCTGAACGGGTCAAACGGCTTGCGGACCGGTTCGGCAGCGGGCGGTGCAGTCGCCTCGGCGGGAACGGGCGGGGCGGCCACCTCTGGGGCGGGGGTTGGTGCGGTCTCTTGGGGCGAAACCGGCGGAGCGGTTACTTCGGAAGGAGGAGCGGGGGGTGGTTCGACAGTCTCGGGGACCGGCTCCTGAATCTGCTCGACGGTGAGCGCACCAGGCAGCTGGACAACGTCGGCAATCTCAGCGTCGGCGTCGGCTGCTGGGGGCGGCGGTGCTGGGGTGGATGCAGGTTCGGCGGACCCATCGGCCGGCTCGCCAAGCATGTAGCCGGTAGCGCGGTTTAGCTTCTCCATGGCATCGACCATTTCGGGGCTACCGGTGTCCGGATCTGCCTTGGTGGCATCGTTGAGCGTCTCCGACAATGCGACCAGGCAGCGGCCGAGGTTGGGATAGGGCTCGACATCGCCTGCCTTGACGGCGCGCCACAGGTCTTCGATCATCTTCCCTGCGTCAGAAATTGCTTCGAAGCCCATCACCCTTGCGGTGCCTTTGATGGTGTGACCCTCGCGCAACATGACGCTAGACATCTCGTCGTCGACTCCACCACTCTTCATGGCTTTGCCGCCCTCGATTAGTCGCTGCGATCTCTCCGCGACCTCATCGAGAAACATCTGGAGAAGCTCAGGGTCTGCGCTCCAACTCAACGTAATTGTCCTTCTGGCGCCCGTTCTTCAGCCTATCGACGCGACCGAGATACCACTTGAGGTATAACGTCGCTCTGTGACGCCGCACCCTACCTCGGCCGAGATTGGCCTATTCCCACTCGATTGTTGACGGTGGCTTTGAGGATATGTCGTAAGCAACACGATTGATACCCTCAACCTCGTTGATGACGCGTGAAGAGATGCGCTCCAGCACCTCATAGGGCAGCCGAGCCCAGTCGGCAGTCATCGCATCCTCGCTGGTTACCGCACGGATCACAATCGGGTAGGCGTAGGTACGCCCGTCGCCCTGAACCCCAACGGACCGGATTGCCGGGAGCACCGCAAAACTCTGCCACAGCTCGTTATACAGCCCGGCTCGGATTACTTCCTCCAGGACAATCGCGTCTGCTGCCCGCAGGATGTCCAGCCGCTCCTTGGTGACCTCACCGATGATTCTGACGGCGAGGCCGGGGCCCGGAAAAGGCTGGCGCCAAACGATCTCTTCGGGTATCCCAAGTTCCTCACCGACAGCCCGTACCTCATCCTTGAAGAGGTCTCGCAGCGGTTCGATGAGGCTCAGCTCCATGTCCTCGGGGAGACCGCCAACATTGTGATGGCTCTTGATCTTCGCAGCGTCGGCAGTTCCCGACTCGATGACGTCCGGATACAACGTCCCTTGGACGAGGAAGCGCACGTCGGTCACTTCGGTGGCAACTTCCTCGAAGACCCTGATGAACGTCTCCCCAATGATCTTCCGCTTCTCTTCGGGGTCGGCAACACCGGCGAGCGCGGTCAGGAACCGGTCCTCGGCATTCACATGGATCAGGTTCATATGGAATGAGGATCGGAAGGTCTGCTCGACCTGGACCGCTTCGTCCTTGCGGAGCAGCCCATGATCAACAAAGACGCAGACCAACTGATCGCCGATCGCTTTGTGGACTAGTGCAGCGGCAACGGAAGAGTCGACGCCACCCGACAGTCCGCAGATCACCGATCCCCCATCGACCGTGGCGCGGACCGCATCGATCGATTGCTCGATGATGCTGGCGTGAGTCCACAATGGCCGAGCCCCACAAGCCTCGTATAGGAAATGCTTCAACATCTCCTGGCCGCGATCGGTGTGCCCGACCTCCGGATGGAATTGGACGCCGTATATCCCACGGCTGGGGTCTTCCATTGCCGCCACCGGCGAATCTGGAGTCGCCGCAGTGACGGCGAAGCCCGCCGGCGGTTCGGTGACAGCGTCGCTGTGACTCATCCAGACCACCTGCTCATCGGGCAACCCTCTCAGGATGATTGACGGAGCGACAACAGTCATCTCAGCCCGGCCGTATTCGGCAACGTCGTTTTGGGCGACATTGCCTCCCAACGTGTGGGCAATGACCTGGTGGCCGTAACAAATCCCCAACGTTGGGATGCCAAGAGCCAGGATCCCCGGGTCAATGTCGTAGGCGTCGTCTGCGTAGACAGATGCCGGCCCCCCAGACAGGATTATCCCGACCGGGGCGAGTTGGCGGATCTCCTCGGCGGTGATGGAGCGGGAAACGATCTCCGAGAACACATGGGCTTCGCGGACCCGCCGGGCGATCAGCTGGGCGTACTGAGCGCCAAAGTCAACAACCAGGACCTTGTCGAAGTCTCCGGACGATGCCTGCCCGGCCGGACCGGGCACTATCCCATTCCCACTTGCTGCGACTTCTGAAGCGTCTTGCCCTCGGTCTGCAAAGCAGGCGCAACCATGACCTCTGCCTTCTGGAATTCTTTGACGTTGGCGTAACCGGTCGTCGCCATCGAGACCCGGAGCGCTCCGAACAGGTTTCGTCTGCCGTCGTTCTCATGCGCCGGTCCGACCAGGATCTCCTCCAACGAGCCCAATTCGCCGGTCTTGACCCTTGTCCCCCGCGGCAATGTCGGGTGGAACGTCGCCATCCCCCAGTGGTTGCCGCACGCCGGCGCTTCCGTGGCAGCGGTGAGCGGGGAGCCAAGCATGACTGCATCGGCTCCACAAGCGATCCCCTTGGCGATATCTCCGCCAGTTCGCATTCCGCCATCGGCGATGACATGAACGTAACGGCCCGTCTCTTCGAGATACCGAGTTCGGGCACCGGCGGCATCAGCGATCGCGGTGGCCTGCGGTACCCCGATGCCCAGTACGCCCCGCGACGTGCAAGCCGCACCCGGTCCGACACCGACCAGCACCCCAACGGCTCCAGTCCGCATTAGGTGCAAGGCACCCGCATAGGAGGCGACGCCACCGGCAATCACCGGTACTCCGACCTCCGCAATGAACTTGAAGAGATCGAGGGGTTCGGTACGTGTGGAAACGTGTTCCGCCGAGACAACGGTTCCCTGGACAACAAGAACGTCGAGACCGGCATCAAGCGCATGCCGATGCCATTTGGCTACGTTTTGCGGGGTGAGGCTTGCGGCCGCCAACACTCCCCCGGCCTTGATCTCCTCGACCCGCCGCCCGATCAACTCCGGCTGCACCGGTGCTTGGTAGACCTTCTGGATTATGGCGGTTGCGGTTTCTGCGGGGGCGGCACCAATCTCTTCGTAGACAGCTGTCGGATCCTCGTAGCGGGTCCACAGGCCTTCGAGGTTGAGGACGGCCAATCCGCCGAGCTTCCCGATCTGAATCGCCGTTGCCGGACTCACGGCTGAGTCCATGGCGGCGCCCATCATCGGCAAATCGAAGGTGAAGGCGTCTATCTCCCACGCCATGCTCACATCCTCGGGGTCGCGGGTCCTCCGTGATGGGACAATCGCAATGTCGTCAAAGCCCCAGGCGCGACGGCCCGATTTCGCAATACCGATCTCAATTTCCACCCGAATCCCTCCACGTGTGGCGCCAGCACGCGGCAGCGTACCAGCCGGTGGTTGCTGACAAGAGTTCGAACCCAGCTCACGGGCGCTGCACCGGCCGATGTTGGTTGCTGGTCGCAAGATGGAATCGGTACCATTTGATGCGGTTATCCTCGCGTCTATGCCACTAAGAACAACTAGCCTCAGCAAGCTCGATAGCGGTTCGTTTGATGTCTTGATAGTGGGAGGGGGCATCAACGGCGCGGTATCAGCGGCCGTTCTTGCCGGCAGGGGAGCCTCAGTCGCCCTCATTGATCGCGGGGATTTTGGGGCCTTCACCAGCCAGGAGTCATCAAACCTCGTTTGGGGCGGCTTCAAGTACATGGAGAGCTACGAGATGTTGCTCGTCCGCAAACTCTGTGTCTCCCGTAACCGGCTCATCAAGTCCTATCCGGACAACATCAAGCCAATCCCCTTTCTCGCCGCGATGGATAGCAGTTCCCCACATCCGCCGTGGCTTGGTGCGCTGGGTAGCGCCGCCTATTGGGCCATCGGTAGTTTCAAGACCCACTACCCCCGCTACCTCAGCGCGGACAAGATCGAGTCCGTTGAGCCGGTTATCAATACCAAGGACGTGCGCGGCGGTATCGAGTACTACGACGCCTACCTACCGGACAATGACTGCCGATTCGTGTTCAGCTTTGTCCGGTCCGCCATGGATGTCGGCGCAACTGCGGCAAACTACGTTGAGCTTGTTGGTGCCGAACGCACCGACGCCGGGTGGAAGGCAACCCTCCGGGATGTCGACGGCGACGGCCGTGAGTTCACCTGCAACGCTCGGATGATCATCAACGCCGCCGGGCCCTTCATCGATGGCCTGAACAAGGACCTCGGGCTCAGGACCAAGCATCGTGTTGTCTATTCAAAAGGCATCCATTTGATCGTGCCCCGACTCACCGATCATGAGCGGGTGCTCGCATTCTTCGATGACACTGGGCGTCTCTTCTATGTAATACCCATGGGAAGAAGGTCGGTCATCGGGACCACGGACACGCGGGTGGATACCGCCTACACGTCGGTTGACGATGACGATCGAGAGTTCCTCCTCGGCCAGATCAATGCTCGTCTCGACCTCGCCAAACCGTTGACCAACGACGACATCATCTCCGATCGATCAGGGGTGCGCCCACTGGTCGTCAAAACCGACGGCGGGGACAAGCGTGATGTCGATTGGACGAAGCTCTCCCGCAAACACGAGATCGAGGTCGACTTCGGTCGCAAGGTCATTTCGATCTTTGGAGGAAAGCTCACCGACTGTCTCAATGTCGGCGAAGAAGTCGCTGATGCCGTCGAGGAACTCGGAGTGCCCCTGGAAGAGGACACCCACAACTGGTATGGCGAGCCGGCGAAAGCCACACGGGACGAGTTCCACAGACAGGCCCGATTGATGAAGCTCGATGATCTGCGCCACAAGCCTGATGTTGAACCCCTCTCGGACCGCCTGTGGCGTCGCTATGGCCGGCGTGCGTTCGAGATGCTCGACGAAATCCGCACGGATCCGACGATGGGCCAAGACATCATGGAGAACGCCGACTATCTGCGTGTCGAGCTCCACGTGGCCGCCGGCACCGAGATGATCACCAAGCTCGAGGACTTTCTCCGCCGCCGCTCCAAGATCACGCAAGTGGTTCCCGAACACGACGTCGAGACGGCTGCCGGCCTGCGCGAGGTTGCCGAAATCCTGTTTGGCGATCAGGCCGATGCACGGTTGGTCGAGTACTTCGGCGAGGTGCCTGCCGCCACCCAGTGAACGCTGTGGTGGTTTGGCAATCGGGCCGAGTCATCGATCACCTCGACGTCACTAGCTCAAGTCGAGCGCTTTGTTGTCGACAGCATGAGTAGCCCACCCCCGGGTGTCAATGAAGCGTGCAATAAGGGACCCGATCGCCGTTGCGATCATCATTGCCGGTGTCGTACTAACGATTGGGCTGGCAGTCACGATCCGCAACGAGAACCGACAAGCCGCAACCATGTGGCTAGATGAGCGCGCCGAACTCATTGAGCAGGCGACCAAGAATACCGTCGATCGCACGTTCAGCGATCTCAAAGCAGTCGCCGCGTTCCTAGCCAGCTCCGAAACGATGACCCAGGAACGTTTCGCTCACTTTGTCGAGCAGATGGATATGAACCCAGGCGTTATCGGGATCGGATATATCAGCATCGTGGACGGCACCGAGATCGCTGGGTTCTTGGCTGAAGCCAGACAAGACGTCCCAACCCTCCAGTTGCTCAGGTTTGATGGTCTCGGCGGTATGGCGCCTGACAACACCTCACGACCGATCTACTACCCGCTGCGCTACGTCTACGGAGGTCCATTCCTCGACGTCGTTATCGCCGAGACCCACATTGAGTCTGAGCTCGACGCCCTTGGCTTCGATCTCGCCACCGAGCCTTTGTGGTTCCCCGCGCTCCAAGGTGCTTTGACCCAGACCACCCCCAGCGTGTCCGACCTGCTGGCTGTGGGCGGGGTGTTCCAGGAACAGGCCTTCGGGGTCGTCCAACCTGTTGTAAACGAAATCGACGAGATCGAAGGCGTATTGGTGGCGCCGGGTCTCGAGATACTGCTAACAGCCGACCTCGGCATCGCGATCACGTCCAAGGTCATGTGGCAGATAGACAACGAGCTGCCCGAGGACGAAGACTCGGACTGGCCTTCTTGGCAACGAGAGCTCGACCTCGACGGATCAACATGGAGACTGACGGTCGCTCCGACCGACGAAGCGCTCTCTGACCTCACCCCCAAGACACATTGGTTGATGATCGCCATTGGTCTTGGTCTCACTGCCCTGCTCGCGACCACTGCGCTACAGATCAGACTCCGCCGACGCGAGCGCACCGAGATGAATCAACTACACCAAGTCGCCGCAGACAAGGACCGATTCCTAGCCACCGTCTCTCACGAACTGCGGACTCCGCTCACAGTTGTGGTGGGGCTGTCGCATGAGCTCTCCGATCGTGACGCCAGCTTCGGCGAAACCGAACGCAACGACCTGTTGGAGATGATCGGTGAGCACAGCGAGGAGGCTGCATCGATCGTTGAGGATCTGCTTGTGGCGGCGCGCAGCGACATCGACAAGCTCGCCATCCACAGCGAAACGGTGATGCTGGCGGAGGAGGTTGAGATTGCCCTTTCGTCGTCTCCACTGGAGTCTGCCCTGATGATCGGCGAGCCTGGGACCGCATTCGCCGACCCGCAGAGAGTGCGCCAAATCTTGCGCAACTTGATGACCAATGCCTCCCGGTACGGAGGACCAAACGTCGAGATCCGTTTCTCCGAGTCGGCAGCGAACGCCACAGTGACCGTCGCCGATGATGGCGAGCCCATCGCAGAAACACATCGCAAGCAGATCTTCGATCCCTATACCTCGGCACATGAGAACGGGGATCGTCTCGGCTCGATCGGTCTTGGCTTGTTCATATCGCTCAAGCTGGCCCGTTTGATGGGCGGCGATCTGCACTATCACCACGACGGGACCCACAGTTTGTTCTCCCTCCACCTCCCTCGGTCTCCGGCCAACCGGCTATAGCTCGCCACGCAGCAGCATTCCCCCCATTCGAACCACATGCAGAGTTCTGCATATACCCTGCGCCGCAATCGATTCGAGACCTCCATCAGTCACACACCGTTGGGTCTTTGTCCCCTGGAGAACCAGCCTCGCTCCAGCCATGGTGGTGCCTGACACCCAAGTGAGGACCGATGAGCGACACAATGCGCAGTGTTGCCGGGGCTTCGAATCGTCAACAGGGGGACCACCCATCTGGTGACAACAGGTTCGACCTCGTCGACAAACATCTGAAACGGGGCCGCTACGCCCAAGACCAACTCATCGAGACCCTGCACGTCGCCCAGGACGTATTCGGCTTTCTGTCGGAGGACATCCTGGTGTACGTGGCAAGGGCTCTCAAACTTCCACCTTCGATGGTCTACGGAGTAGCCACCTTCTACGAGTTGTTCACCTTTGACCCACCAGGCGATCACTCGTGCACGGTTTGTACCGGCACAGCGTGTTTCGTCAAGGGCGCCGACGAAATCGTTGCAAGCGTCAGCAATACCTACAACGTTCCTGCCGGCAAGACCGCCGAGGACAACAGCCTGACACTCAAGACCGCAAGGTGCCTCGGCTCATGCAGCTTGGCTCCGGTTGTCGTCTTTGATGGTGATGTGCTCAGCCACCAAACCAGCGAGTCCACTGTCAGCCTTGTGGGCGCCGCACTTGGAGGTGATGCGTAATGGCCGCACCTATCGATCTACACGAAGTCACCGAACGCGAGCGCGAAGAGAGATTCCGCACCCGCTGGCGCGTGAAAGCCTGTGCCAGCACGGCATGCCAATCGGCCGGCGCCGGACAGACGATCAAAGCCATTGAGGATGCCGTCGAGGCTGAGGACATGATGCTCGAGGTGCAAGTCATCCCCACTGGATGTATGGGCCTGTGCAGCGCCGGACCCCTGGTTCGCGTCCTGCGCCGCGGCGGGGACAAGGCGATGTATCAGAAGGTCACGCCTGAAACCGGAATCAAAATCCTCAAGAGCCACGTTCTCGATGAGGAGACTCTGCCCGAGCATGAGATCGACACCGAGATCCCGTTCTTCAGCAGCCAGGAACGTGTCGTCCTCGCCAACGGCGGAGTAATCAACCCAGACCGGATCGAGTCCTATGTCGCCCATGGCGGCTACCTCGCTCTGGAAAAGGCACTCAAGACAATGAAGCCAAAGCACGTCCTCGAGGAGATTCGTACCTCGGGCCTTCGCGGTCGTGGCGGCGCCGGCTATCCGACTGCCAGCAAGTGGTCGCTCCTGGCGGCGGCTCCGGGCGAAACCAAATACATCGTTGCGAACGGCGATGAGGGTGACCCCGGCGCCTACATGGACCGCACCATCATGGAGGACGATCCGCATCGCCTCCTCGAAGGCATTGCGCTGGCGGCCTATGCCACCGGCGCCAACCAGGCGTACATCTATGTCCGCGCCGAATATCCACGTGCCATCGAGCGGCTCGACCGTGCCATACGTGTGGCCCGCCGCAACCGGCTACTTGGCAGAAAGATTCTCGACACCAAGTTCGACCTCAGCGTCGAAGTACGAATCGGGGCGGGTGCGTTTGTTTGTGGGGAAGAGACCGCACTGCTGGCATCGATCGAAGGTCGACGCGGTATCCCGCGGCTCCGACCCCCCTATCCAACGGAGAAGGGTCTGTGGGGAGAACCGACGATGATCAACAACGTCGAAACCCTCGCCAATATCGCACCGATCATCAATAACGGCGGCGAATGGTTTGCTTCTCTGGGAACACCAAAGAGCACCGGAACCAAGGTGTTTGCCCTTGCGGGTGATATCACCCACACCGGTCTCATTGAGGTTCCCATGGGTACCAAGCTGCGCGACATCGTTGAAGATATCGGCGGCGGCGTCCCCGACGGAAAGGGCTTCAAGGCAGCGCAGACGGGCGGCCCTTCGGGTGGCTGTATCCCTGCCAAGTTCCTCGATACCCCCGTCGACTATGACAGCCTCCGCGAGCTTGGATCGATCATGGGATCCGGTGGCCTCATCATCATGAATGAAGAAGTCCGCATGCCGGACGTCGCCAAGTACTTCATGGAATTCTCCATGGATGAGAGCTGCGGTAAATGCACGCCATGCCGGGCTGGCACCGTGCAGATGCACAATCTGTTGCAGCGCATAACCGACGGCGATGGGACCAAGCAAGACATAAGGGACCTGGAGCACCTTTGCTCGGTGGTTCGGGACGCCAGCCTGTGCGGCCTCGGCCAAGCAGCCCCCAACCCGGTCATGAGCACGCTGCAGTACTTCCGATCCGAATACTCAGCGTTGCTCAGAGAGGAGGTCGCCCATGGTTGATAGACGACAAACCGTTGCGGTCACCTTTGACGGAGTAGATGCAGAAGGCGTAGTTGGAGAGTCCGTTCTCGAGTGCGCACGTCGCAATGGGGTAACCATCCCATCGCTGTGCTTCCTCGAAGGGCTCTCAGTGTGGGGCGGCTGTCGCATCTGTGTCGTGGAGGTCGCCGAAGACCATCGGTTGCGGCCTGCGTGTGCGACCCAGGTCGTTCCCGACATGGAAATCAAGATCGAGACTCCCCGGCTTCGCGCCTACCGCAAGTCGATTCTCGAGCTGCTCTTTGCTGAGGGCAACCATGTGTGTGCGGTTTGCGTTTCCAATGGGAAGTGCGAGCTGCAGGACATGGCCGTCCACTGCGGCATGGATCACGTTCGCTACGACTACCGGTCGCCGTTGCGTGAGATCGATGCCAGCCACCCCAAGTACGTATTCGATCCCAATCGTTGCATTCTCTGCACTCGCTGTGTTCGAGTTTGCGATGAGATCGAAGGCGCCCACGTTTGGGACGTCAGCTACCGCGGCGAGCAAGCGCTCCTCGTAACCGAGATGAACAAGCCATGGGGCGAGTCACTCTCATGCACTTGGTGCGGCAAATGCGTCGCCGTGTGTCCGACCGGCTCCCTTGCCTACCAGGGTCGCGCCATCGGAGAGATGGAACACGATCCGGTAATGATCAAGAGACTCGCTGTGGCCCGTAGCCGCAACGAGTGGCTCTACCCAGAGGAGTCGAAGTGACACGAGCAAGAATCGCAACCGCGTGGCTTGGAGGGTGCTCCGGCTGCCACATGTCGCTTCTCGACATGGATGAGTGGCTCTTTGAGCTCGCTCAGGTGGCCGACATCGTCTACAGCCCAATCGCCGACGTCAAGATCTTCCCAGAGGATGTGGACGCAACTCTCGTCGAGGGCGCCATCGCCAACGAGGACAATCTCGAGCTGGCTCTCGAGATTCGGGCGAAGTCACGGCTCGTCATTTCGTTCGGTGACTGCGCTGTGACCGGGAATGTCACCGCAATGCGGAATCCGCTGGGTGACCCGCAGCAGATCCTGCAGAGCGTGTACGTCGATGCACCGGACCGGGACGGGCAAATACCCGTCGAGCCCGGAATCGTCCCGCCGTTGCTTCCGCAGGTCCTCCCAGTGCACAAGGCGATCAGGGTGGATGCGTTCCTCCCCGGGTGCCCCCCACCAGCCGATCGGATACAGGCTGCGCTAGAAGCCCTTCTCGAGGGCGCCCTTCCCCCGAATCGGGGCGAAGCCATTCGATTCGGTTGAGGAGTCACGATGAGTAACAAAGTAATAATCGATCCGGTGACCCGGATCGAAGGTCACGCCAAAATAGCTATCGCACTCGACGAAGCCGGTCAGGTCGAGACTGCAAGGTTCTCCGTGACGGAGTTCCGCGGTTTTGAGGAGTTCTGCAAGGGCCGGCCAGTCTGGGAGATGCCGAGCCTCACAGCTCGCACCTGCGGAATCTGCCCGGTTAGCCACCTTCTTGCTTCGGCCAAGGCCGGCGATGCGATCATGGGTGTCAAGATCCCTTCGACCGGTGTCAAGCTGCGCAGACTGGTCAACCTCGGCCAGATCATCCAGAGCCATGCGTTGAGTTTCTTCCATCTCAGCTCGCCGGACATGCTGCTTGGTTGGGATGCCGACCCAGCAGTGCGCAACGTGTTCGGTCTGATGGGAGCGGAACCCGAACTGGCACGCCGAGGCATCAGGCTGCGCGGCTTTGGCCAGGGCGTGATCGAGGCGATCGCGGGCCGCAAAGTCCATTCGCCCGGGATCGTCCCCGGCGGGATCGCCGATGCCATGACCACAGAGACAAGGGAACGACTGCTCGCCGGTCTGGACGAGGCGCAGCAGACCGCTGAAGCCGCCCTCGAACTGTTCGTGGGGATGCTTGACAAGTTCGAGCGAGAGATCGGTGCCTTTGGGCTGTTCCCCAGCCTTCATCTTGGTTTGGCCAATGATGACGGTCTGTGGGAAAACTACGACGGTCATCTCAAATTCGTCGATGCTGCGGGCAACACTGTCGCCGACAACATCGACCCGGCCGACTATCGAACGTATATCGGCGAGTCGACGCGCCGCGACTCCTATCTGAAGTCTCCGTACTTCAAGCCACTCGTCGCCGACGGGGAGAACGTCAATGCCGGCATCTACCGAGTTGGCCCATTGGCCAGACTCAACGTCTGTAAGACGATGGGCGCACCGCTTGCCGACGAGGCGCTGTTGGCATATCGGGAGATGGCAGGCGGAACTGCGAATTCATCGTTCTTCTACCACTATGCCCGCCTCATCGAGATCCTCGCATCCACTGAACTGATGCGGGCCCTGCTGGAGGATGATGCAATTCTCGACCCGATGGTGCGGGCAACCGCAGGGATCAACCACCGTCATGCGGTGGGGGTCTCCGAGGCGCCGCGCGGAACCCTGTTCCACGAGTACCACGTAGATCAGAACGGTCTCCTCGAAGAGATGAACATGATCATTGCAACGGGGCAGAACAACCTGCCCATGAATGCGACCGTCCTGCAGATCGCCAAGGAATGGATCGACGGTCACGATATTCCAGAGCCGGTGCTCAACCGGATCGAGGCGGGCATCCGTGCGTACGATCCGTGTCTCAGCTGCTCCACGCACGCCGTCGGCAAGATGCCGCTGGACGTGAGCCTCCACGATCATGAGGGCACTCTGGTGTCCTCGGTCCAGCGAGGCTGAACCGACGTGGAGTCACTGGTTATCGGTTACGGCAACGACCTGCGCTCTGACGATGGCGCAGGTCGTGTTGTTGCCAACAGGGTGAATGATCTGCATTTGCAGGGCGTCGAGGTCCGCTCGGTCTCGCAGCTAACGCCGGAGCTTGCCCTCGAGATCGGCAGATTCGACACGGTTGTCTTTGTCGACGCAAGCATCGACGTTGCCGAGACAACAACCACGCCGGTCGCGGCTGCGCCAACCGGACCGTCTGCGATGACCCACTACAGCAGCCCTGAGACACTGCTCGGAATGACGGCATCCATGGGCCAAGCCCCAGAACGGGCCTTTGCGGTGTCGATCCCCGTCGTCGAGCTTGGTTTCGGTTTCGAGTTGACCCCGGTCACCGAGAACGGCGTGGAAGAAGCTGTGGCAATGGTGAAGGACATCCTCAACGACTAGCCAACGACGATGACAGTCTTGCCCTGAGCGTGGCCCTTGCCTTGATGGCGGAGGGCGTCAGCAGCCTCACTCAGTTGGTACGTCCGGTCGATCACGGGAGTCAGCTTGCCCGCCTCCATGAGGTCTGCCAACGTCACCAGGTCTTCTTTGCTGGTTCTGGCCAGCAAAGAAACCATCCTGTGTCGGCCCGCCCGCGAGACAACCGCCGTCTTGAGCAGCTGCCACAGCACCTGAAATGATCCTTTGGGACCGCCGACCGCAACATAGGTCCCGTCGGGGCTCAGTATGCGTTTCCAGTCACGAAGGGGCCGGTTGCCAACTGTGTCGAGGATCAGGTCAAACTGCTTGTCGAGCCGGGTCACGTCGTCGCTGGTGTAGTCGACGACATAGTCGGCGCCGAGCCCAACCGCCATGTCGACGTTGCGGGTGCTGCACACGGCAGTCACTGTGGTTGCGAAGTTCTTGGCGATCTGCACCGCAAACATCCCAACCCCTCCAGAAGACCCATTGATAAGGACCTTCTGTCCGGCGACCAGCCCTCCCTTGTCACGAAGCCCTTGGAGAGCAGTGAATGCCGCCACACCCACCGTGGATGCCTGCTCCATCGTTACATCGGCAGGCTTCGTGACGATATGTTCCGCCTTGACTGACGCGTACTCGGCGTAGGCCCGGCTCGCCTCACCAAAAACCTCGTCGCCGGGCTTGAACTCAGTTACCCCCGTGCCGATCTCAGCGACGGTCCCCGCCATGTCGAGGCCTGGAGTATTGCGCTTTGGCTTGAGAAACCCCCCACCACCGACACGGACCAGATAGGGCGTTCCCGTCATGAAGTGCCAATCGGCTGGGTTTACCGATGCCGCATGAACCTTCACAACGATTGTGTCGTCGGCAACGGTGGGTCGGTCTACATCACGGTATTGGAGGACGTCGGGTGACCCGTAGCTGTCCTGGACGATTGCCTTCATGTTTCGCTCCAACCATACGTCGTAAGTCTGTCTTGGAACAGACACTACCCATACAACGTAAGGCCGTCAAGGTCGTGGCCAATGCTCAGATGCAGAGAAAGCGCGGGGCCTTGGCCCGGCTAGACGGGAGCCAGCCCGGTCACCTGGCGGACGGTCTGCTGGAATCCCTCGGCTCGGGTCCTTGCATCGAGGGCACCCCGACGCATAATCCGGGCGATCTCCTCATCGTCCAGCTGCGTATAGGCGCTGCGGATAGGAGCCAGTTCGGCAATGACCGCATCTGCCACAGCTTCCTTGAACACGCCGTACCCACTGCCACCGTACTCAGCGACGAGATTGTCAATAGACTCGCCCGTGCATGTCGACATGATCTCGAGCAAGTTGGAGATTCCCGGCTTCTCATCCCTGTCAAAGCGGACCTCGGGATCCGAGTCGGTCATAGCCGACTTGATCTTCTTACGCACCACGTCCGGCGAATCGAGAATCAGTACCCGGCTCTTCTCATTTGGATCCGACTTGGACATCTTCGAGGTCGGGTCGGCGAACGACATCACCCGTGCGGTCGTCTCCGGGATGAGGGCATCGGGTATCGGGAAGACCTCACCAAATCGATTGTTGAACCGCTCAGCAAGGTCTCGGGTCATCTCCAGGTGCTGGCGCTGGTCGTCGCCGATCGGAACCAGGTTGGCGTGGTAGAGCAGGATGTCGGCGGCCATCAGCACTGGATATGAGTACAAGCCGAGGTTGGCAGGAATGCCTCGTGCCACCTTGTCTTTGTACTGGGTCATGCGGTTGAGCACACCAGTCGGGGTCATGGTCCCCAGAATCCATGCAAGTTCGCTGTGCTGCGGTACTTGGCTCTGGAAATAGAAGAGGGACTTGTCAGGATCAATACCGACGGCGAGAAGCACCTTGGCCGCTTCGATCCGGTCTTGCTCGAACTGTTGCGGGTCGTAGTCGACCGTTATGGCGTGAAGATCAACGACGCAATAGACCGAATCGTACGAATCTTGCAGCTTGACCCAGTTGCGCAATGCCCCCAGGTAGTTGCCCAGATGAACGTTGCCTGTGGGTTGGAGCCCGGAAAAGACAGTTTGCCGCTCCACGTGTCGGTCCTCTCGTTGTAATAGAAAAACGCCGGAGGTTGCAGACTCCGGCGTGAGTAACTGTGCGTAAACGTTACTAACGCGTCGTCCGCCACCAGTTTCTCGTCAATGCCATCACGGGAGATTACCTGCCCCCAACGACGCCGCCAATCCCAACAGGAAGGAGGGGCCGGTGACCGGCCCCTCCTTCGGTAGATGTCTGTTGTTTGCTAGATCAGCCGGTAACGACCGGTTCGCCAGCCTCGACCCATGCGAGGTAGCTACCGGTGAAGGCCTTGACGTTGTCAAAACCGGGAACACCCAGAACTGGCATCGTGAGAGCCGCCCGGAAACCGGACTTGCAGTGCACGATGACCTGAACGTCAGTCGGGATCTGGTCCATGTTTTCGGTCACTGTCCGCAACGGAATGTTGACGGCGCCCTCGATGTGACCCTCGGCATATTCGTCTTCGGTCCGGACATCAAGTACAAAAGCGCCAGCTTCGATTGCAGCCTTGGCTGCTTCGACATCGCCCGCGGTCAACCAGCCGTCAGGAATGGTGGAGAGATACCCGTCAACAGCTGCGACGAGCTCAGGCGCAAAGCCGGGATCGCCGACAACAGCAGCCTCTACAGCCTCTACGGAAACTTCCTCACCAGCGTCGGTCCATGCATTCCAGCTACCAGAGAACGACAAGGCGTTGTCGTAGCCCATCATGCGGAGCGAAGAGATCGCCACGCCGGCACGGTAGCCGGACTTGCAGTAGACAAAGACCTGGGTATCGGTCGGGATCTTGTCGACATTGGCCGCAAGCTCACGGAGCGGGATATTGACAGCGCCTGGGATGTGCCCCTCTTCATACTCGGAAGGCTGACGGACATCGATGACCAGCGCACCGCTGGCTTCGACGGCATCTTTGAATGCGACGACGTCGCCGACATTCATCCAACCCTCGGGGATCGTGCTTTCGTACTCGTATACGGCGGCGACGAGATCAAACACAGGAGCCGCGGTTGTTGTTGTTGTTGTTTCAGCCGGTGCAGCAGTTGTCTCAGCGGGAGCTTCAGTGGCGGCAGGAGCCGCTGTTGTCTCGAGCGGAGGAACGGTGCCCTCGGTTGTGTCGGTCGACTCACTGCCACCACAGGCGGCGGCAACCAATCCAAAGGCTAGGACTAGCCCGACCAGTGACATGCGACGTAGCATGTTCATTGCTTTCCCTTTCGTTGAACCGAGCCCAGGGGGATCGGACTCTTTCTTTCTAGATTGCGGGGGTTGGGGTTGACTCAGAGTCGGCTTCGACAGCCGCCTCTTCTTCGAGTTCCTCAACCCATTTGGCGTGTTCAAGCCGGGCATCTACCTCGTGGACATACCCCGTGGTCATCCCGGAAATCGCCTTGTACACAAATGTGAAATAGAGGTGACCGATGAGCAGCAGGGTCAGTGCCAGCATCGATATGTCGTGAATCACCGCGGCCCACGCCTGCCCGGTCGCACCAAGCGACGGCATGAAGAACCACATGGCGAGACCGGTAATCACGATCGATGCCGACAGCAGCATCACGGCAGCGTGGTGCAGCTTCTGGCCGGCGTTGAGCCTGCCCTGCTTTGGCATGTTGGCGGCGTGACCGAACAGGTATGACCAGATGCGCTTGAGCCAGCGCCAATCGTCTCTGTCGTACTTGAACGAGTCGACCATCAGCTCCTTGGCGCCTTCACGATCAGCGATCCAGTACACGAACGGCACCGACATGAAGCCAATGGCGGCGACACGGTGCAGCCAACGGGTGAATCCGCCTGCGGCGATACCCGAGAGCGCAGGCCACAGAATGACCAAGCCGCTGAGCAACAGCAGTAGGAACGAGCTGGCCAGGATCGCATGTACGATTCTGGGACGTTTGCGGTAACGAAGGACTTCGAGCTCGTGGCCTTCATCATGTTGCAACATGGTTAGCCCTCCTCACTTTTTTCACTGTCTCTGACGAGGCCCTCGGCTTCGATGACCACCATTTCTTGCTCGTGATTACGCCTGGAGATGACTGCTGCAGCTCCAGCGAGAACTGCGGTCCCGAGCGTGATGCCGACGGCGGCCGGCTGTACAACCTTCTGCCAAGCGTCTGCCATGAATGGTGTCTTGGGATCAATGGGAATATCGAGAAGCTCGGGATCGTCAGGCATGACAACCAGTAGGCCCAGGCCGCCCGCCTGCGTTTCTCCGTACACATGAGCGTTCGGATACCGATCGCGCATTGCCTCGGCACGTTTGTGAGCTTCAGCTTGGATCACTTCGCGCGGGCCGTACTCGAGCGCAGCACTCGGACAGGTCCCGACGCACCACGGCGAGCCGCCGGCCGAAACCGTTGCGGCGCAGCCGTCACACTTGCTTGACTTGCCCTCATACATCACTGGGATGTCGTATGGGCAGGCTTCGGTGCAGTACGAACATCCGCTACACACATCACGCTCGAGCCTGGTGAGTCCATCCTCTTTGAACAGGGCACCGGTCGGGCAGACCGTGACGCATGCAGCGTCGGCGCAGTGGAAGCAGCGATGGTTGTCCCACCCTCCGGTCAGGTTGGGGAACTCGCCGTTGGTCTTTTCAATCAGTTCGATGTACTGCTGACCTTCGCCAAGTTCGTTTCCGACCTTGCAGGATGCGACACATGCCTGGCATCCGATACACCGGCCCAGATCTAGAAGGAATGCGTATTCCACGTCACACCCCCTCCTTGTCGAGTCTCACGAAGTTGACCCGCATCCCCGCTCCCCCGCTGATGGGATCGAGCTTGTAGCGGGTCTGCAGCTTGGTGTCGCTGGCACCCTTGCCATTGGCCCTGGTCAGCCCCGGTGAGTTGTGTCCAAATCCGTGCACCATGAAGACAGCGTCGCTGCGGATCCGCTGGGTCGCTTTGACCTGGACCGGACCGCTACGGGCACCATCCTGGTTCTCCAACATCACGTAGTCACCGTCTTTGACACCGAGTTGCTCGGCGGCATCGACGTTGACCCAGATCTCGTTCTCTGGATCGATGTCGTTGAGCACCGGGGTGTTCTGTGTCTTGGCGAACGTGTGAACCGGGCTTCGCCCGTACAGCAGGCGGAAATAGCCAGTCGGTGGTTCATCGGTCGGTTCGTACACCGGCATTGGATCATGGCCGGCTTCGGCTAACTCCTCGGAGTACAGGTTGATCTTGCCGGACGCAGTATGGAACGGCGACGCTCCGTCGAAGTCCTCGAGGTAGGGCTTGCCCTTCTGGACGATGACGCCACCCTGAGCCCGCATGTCGTCCAGGCTGGAACCAACAGAGACGAGTCGTTTGTCGATCCACTCCTCGATGGTTTCCCACTTGTAGAAGTCTTCTAGCCCGACCCTCATGCCTAGCTCACGGGAGATCCACCAGCCCGGCTTCGTGTCATAGAGGGGATCGGCTGCCGGCTCACGCATGGCGATGTAGGGCGTCTTGTGAGGGACGGTCCACAGGTCTTCGTAGCGCTCCAGGTAGGTCGCCTCGGGAAGCACCACGTCAGCCCAGGCAATGTGCTCCTGCGGCAAGACATCAATGGCAACCACGAAGTCGAGCGCCTTGAGCGCCTCGATGGTCCGCTCGGGATTGGGAATCGAGTTGAGTAGGTTCACACCGTATGCGACGAGTGCCCTGATGGGGTACGGGTCCCCGCTGATCATCGGATCGATGAGCTCTTGCATCGCAGTCGGCCCACGCATGAAGGACTCGCGGACTCCGTCGGCGCGGGCTTTACCGGTTGGGCCAAGCGGCAGCTCTGCGCTCTCCTCACCCGGCTCGGCCGAGCAACCACCCGAGCTGCCGGTGACGGTGTAAGGCGGGAGCGGGTAGTGATCGAGATAAACCGACTTGTTGAAGTACATCCCGCCTTCACGGCCGTAGGTGCCAAGCAGCGCGTTCACCAGATAGGTTGACCGCATCCGCTGGCTGTCATTGCCGTACCAGGTGACATGACGTCCGGGGATGACCGCAGCGGCCGGCATGTTCTCTGCCATCACCAACGCGGTCTCCCGGATCTGGGCGGCCGGGAGGTCGGTGATTCCGGCCGCCCAGTCGGGAGTAAATTCGGCTACGTGGGCAGCCAGTTCTTCAAGGCCTTCGGTCCACTCTTCGACATATGCGGCGTCATAGAGCGATTCTGTGATCAATACGTTCATCCAGGCCAACATGAGCGCGGTGTCGGTGCCCGGCTTGATGGGTAGCCAGTAGTCGGCCTTGGCGGCGACGCTGGAAAAGCGGGGGTCGACAACGATGACCTTGGCCCCACGGGCCTGGGCATTGGCGAAGTCCTGCATCAGCGTGTTGCGGGCATCTTCACCGATGTGGCTACCGATGAGGGTGAATGCCTGGATGGAGTCCCAATCCACGGGCTCGTGACCGCCGACCGCAGAACCGTATGTGAGGGTTGCCGCCTCATCGCGCGGGCTCAGACATAGCGACGACGATGGCTTTGCGGCATTCGGGGTTCCCCAGGCCTGGGCGAAGTGGTCGGCGAACCAGTGGTCGCCCGAAGTGTGTCCGAATACGGCCAGCGCTTCCTCACCGTACTTGTCCTTGACCTGGAGCAAGGCGGCTGCGACGTAGTCGAGTGCCTCTTCCCAGGTGACCTCTTTGAACTGACCCGATCCGCGCTCTCCGGTGCGGATCATCGGCGATTGCAGACGATCAGGGTCGTACATGAACGAAACCCCGCCCTGACCGCGAGCACACAACATGCCGCGACTCTTGGGATCAGCGGGATTCCCATCGATCTTGCGAACAATGCCATTGACGGTGTGAACCACAACGCCACAACGCCATGGGCACACGTCGCAGACGTTGTATGTGGTTTTGATATCGCCCTCGCGATACCAAGGATCGTCGGCTGAGAGCATCCCAACAGCAGAATCGATAGAAGCTGTTGGCGACATCAGCGCAAGTCCACCGGTGGCAAGGCCACCTTTTAGAAACGAACGACGAGAGATATCAAGCTTTATGCGTGCCACGGTTACCGACCTCTTGGAATTTCGATGCACTCCTCCGCATATGCGGATGAGCTAATGCGATCATTCCAAATGCGTCGATTCGTATATAGGTGCCGTTGCGTCCCTCCCGATGGGCCAAAGGCCCAGAGGCACAGGTCCCACGGCCGGCGTGACTTCGGGGCCACCTTTAGGGACCATGGGTCCCGAGAGGTTGGGACCTCTCCTGGCACAAGGCCGCGAAAACGAGGCAAGCCCGATGTCCCGTTTGACCCAACGGGGAGTCTCGTCCATACTCACCGCCATGAAACAGCCCAACGGCTTCATCATTATTAGATAGGCGCCTCGCCCCATATGGGCGTGTGCGCCCCTGCGACCCTCCGTTCCCACGGGGGGTTTTCCTTATCCAGGAGCGCTCGCATGAGTACCCGACCAGTCGAAATCTATGACACCACCCTCCGTGACGGCACCCAGCAGGAGGGTATTTCGCTGACGGCGCGGGACAAGCTCCATGTGGCCCGTCTTCTGGACACCCTTGGGGTTGCGTACGTCGAGGGCGGCTGGCCGGGGGCCAATCCAAAGGATGACGAGTTCTTTCAGCGTGCGAAAACTGAACTCGAGCTGGAGAGCGCCAAGCTTGTCGCCTTCGGTGCCACCCGCAAATCCTCGAGCCTCCCCCAAGACGACGAACAACTCGCCGCGCTGCTGGCTGCCGACACCGACGTCATTTGCCTTGTCGGCAAGGCCTGGGACTACCACGTCGAGCATGCGCTGCGGACCAGCAATGATGAAGCACTGGCCATGATCGGCGACTCCGTCGAGTATCTCCGATCCAAGGGCAAGAAAGTCTTCTTTGACGCCGAGCATTTCTTTGACGGATATCGCGACAATCCCGATTTTGCGGTAGCCGCCCTTCGTGTTGCCCACGACGCAGGCGCCGACCGGGTTGTCCTGTGCGATACCAACGGTGGCTTCCTGTCGCACGAAGTGCAGAGGATTGTCGGTGAAGTCGGCGAGGCTCTCGGCGACGCAACGCTTGGCTGCCATTTTCACAACGATTCGGGCATGGCGGTCAGCAACTCGATCACCGCAGTGCTGGAAGGCGTTCACCAAGTCCAAGGCTGTATCAACGGCTACGGGGAACGTACCGGCAACGCCGATCTGTGCTCGCTGATCCCCAACTTGTCGCTGAAGATGGGTATCGAGACGATCCCGGCGGATCGTCTCCCCAAACTGACGACCGTGTCGCACCATCTGGCAGATCTGGTCAATCTCACCCTCGATCCGCACATGCCATACGTTGGCAGCTCGGCGTTCACGCACAAGGCCGGTCTGCATACCTCGGCGCTGGCCCGCCGCAGCGATGCCTACGAACACCTCAGCCCCGATACGATCGGCAACGCCACGCGGGTGGTGGTGTCTGAGCTAGCCGGCCGATCAACTGTCGTTGCCAAAGCCCAGGCGCAGGGTCTCGACCTGTCGAGCACCGATGCCCAGGTCGTCGTCGACCGCATCAAGGAACTCGAACACATCGGCTATCAATTCGAGGCAGCCGATGGGTCCTTTGAGTTGCTGCTGCGCGAGGCCCAAGGGTGGACACAGGATTTCTTCGAACTGGAGTCGTACCGCGTGTACGTCGAGCACCGAGAGAACGAAGTTGTTGCCGAGGCAACGGTCAAGGTCCACGTGGGAGGAGAGCGTGTCGTGACGACGCGTGAGGGCGACGGACCGGTCAGTGCCCTTGACCGGGCTCTACGTGCTGCGTTGGTCAAGACATTCCCCGAGGTCAAGGAAATCCAGCTGACCGACTACCGGGTGCGCGACCTCGACTCGAGTGACGGCACCAGCGCCCGGGTGCGGGTTCTGTGTGAACACGCCGACATTGAAACGGCATGGGGCACCGTAGGCGTCCACGAGAACATCATCGACGCTTCGTGGAAGGCCGTGGTCGAGGGACTCGTTATCGGACTGCTCCGAAACGTCGAGCGCAACGGGCACTAGACGCCGGCGGCTTGAGCCTTGCGGAACCGGCGGACCAGCTTGCGGGCCCACTCGTAATGGCTCGAAGTTGCCGACACCGCATAAGCGCCAACCGACGTCGACCCGGTCCACTTGAACCGCTTCTTCTCGAAGAGCGCCTCTGCCTCATAGCTCGAGATGAGCTTGCGTAACGCTGTGTGGGAATGGTCAAGCCGCCCGGCGATCTGATCCCAACCATCGTCCTTGGTCCGCTCCCAGATCTGGGCGTTGAGGACCGGAGTGTCCTTCCAGGTGAGCCCTGGTGCGGGCATTTCTGGCTTCTCCCCCGCGGCGCCGATCCGCTCCCAACCGAGCAGCAACTCATGCCAAGCGTCAAGGTGCGCAAGGAGGTCTTTAACCGACCACTGTTCACATGCCCCAGGGGCCTCCAGATCCGCCTGGTCGCAAAGAACTACCTCCTCCCAGAGCGCCGCATACTCGCGCTCCATGGCTTCGAGAAGCTCGGCCTGGCTTGTTGGTCGGGGCATAGACACACTTATACCAAGGCACGGTTCCCTAGCGATAGAGCTCGTCGGCCCCACCACAACTGTCCTTCGCCGAATTGTGCGGTGGGACTGGCTGCGAATGCCGCTAACTTGCGTCTATGACGACAAGACATCTCTCAGCCACGGATCTTTGGGAAATGGCACGGGTGGGTCAACCGGAACCACACCATGATGGAAGCTTTGCGATTGTGCCGGTGACCTCATACGACCTCGCCTCCAACAAAGGCATCACCCGCCTGTGGCAGGTTTCGAGCGACGGAACTCGCAAGGCCCTCACCAGCCAGACGCTGTCGAGTACCAACCCATCACTCGCCACGTCCGGTCGCCTGGCGTTTCTCCGCAAACCTGCCGAGGACGACAAGCCGCAGTTGCACACGATGGACGTCGCCGGCGGCGAAGCGGAATGCCACACCGCGCTGCCGCTGGGTGTGGCCGCAGGCAAGTGGCTACCGGACGAGTCCGGGCTGATCATGGCAGTCCCCTTGCTTCGTGGCTTTCCCAGCATCGAAGCCACCACCACCGAGCTGGAGCGTCGCCTGGAAGCGCCGACCGAACCAATGGTGACCGAGGATACGGTCTATCGATTCTGGAAGAAATGGCTCGTTGGGGGTGAGATCTACCACCTGTTTCATCTCGATCTGGCATCGGGCACCCTCGCCGACCTCACTCCTGGTCTCACTCAGCTGATAGCACTCGAGGAACCGGAGACGGCATACGACATCTCCCCTGATGGAACGGAGGTCGCTTTCGCAGCCGACATAGCCCCCGCCCCCCACACTCGTTTCCAGTTTGCGATTCACACCGTTGATCTCGAGAGCCGGATGTTTGGCGTGCTCGGTGACGTCGCAGACCTACCCGCGCAGCAGGTTCGCCCCCGCTACAGCCCCGATGGCCGGTACATCACCTACGGAACCCAGCATGAGGCCGACTACTACGCCGATCAGGTGAAGTTGTGCAGCTATGACCGCAGCACCGGGACCGAGATTGAGGTTGCCCCGTGGTGGGATCGCTCCGCAGGGGGGTGGGAGTACACCGCAGACTCCGACCTCGTCTTACATGCAAGCGATGAGGGCAGCATGACCGTGTTCTTGCTACCGCAGGGGGCGACGACGCCGACCAGGGTCACCGAGGGCGAGTATGCGCATGGGCCCCGCCCCACAACAGGACCATTGTGGTTGCGGACCGAGTCCCCCGGCCAGCCTGCTGATGTTTCCATCCTCGATGAGGGCGGGGTTAGGACGATCGGTGGGTTCAACGACTTGGCGGACCTCGACCTCGGAGACGTGAGCGAGTTCAGTTTCTCCGGTGCCGACCTCGAGACAATTCAGGCCCACATCGTGTACCCGCCTGGGTTCGACCGCACCAAGAAGTGGCCGCTGGTGCACAACATCCACGGTGGCCCGCACAACGCATCGGGTGGTTCCTGGCATTGGCGTTGGAACACGCAAGCGTTTGCCGCCGCCGGATATGTTGTCGTCTCCGTCAACTTCCACGGATCGGATTCATTTGGCGACGACTTCACCAGATCGATTCGCGGTGCTTGGGGAGAGAAGCCGATGCAGGACATCATGGCTGCCACCGATCATCTGCTCGGGCAGGGCTTCATCGATGAGAATCGGATGGCGATCATCGGCGGCTCCTACGGCGGCTACCTCGTGTCGTGGATCATGGGCCACACCGATCGGTTTGCCAGTGCGGTGTGCCACGCTGGAGTGACCGACCTGCTCGGGCAATGGGCCAGCGACATCACCGCCGGCCGCGAGACTGCGATTGGCGGAACACCGTGGGAGGACATGGACGCTGTGCAGAGGTGGAGCCCGCTTGCCCACACCGCGGACATGACTACACCAACTCTCGTGATCCATGGCGAACTCGATTACCGCGTCGTCGTCACTCAAGGCCTCTCGTTGTACGGCATCCTCAAGCAGAAGGGTGTCGACGCCCGGTTGTCCTACTACCCCGATGAAGGGCACTGGATCGAGAAGCCACAGAACTCGATTCATTGGTACGGAGAGGTAATGGCTTGGCTGGAGCGCTACATCGGGACCGGGGCCACTCCGTGACCGACAGCTTCCACATGGACCCTGAGGAGTACCGACACCGGGGTCACGAAATGGTCGATTGGGTTGCCGACTACCTAGCCAATGTGGAGGACTATCCGGTGAACTCCACCGTCGCCCCCGGTGCGATCCGGAAGGCGCTGCCGGCACAGGCACCGGAAGAACCAGAACCGTTCGAGAACGTGATGCGTGACCTCAACGACGTCATCATGCCGGGCATAACCCACTGGCAGTCTCCAAACTGGTTTTCCTACTTCCCCGCCAACAGCTCGGGCCCCTCGCTCCTCGGCGAAATGGCCGCAGCTGGGCTTGGCGTCCAAGGGATGTTGTGGTCGACGTCTCCTGCTGCAACCGAGTTGGAGACCGTCGTGGTGGACTGGATGGCCGACTTGCTGGGGCTCCCTACAGCGTGGAAGACCGCGGGGGTCGGTGGCGGTGTCATCCAAATGAGCGCATCCGATTCTGCACATGTGGCCATGGTGACTGCCCGCGAGCAGCTGAGAGAGCAGATAGCGCTCGACAAGATGGTTGTCTACGCCTCGGATCAAACCCATTCCTCTGTCGAAAAGGGAGCGAGGATCGCCGGGTTCACGCAAGTCCGCATCATCGCAACCGACGACCAGTTCGCCATGGACGTAACCACACTCGAGCAAGCCATCGCGGCCGATCGCACCGCTGGCCTGACACCGGCGTTTGTCACGGCAAGCATCGGCACCACCGCAACGTCGGCAGTCGATCCTATCCGAGCAATCGCAGGCATCGCCAAGCGAGAGGGAATGTGGTGTCACGTCGACGCCGCGTATGCGGGCACAACGATGACTTGCCCCGAGTTCCGCCATCACCAAGATGGGATCGAACTGGTCGACAGCTACACGTTCAATCCCCACAAATGGATGTTCACGAATTTCGACTGCAACCTCTACTACGTGGCCGATCGCAAGCCTCTCATCGATGCCATGAGCATCCTGCCCCCTTACCTGCGCAACGAGGCGACACTATCGGGCGAGGTGATCGACTATCGCGACTGGCATGTTCCCCTTGGCAGACGCTTCCGCTCGCTCAAGCTGTGGTTCGTTCTGCGCCACTACGGGGCGGCGGGTATCCGTCACCACATTCGAGAGCATGTTCGCCTCGCCGCCGATTTGGCTACCAAGCTTGAAGCAGATCCTCGTTTCGAGTTGGTGGCGCCGCACCCGTTCGCCCTTGTTGTCTTCCGCCACGCGGACGGCAATGAGGCAACCACACAACTGGCGGATGCACTGAATGAGTCGGGCAAGGTTTCGCTAACCCCGACAACGTTGGGTGATGTTGCCGCGATACGGGTCTCAATCGGCCAAACGTCAACAAAGGCTCGCCACGTCGATAGCCTGTGGTCGATGATCGACCAACTCGCATAGTGGAACAGACAAGCCAGGTTGCCGCTTACAACACAAGGCTCGAAGCCGATCTCGCCGTAGCCAAGCTGGGTGAGGCCGGCATCGATGCGTTCATAGTCGCCGACAACCTCGGCGGCACCTTTCCAATGATGCAGATGATTACCGGTGGCTACAAGGTGATGGTTCTCGAAGAGATCCTCGAGGAGGCGGCAGAAATCGTCTTTGCCGACGAGGATGTACCCCCCGGTACGGGGCGCCCGTCACAGCCCGCCGTATTGCGCTACTTGGCGAAGCTTTCGCCAACTCAGATCCTCGGTGTGCTGATCCTGTTGGCCGTCAGCATTGGGACCACGCTGTACGCAGTAACCCAGGGCACGTTGTAGCGGTCAGCCGCGCAGCAAATGTAGGAACTCTCGCATCATGAAGGCGGTTGCTCCCCACATGATTCCCTCGTCGAACTCGTAGAACCACAGGGTTTGGCCAAACCAGTCCGAGGTACGCCAGCGATCTTCATCGAGAAGGTCGAGCAGCATCGGCTCAATAACCGTTTCGACTTCCTCCACCTGCAGCACGAACTGCGCCGGGCGTTGCACTCTTGCGACCACGGGCACGATCAGGTTGCCCGGATCACGGGTCGTCAGCGGCGTCAATCCGCCGACAATCTCGACGCCTCCTTCGGGAAGCCCGATCTCCTCGCATGCCTCCCGCTTTGCGGTCTGCTCAGGGCTCTCACCCTCTTCGAGCCTGCCGCCGGGGAATACTACGTCGCCGGGATGAGTGCGCATATGTTCGGGGCGTTTGGTCAGAATGACCCGAACCCGGCCATCCGAGTCGCGATATAGCGGCACCAACACCGCAGCCTTTGCCTCAGCTGGGTATTGGACTGGTCCTAGTGCCTCAAGACGGGTCCACATGTCAAGCACGACCGCACCTTACGCACCGGGAGGATATGCTGCGGACCATGTCGCATCTGGTCAGCCACGATCCGCGGTTCACCCCGCGCCTAATACTCCGCCCGTTTCGCCGGAAGGACACTTCCGCCGTTCACGACGCGGTTCGCGCCTCGCTGCCCGAACTCGCTGAATTCCTCCCCTGGGCAGTCAACTATCAGCGCAGCGTGACCGCCCAGTTTGTCAAGGACTCCATCGGGGCGTGGGCAAGCGGTCGAGCATTCGACTTTGCGATCCGCTCGATCGACAGCGAGGACCGGCACCTGGGCAACGTTTCGGTCTGGTTCACATCACGAGCCAACTCGGTTGGCGAGGTTGGCTACTGGATCCGCAGTGATGCAACAGGGCAGGGCATCGGCACGGAAGCAACTGCGTGCGCCCTTCAGATAGCGTTCGAGGAACTCCACATGCACCGTGTGACCACGCGCATCGCCTTGGGAAATGTCCCTTCGGAGCGGATCGTACAGAAGCTCGGTTTCCTCAAGGAGGGGACCCTGCGCGATGAGGTGAAGGTCGGGAGCCACTGGCTCGACCACAGCGTATGGGGCCTTCTCGACCGTGAGTGGCGCTACGAGCGACGTCGCTATGCAACCGAATTGTGGGTAAAGCCGTAACCGGCTCTTTCTTTTTGATGATGCTTGGGAACCACACCGGTCTCCCAAAGCGTTCCTTGTAGAGCAATAGTCGTTAGGGTTCGAGGATATGGATCCGCGCACACTTCAATTGATTCAACGCGCACTCGTTGCCGCCGTCACCGTCGTCCTTGCACTCGTCGTGGTGACCGCGTTTGTTCGGGTTCTCGAGCCAGCGGATGAAACCATCGCAGCCCGTCCCACCACCACGTCGCCCACGACAACAGAGCCTGCGACAACCACCAGCACCACCCTTGGTACGGGGGTTACCACCACGACCTCCGACCTTGGCACAGCAGTGTGTCTCGACGAGGAACCCTCATCCACGGGATCGACGGTACTGCAGGTCTTCTACCCCTGTGGTAGCACCGACCTTGCCATCGGCGGTACCTATGTGTTGCGGGCTGTAACCAAAACGGATCTTGTGCTCACGACGACTTTGCGGCAAATGACAAAGGGACTCGAGCCCGAGGAGGCAGCGCTTGGCTTCAAGTCCCCGTTTCCCAGCGAGGCCGATGGCTCGTTTCTCGGTGTGAGCCTCAGCGAAGGAACCGCCTTCTTGGAGTTCGACGACAACATATTCCCGCCCGGTGCGGACACGCCAGAGGGTGCTCAGATCTTCCTGTCGACCCTCAATGCCAACGTCTTTCAGTTCGACACGATCTCGAAGGT
>JAAETI010000161.1 GCA_024228555.1 bacterium | reverse complement strand
GTTGCCGGGGCGATTGTCGTGGTTGGGACCGTGGTCGTTGTCTCCACCGTGGGTTCAGTTGGCTCGGTTGTTTCACTGGCGAGAGCCGGACCGGTATTGGCTGGCCCAGACTCGATAGTGGTGCGGTCGGCGCCGAAGGCCACCACAGCCAACCCTCCAATGAGCAGAGCAATCGCAGTGATTGCAGCCGCAAAGGCGAAGCGTTGCGAATTGAAACCCATTTCAAACCATTGTTTTCGGTTCTGCCGACCATCTCGTGGTAGTGCAGAGAAGGGCCTGGGGGATCGTGCTTCATCCACGGTCTGGGTGATCGCTTGGCGGATGAAGTCGTCCAATTCATCACTCATTGGATCAGCTCCCGTAGGGTTCCCTTGGCTCGGGCAAGGTGCTTGCGGACTGAGCCTTCCGAGATGCCGAGCCTGACCGCCACTTCATGACCGGTCAACTCCTCCCAGTAAGTCAGATGGACCACCGCTCGTTGTCTTGGACTCAATACATCTAGGGCAAACGTCAGATCTGGTTCCTGCCGGTCCCAAACCTCTGGCAGCGCATTCCGTTGGGTGAGGCGCCGCTCTCTGCGTCGGCGCCGGCCTTGCGATCTCAGGTGTGATCGCGAGGCGTTGAGAACAGAGCGGTAGAGGTAGGCCCGTTGGTTGTCAGCTCCACGCAGGGCGGACGAATCCAGGACCCGTGCGGCAACGGAAGCGACGATGTCCTCGGCGTCAGAGGGGCCGACGATCGTGGCGGCGAACCCAACGAGCGCTCTGGCGTGCCGACGGTAGAGGTCCTCGGGGCTCAGTCCCATCTCAACGAGCTGTTCCATAGGACCCATGACACTACCGGTCAGCCCGATTCGACCACGAGTCGAATCGGGCTGGCCGGGTCGCTGAGTGAGGATGAAGCTCATCGGTGAGTGGTGTCGCCAGGGCTATTCGCCGTGTACGCAAAAGGCGTAGTCGCTGAGGTCAGGAATTCGTTCATCGACGGCGGGGATCTCCACCAGGCGATGGTCCGGGTCGCAGGCCATGAATTGAACCGATGCGAGACCGCCGTACCCTTCAGCACAGGGGTTGGAGTCATTGACCATG
>JAAETI010000160.1 GCA_024228555.1 bacterium | reverse complement strand
CGACTAGGCGCCAGGGAACTTGAGTCAGGCCCCAACCCGTGGACGTTCTGTCGCCCGCGTGGCGCCGCCTAGGGTCGGCCTCATGATTGAAGTGTTCGAAGCCACCCGGTTCGAGATCGGTCCCCTTGTCGATCTTGAAGCTCGATTGTTCCTTGAAGACGCTGGCCAGCACGATCCCTTCGCAGATCCAACGTGGCCGCAACGCGAGGGTCGCAAGGACTTCGAGGATCTCATTGCCTCCCCCGAGGCGGTCGTGCTCGCGGCCCGTGAGTCAGCAGAGATCATTGGACTCCTTGCTGGCTACGCCACGAAGGCGTCGCCGACCCGGCAGCCTGTCGAGTACGCCGTGCTTCGGACGATGTATGTCGCCGAGAGCGCCCGACGCAACGGCGCAGCCGCCATGTTGACCGAGTCGTTCCTTGACTGGGCACGAAAGCGCGGCTGCGTTGAGGCGCATGTCGATCACTATGTAGCGAACGTGGGTGCGGCGGCGCTCTATGAGCGTTGCGGTTTCCAAACGAGAAGTGTGTCGCGGGTCATCGGCCTCTGAACCGCGAAGAAGGGCAGTCGACCGGGTGTCAGTTCGGGCCCGTCCGGGAACCGGCAATAGGCGAGAGCCCCACCCCTCGAGAACGTGCACCACACTGCCGGCGGATGGAGACAACGCGCGGCGGGATCTTGAGCCGCGGATAGGGGGCGCGCCTACTGCTTGGTGGGTCGGAGGTGGAGGTGTTCGCCCGCTGGGTGGGCGGCCACCGCGAAGTCGAACCGGTCTGCGTCGAGACCCATGGGAACGTCGTGGTCGGTCACGCCTGTGTAGCCCTTCGAAGGTTCGAAGGCGGCGGCGTGGTCGGGTCGGATGATCCGGAAGTCGCGTTCGTCGAGGGTGGCGATGACTGTTTGGTCGAGGCGTTCGGCAATCGCGACGATCGATGCGTCCGCGGCGTCGAGGCTGATGTTGCTGTAGGTGTCGAGCAGTTCAGTGATCCGGGCCCAGTCTGTGCTGGTGAGCGGTTCGGTGTTGAGCTGGCCTTGAGAAATGGCGGTGTAGAACACGGCCTCTGCTGCGGTATCGAGCTGGCGGCGGATCAACCAACCAGCTTCGGTGATCACCAACGCGGCCGTGACGAGCGGACCTGGATGGGTTTCCAGCAACGCCAAACATCGCTGGTGCATCGGGTCAGCTGAATCGGGTGCCGCCACAAGCGGCGCTGTGTCAACGATCAGCACTGTCGATGCCGAAACCGCCCTCTTCGAGCAACTGCTCGGCCTCAACCGCAGAACGACCTGAAGTGGAAGCACCGATCGCTGCGAAATTCAACCTCCGGCGAACCGGTCCCAACCGGGCCGAGATCGTCTCCGCCGCCAACTCATCGGCGGTCATGCCACGATCAGCGGCTGCCGCCGCAAGAGCAGCGGCGACATCGTCGGGGAGTTCGATCGTAGACATGTCCCCAAGCCAAAAGCCGGGCTGTGATGCCGTCACTGCGGGCGTCAGCGAGATCTCCTTCGATCCAGGATCGCGAAGCCACGAGTAGTAGTCGGGAGCTGCCCACGGCATCCAGGGGCGATGACATCGATGCGCGGGCAGTGCTGGGTCGGGCGTTGGTCCAACTCCCACGGGCCTTCACTGGCCAGACCCGGCCCAACGGTGCCGTCCGGAACGGCCAGACGATGCCCATTGGGGGATCGCGCACGAGGAGTTCAGGGCGGGCCGTCCTCATGTAGTGGAAGGGAAGGGACCGCCTACTGCGGTAGTACTGGTGTTCAGTTGATGGGCGCGGGTGCGAGCAGCACGAACGAGTACATGTCTTTGGGTGTGCCCGCGACACGTTCCCAGCTGCGCAGGAGCCCCTCCCGTTGGTAGCCCGCGGACTCCGCAGTCTTGACCGATGCGACGT
>JAAETI010000159.1 GCA_024228555.1 bacterium | reverse complement strand
CCGCCTGATGGCCTTCCAGGTCACCCACGACGAGAATGGCAGGGTCGACCGCTGGGATCCGTTCAACGAGGCCAATGACTACCTCGACCTCCAGCCGGGCCAGGAGTTCAGGGGCCGTTTCATTCCTGTTCCCAAAGACATCGCCAAGGGCACGACCGATGTCGCTCCCCAACAGGCGCTGGAGGATTGGTCGAACGAGAACAACATCTTCCAATTCATCCGCCTGGAGGACCTGGCCTACGACAAGGAAGACCCCAACGTGGTCTACATCGCCGACACGGGCCGGTCACGGGTCGTTCCCGACACCGATACCGGCCGTATGAAGCGTGGGCTCAGTGGCACTACCGGACAAGCCGACAACGGCCGAGTGTTCAAGATGGTGTTCAACGAGAACAATCCTCGCAAGGTGATGAGCTTGTCGATCCTGGCCCAGGGTGATGACTCCGAGGCTGGCTCCTACGTGGAGTTCGTCAGCCCCGACAACATGGACACCAGCGAGAACAGCCTCATGGTCCAAGAGGATGCCAGCGAGGCCCGGATCTGGCGCTACGACCTCGAAGACGAAACGTGGGAAATCGTGGCCACCGTCAATGATCTCGGCGGCGAGTCAAGTGGCATCGTCGACGCCTCCGAATGGTTCGAAGACGGGTCCTGGCTACTCGATGTCCAGGCCCACAGCACCAACGTGGCTGAGCAGTCGGTACCCAATCCCGATCCGGAGCTTCCGCCAACCCTGCTCAAGCGCGAGGACGGGCAGCTGATGCTGATGAAGATCCCCGGCTCGTAGCCAGTCTCCATACCAGAGCGCGTGACCGGCATCGGCCCGGTCGGCGGAGCGAACTTCTTCACTCCTGTCGACCGGGCCGAGTCGCGTCCATTCCCAGCCGAGTCCGGGCCTTGCCCCCTCTAGCGGGTCAGCCAGCCGTGAGCCTGGGGCTTGCGCCCCGCCCCAGGATCTAGGCGAACGTGGACGATGGCGGGCCCGTCGAGGGCACCGGCCGCGTCGAGAGCCGCTCTCAGGTCGGCGGGGTCCTCGACATAGAACGAGCCGGCCCCGAAGGCTTCGGCCATCTTCTCGTAGCGGGCACTGGGAAGATACATGTTGGGAGGCAGCGGTCCCTCCGACGGTAGTTCCGCTCTGCCGCCCCCGATGCCGTTGTTGTTGAGGATCACCACTACGACCGGGAGCTGGTAGCGGCAGAT
>JAAETI010000158.1 GCA_024228555.1 bacterium | reverse complement strand
TGTGCGGCGCGGGGGGAGGGGAGTGGAGGGGAGTTGTCCCTAGGACGAGAGGAGGGGGGTGGACGTACGGCTGGTGTGCGGGTTGTCCTGCCAAGGGCACGGCTGGTTTGCTACGTACGGAACGGATAAGCGCTGAAGGCATCTAAGCGCGAAGCCGCCTCCGAGATTAGATCTCCCACCGGATTAACCGGGTAAGACCCCTGGTCAGAACACCAGGTTGATAGGCCAGAAGTGGAAGTGCAGTAATGCATGGAGCTGACTGGTACTAATAGGTCGAGGGCTTGAATTTGAATACCGCGATGATTGTGCTCGCTATGGAGTGCTCAAGGAGTGCTCAAGAGGTTTCGGTGGCCATGGCGACAGTGTTCCACCCGTTCCCATTCCGAACACGGAAGTTAAGCCTGTCAGCGCCGATGGTACTTGGGCCGCAGGGCCCCGGGAGAGTAGGACGCCGCCGAACATAAACTAAGATATAGCCGCCCTTCAGGGCGGCTATATCTGTATCTGCCGCGTTTTCGCAGTCCCAACTCGGTGGGGCGGCGAGGCCCGTTGGTGACCGCCTACTATCCCAACCCATTATCCGAAACCCTTGGGCCGGCCGATCTATTACAGAGTCGGGCCAAGTACATGATCTGTTCGATTTCATAGCTAGAAGAGGCACCAAGTGAGCGAGTCCCGCGGTCAAAGTAGTAACCGGAAGCCAAAGGGATCCGGAGGAAGTGGTCGCGGCAAGAGCGGAAGCGGCGGTTCTGGCTCGAAGGGTGGCCAGCGCGGCTCCGGTGGGAGCCGCAGCGGGTCCAGCCGAGGCGGCTCGAATTCGGGAGGCTATCGAGGTAAGTCGGGTTCGGGTTCGTCACGTGGTGGTTCCGGCAGTTCAAGGTCTGGATCCAGCCGCGGTGGTAGCTCAGGTGGCGGTAGCGGAGGCTCGAAGTCGTCTGGCTCGAAATCGGGCGGTTATGGCGGCCGGTCCCGGTCCAGCTCTTCCGGCGGCAGTGGGTCGGGTTCGTCGCGAGGCGGATCTGGCGGCTATCGCGGTGGCTCGGCTTCTGGGGGCGGTCGGTCGGGCTCGAGTCGCGGTAGCAAGAGCTCTGGAGGCTATGGCGGTCGATCTGGCGGTAGTTCTGGGGGCGATCGGTCGAGGTCATCGCAGAGTGATTCGGGTGGCTACCGACGTCGGGACAGCGATTCGCAGTCACGCGGGCGCGATGGGAGTAGGGGACAGGATGACCGGGGTGGTTATCAGGGTCGTGATGACAAAGCGGCGCCCAAGCTGCCGGCCGGTGCCGAAGGATTGCCGCGTCACGTAGTCGAGTCGCTGATGCGGGTCACCCCGGCAGCCAGACACAACGCAGCTCTGGCTGCGCTCGCAGCGGCAGCTGAGGCGTTCAGCGACGGTCAGTTTCACGCAGCGGTCCGCAAGGCGAGTCATGCCAAGGATCTGGCCTCGAGAGATTCCACGATCCGCGAGATTCTCGGTTTGGCCGCGTACCGCGTTGGCGATTGGCAAACTGCATTGCGGGAGCTCCGCACCTACCGGCGATTGAGCGGGGAAACCACCCACATGCCGGTGGAGATGGATGTTCTCCGGGCCCTCGAACGCGACGAGGATGTTGAAGCCGTGTGGCAAGACTTCCGTCGTCTCGGAGGTGGACCGGCGGTGAAGAAGGAAGCTCGTGTTGTCTATGCCTCCTACCTAATCGACTTGGAGGACTACGCCGGTGCCGCTGAAGTCGTGGGAAAGCCGAAGAAGGTCTCCGAGCCCTGGCCTGAGGACCTACGGCTGTGGTACGTGTCGGCAAGGGTGGCAGCACTGCAGGGGGATACCGCTGGTGCACGCAGGCTCGCAGATTCGATCCTGCTCGAGGATCCTTCGTTTCCTGGTCTTGACGAACTCGATCGCTTGATCGAGGCCGGCTGAAACCTGTCGGAGGCAATCGATAAGTTGTCCTCACCCGCACTTCCGCAGACGAAAAGGAAGATGCGATATGGATTTCAACGTGGTCGTCTTGGCAGGCAGGCTTGCGGCACCCCCGGAAGTACGAAGCTTTGAATCAGGCTCGAGACTCGTTCGATTCCTGGTAACTGTGCGCTCTATGACGCCGCGGCGGCGCATCGACGTCGTGCCGGTAACGCTATGGGAGCCAGATCGAGACCACCCGGTGCTCGAAGCCGATGTGGGCTCCTCGGTATGGGTTGCCGGCTCGGTGCAGCGCCGATTCTGGACCGAGCAGCAGGCCAGAAGAAGTCAGCTCGAGGTTGTCGCAAGCGACGTGCGCACCGCATCCGATGACGCTCACGACAGCTGGTCTGCGATCACGGAGTTGGTGGCGGATCGGAGCGGTCGCCGGGTCGAGTAGGGTGCCGCGATGAGAAGAATCTCAATAGCCTCAGCATCCCAACTGGCCGCAAACGCCGGTTCTGCCGTTGCCGATGCGGGCGGCAATGCGGTCGACGCCGCAATTGGTGCTGCGATCTGCTCGATGGTGACCGATCCAGGAATCATCGCCCCTGGGTCAGGCGGGTTTATCACGATCTGGCCCGCTGACAGCGAGCCGATCGTTATCGATGCGTACGCTGAGATGCCGGGTCGTGGTCTGCCCCCCGAACGCTTCGGCAAGGGAGGAAGGCCAGTCGAGCTCACCTACGGTGGCAAGATGTCAACGATCGTCGGATACGGCTCTGTGGCCACGCCGGGTTCATTCGCTGGTCTCCGGCTTGCTTGGGAACGCTACGGGGATGTTCCGTGGCAAGAGTTGTTCAAGCCAGCAATCGCAGCGGTAGAAGAAGGCTTTCCGTTGTCCAGTGCGGCAGCCGAATACCTGGGGCACGCTCATGAACTCGTCTTTGGCTGGGACCCCGATAGCTATGGGGTGCTCCACCATGACAATGGACGGCACCTGTCCACCGGCGACAAAGTCCTCATTCCGCATCTTGCTCACACGTTGCGCCAGCTTGCGGCAGAGGGGATCGAGCCGCTGTATGGGGGTGACATCGGGCAGCGGATCGCAAAGACGACTGAAGAACAAGAGGGCATCCTCACGTTGCGGGATCTGGCCGAGTATCAGGCCATTGTTCGCAAGCCGATCACCGTTCAGGTTGATGACTGGACAATCGCAACGAACGCTCCACCGGCCGTGGGCGGAGCCACTATGGCAGCCATGTTGCTCTTGATGGGCGTCAAGGGTTTCGACCACTGGGATGGACCCAATGTCGCAAGGTTGGTCGAGGTGCAAGATGCCGTTCGCTCGTTCCGCAGCACGCACCTTGACGAACTCCACGATCGGGGGGCGGAAGCCGTCCGATTGCTCGAGCTTGCCTCCAAGGGAGACATGGAGGGAATGCTGGCTTCACCATCAACCTCGCATACTTCGAGTGTTGATTCGGACGGGTTGGGGTGTTCGATCACCGTTTCCTCCGGTTACGGCTCAGGTGCAATGGTCCCGGGAACCGGCATGTGGCTCAACAACTCACTGGGAGAGATCGAGCTTCACACCGGAGGGTTCCATGGCGTTGAACCGGGGGTACGCCTGGTTAGCAACATGGCACCAACGGTGGCCCGATCTCGCCACGGCGCAGTGCTCGCTATTGGGTCGCCGGGTGCTTCGCGTATTACGACGGCGGTGAGCAGCGTGCTTGTCAACTTCATGCACCTTGGCATGTCGCTCAGCGAATCGGTGGAACATGCTCGCCTCCATGCTGAGATATTCAACGGTACCCCCACCGTGTCGTATGAACCAGGTATTGATGTCGGCGATGTCGTGGGTTTCGACATGCGACGCTTCCCCGACATCTCGATGTACTTTGGTGGTGTCCAAGCCTCACTATGGGATCCGCTTGCCGGGTTCTTTGAGGTGGCCGACCCGCGCCGCGCCGGGGGCGTCGCCCACGGCGGCTAGGAGTATCCGTGATTGAAGACCCTGCCGATTTGATACGTCTGGTCGCCGATCCGGTCCGGCTTGCCTTGCTCGGCCGCGCTGCCGAGGGCACTCTGTCGATCGACGAGGTTGCCGATAGCTTTGGCGTGCCAAAACGGAAGGTTGCCGAGGCGGTCGGCAGGTTGCGAGCCGTTGGGCTCATCGCCGACGACAAGACGTTGGACGTCGAAGTGCTGCAACAAGCGGCGGCGAGGCTTCCCACGCCCGAGGGTGCCGCTTCGGTCATAGTCGATGGTCCGTGGAGCGACGGGGAGAAGAAGATCCTGAGTCGGTTCTTTTCCGGTACGCGGCTCACAGAGATCCCCACCAGCACCAAGAAGCGGCAATTGGTTCTCGAACGATTGGCCCAGGAGTTTGAGCCGGGTCTTCGGTATCAGGAGCGTGATGTGAACTTCACGCTGCAACTCTTCCATGAAGATTATGTCTCGCTGCGCAGGTACATGGTCGAAGAAGACATCCTGACGAGGGCAGAAGGCGTCTATTGGCGTACAGGCGGGCGGTTTCCCTCGGGTCCGAGCCACCCCTCATGACATTTCCGCTTGACGCCGGTCCGGTGACGCTGCGTCCCTGGCGTGAGTCGGATCACTCGGTCCTCATTGAGGAGGCAAACAGTCGGGCGGTCTGGCGTAACTTGCTCCATCAATTCCCGCACCCGTACACGGTTGAAGATGCGACTGAGTGGATCGACTATTGCTTGGCGCAGGATCCCGTTCGGGATCTCGTTATCGCAAGGGACGACCGGCTGATCGGCGTCTGTGGGGCAAGTCCCGGCGAAGGAGTCAACCAGTACACGGCGACTGTTGGCTACTGGATCGGAGAAGCTCACTGGGGAAAGGGGTTTGCGTCCGACGCCCTTTCCCGGTTTGTTGGCTATGTGTGGGACACCTTCGACGTGGAGAGGCTCCAAGCCGAGGTCTTTGCATGGAACCCGGCCAGCGCTCGGGTGCTCGAGAAGAACGGATTCGTACTCGAAGGGACGAGAAGGCAAGCGATTCACAAGGATGGAGAGTTCGTCGATGAGTGGTTCTATTCGCTCCTTCGATCGGAACTGCGATCCGAATGACAGAGCGGGTCCGCGACTATTCGTTCATGCTTCGTCCGAAGTGGTTGGCTGGTCATGTCATCGTCGTCGTCGCGATTGTCATCTTCGTCCTAATGAGCTTCTGGCAGTTGCGGAGGCTGCAAGATCGACAGGACTTCAACTCGCTCCTGGTCTCACGCGCAAACGAGCAGGCTCGTGAACTCGACGACGTCCTCGCTGACTACGGGCCGTCCCACGATGAGTTGGAACTCCGGGTTGTGTTGGCGGTGGGGACCTATCAACCAGCTGAGGAGATCATCCTTCTCAGCAAGTCATACAACGGCCTGTCGGGTCATCACGTGCTGACACCGCTCTACGTAGACGATGAGCGGGCAGTGATCGTGGACCGGGGTTGGGTCCCAATCGATATGGACCAACCAGGGATGGAGGTCTTCGCTCCACCGGCGAGCCCGGTCGATGTCACAGGGGTGCTGCGGAAGACGGAGGTGCGCGGCTCGTTTGGGCCGGTGGACCCTGCCCAAGGAGTACTGGGGACCATTTCTCGAGTAGATCTAGATCGAATTGACCAACAGGTCGACGCCGAACTCGTTCCTGTGTATATCCAGCTCAACGCTCAAAACCCGAGCCAAGAGGCCGGACTCCCCGCGATTGTCGCATTACCCGAACCGTCTGAGGGCCCCCATCGTGCCTATGCCGTGCAGTGGTTTCTCTTTGCGGGTGTCACCGCGGTTGGCTACCCAATTCTGCTGCGGCGGACAGCGGAGAGCCGATAAGGCAGGCGACTAATCCTTGCCTTGGGATTCCTTCCAAGCTTTCTTCCTGCTCTTGAGCTCAGCGAGATCGTCGGGGCTTGAGACGTCGACAAGCGACGGCCAGGTTGGCAGGTATTTCGTATAGCCCTTTGGTTTGACCCCGAAGCGCCTGGCGAGAACCCCGAGGTAGATGCGGGCCTTGTATTCGCCGAACCCCGGGATTGCCAGCATCCGTTCCATGAGTTGATCGGCCGTGGTGACACCATCCCAGATGCCCTCCACTGAACCATCGTATTCTTCGACCAGGTGCTCGCAAACGCTCTGGACTCGCTTCGCCATTGACCCGGGGAATCGATGTAGAGCTGGCTTCTCTTTGAAGATGGCCTCAAGTGCTTCCGGGTCCATACTACCGATTTGCGCTGGGTCGAGGTTGTGGCCGAGTCGGTCGCGAAGCACAAGAGGACTGTGAAACGCCTTCTCCGTAGGGATCTGCTGATGCAACACCAGGCCGATTAGCAGGCCAAGCGAATCCTGAGCGATGAACGCGTTCGTATCGGAGTCGTTGGTGAGGTAGAGCTCCGTCGTTGCTTCCATTGGTTCTCTCAGTCTCCCGACCAGATGTGCGGACAATCCTAAGCTGCTGGAATATCCGATTGGAGAAGCGTAGATGACTGAGCAGATCTATTCGACGCAGGCATACACCCGTGAGATGGACGCGGCGGTAGTGGGGACCGATCGCGAGGACAACCGTGTGCTTCTCGACCGGACAGTTTTCTACCCAGGCGGTGGGGGTCAGCCACATGACACCGGAGCGCTGTGGATTGGTGACGATCGGTTGGAAGTCGTTCGCGTCACCGCTGACCGGGACGGAGTGTGGCATTGGGTCGATGGTGCTCTGCCGACCACGGGATCGGCTCTGCGGGGTGAACTCGATTGGGACCGTCGATACAAGATGATGCGCACCCATACTGCGATGCATGCGATGTGTGGCGTGATCTGGCGGGCCTACCAGGTGCCGGTCACCGGTGGGAACATGGAAGCGGGGGAGGGGCGACTCGACTTCGAGCTTCCCGACTGGAATTCCGAGGACAAGCCTGGAGTCGAGGCCGAGCTCAACGCTCAGCTGGCAACACAGCTTCCAGTGGAGGTTTCGTTTCTGCCCCGTGAAGAGGCGGACCGGGATCCCAGCCTGATCCGGACCAAGGTCAGCCTGCTCCCCGCAGGTCTGCGCGAGATTCGGGTGATCGATATCGTCGGGCTGGATCGCCAAGCCGACGGGGGTACGCATGTCGACTCCACGGGTGAAGTGGGTTCGATAAGCCTGGCGACGGTCAAGTCGAAGGGCCGTGGCTTTCGACGCTTTCGTTTCACCCTCAACGAGTAGGTGCGGCCCCAGCACCCAGCAAGTGTCAACTAAGCGACAATCGTTACTAGTGGAGCAATCGCGACAGCGTTGATAGGGAACACAGACCACAAGAGGTTCCCGATGAAACGCACCGCCACCCCTCGTCTTGCCGGCTTATTGCTGGCCCTGGCCCTTGTCGCCGCTGCCTGCTCTGGAGGCGCCGAAGCGGAGAGCCAAGGCGAGCCCATCCCCATCACGACATTCGAGACGTTTGCCGGCGAAACCATCTCGCTGGCCGCCTACAAGGGGCAGCCACTCGTCGTCAACTTCTGGGCATCATGGTGCCCGTCATGTGTCGCAGAGATGTCGGCCGCTTTCGTACCCGCACAGGAGAGCCTTGGTGAGCAGGTTGCCTTCCTCGGTGTGAACATCCAGGATGAACGTACCAAGGCGCTGGAGTTGGTCGAGGAAACCGGCGTCTTGTTCGATCTGGCAGAGGACCCTAGCGGAGCCCTCTACACAGCACTGGCTGGGTTGGGCATGCCATTCACGATCTTCATCTCGGAGGACGGTCAGATTCTTGACGTTCACAACGGGGCCCTAACCGAGGGTCAACTGGTTGACCGTATCAGCGAGGTGTTGCTCTCATGATCGAGGCACCGATTGCGCTTGCGTTCGCTGCGGGAATGGTGGCGACGGTGAACCCGTGTGGCTTTGCGATGCTGCCCGCATACTTGTCCTACTTCATGGGGTTGGATGGCGATGCCCCGCGGTCGCGGCCCGCCTCGGTTGCGTCCGCCTTCCGTATCGGATCGATCGTTTCGTTGGGTTTCCTTCTGGTGTTTGGTGTCGCGGGAATCCTTGTCACCGCAGGCTTCCGAACCGTCATCGATTGGATCCCATGGCTAGCCCTGCTCATCGGGTTCGCCGTCATCGGTCTCGGTGTCGCTCTGTTGCGTGGATATGACCTGAATGTTGGGTTGTTCAAAGCGAAGCGAGGTCGCAAAGGCCGTGACTTCCGGTCGGTCTTCATGTTCGGTGTGTCGTATGCGATCGCTTCACTCTCGTGCACGCTCCCGGTCTTTCTCACAGTGGTTGCCGGCCAGGTGACCGAGAGCAATCTGATCTCCGGACTGCTGACCTTTGTGGTCTACGGACTGGGCATGGCGCTGGTGCTGCTGGCCCTGACAGTTGCTCTTGCCCTCGGCAAGGCATCGATCGTCGGGCGCTTTCGTAGCGCCATGAAGCACGTCAACACGGCGTCCGGAGTAATCCTCATCATCGCTGGTGTATACATCGTCTGGTTCTGGGGAACGTCTTTGATTTCGGGTGCGACCGCGCTGGACTCAGGTGCCTTCCGATTCGTTGAGAATCTGTCGCAGAGCGCTCTCAACCTCGTCAACGACCACACCGGGACCATTGCGATAGGCATGGTGGCCCTTGTTGCCGCGGCGGGCGGAATAGCGTCGCGGGGACGAGCCACGTCTGGAGGATCCGACGTCGATGAGTCAAAGAAGATAGATCTTCTGACGTGAATCGTATCGAGCCGATAGTCAGTTCTCCGGGGCAGATACGCGCATTGGTCGCGATCGCAGGCAGCCAACTACTGGTACTGACCTTGTGGTTCTCGGCGTCGGCGGTGGCCCCGCAGCTGGAAGCTGAGTGGCCGATGGTCCGTTCGAATTGCCGCCTGCCAAGTTCTCTTGGACGCAAATCGGTGATGTCGTTCGCAATGAGGGCGTTCGTCTCTCTACATACGGCTACCTGGGCCACATGTGGGAGTTGTATGCGATGTGGACGTGGAGTGCTGCCTTCTTCACTGCTTCTGCAGCCACGGCAGGGATTGGAGATGGCTGGGTGTCTGTATCCACATTTGCAGTCATCGCCATTGGTGGAGCCGGGGCGTGGATCGCAGGAATCGTGGCCGACAGAAGGGGTTGCACCCTTGTCGCAGGAGGGTCGATGGCGATCTCGGCTACATGCGCCCTGCTAAGCCCGTTCGTGTTCGGCCTTACCCCTTGGATCGTGGTGCCGGTGTTCCTGATATGGGGTGCGACTGTTGTATCGGACTCCGCCCAATTCTCTGCCATGGTCACCGAGACGGTCAGCTCCACATATCGCGGCACTGCGCTCACTCTGCAGACCGCCGTTGGGTTCCTGCTCACGCTGGTGACCATCAGGGGAGTACCGCTACTCGCAGATGCCTGGGGCTGGCGGTGGGCGTTCCCGGTACTGGCACTTGGGCCTTTGTTGGGGATTGCAGCAATGGTGCGGCTGAGGAAATCAGTTCATGCGGTCAAGCTGGCGGGTGGTCTGGGGTAGCGAGCAAAGGCGGTCGCAGCTGCTGGCTGGCCGCGGCATAGGCCCGGTTTGTCCCCTTAGCGACATTATTGCGGAAGAGGCTGGTGCTGGCCGGTGTTGTACTGAATACGACTGCAAGGAGGCCAGATGGACACCGCCGAGTATCAGCATTTTGCATGGCTGGCCCGTTCCTTTGGCCGGACCGACTATCTGCCCTTGACGCCCGCCGATCTCGAGGCATTGGCGGATGCCGGGTCGTATGTTGACAAGTATCCGGGGACCCATCTATTCAAAGAGGGTGAGGAGTCGAATGCAGCTTTCGTCATTCAACGTGGCGAAGTTGAGTTATATCGGTCTCGGAGCTCAGGTCGTCGGGTCGTGGGGCGAGTGCGCCCAGGTGCGGTGATCGGCGATATCGCGATGTTCCAAGGTCAGCCATACGTTTCCGGAGCTCGAGCCATCACTCGCGTCCGTGCCTTCCGGCTGGAACGGAGCAGGCTGTTGCCACTGCTGATCGAGCATCCAGTGATTGCGATGCGGTGGCTGGTGGCAGGACTGAGCCAGCTCGAAGCCACCCAACAGCGGGTAATCCGCCTCATGCACCGCACGGTGCGTGAGCAGGTCGCAGAAGTGCTTCTCGATGAGACGGATGACTATGGCGAGGTGCATCTCAGTCAGAGCAGCCTTGCCGATCTGCTTGGTGCGAGCCGGCAGTCGGTCAACGAGGCGCTGGCGAGCTTCAAGTCCAGCGGCGCCATCGAGACGGGCTACCGGGTAATCCAGGTCAAAGACCCTGCGATTCTCGAGAAGGTTGCGGGCCGTGCGGTCAGTGTTCCGACATAGCCACTCGGCTAGTCGCTCGGAATGAACCAGCCGGTCAGGCCACCGATGGCAACGCTGGCGACGGTGAAAGTGAGCGCCTCGGCGAAGGCTCCTCCATACGGCAGCAACGTCGGTCCGCGCATCAGGTCGAAAGCGGCCAGAGCTACAGAAGCGGTCGCTGCGATGAGCCCACCTGAAGCCGCGGCCAACAGCAGCGGTGTTGCGGGCCTCTTTTGGCGGGCGATCACTGGCACAGCTCCGGCAATGAGGATCGGGGCAAGGTGATAGGTCGAGGTGGGTTGAGCCAAGGCAGCAACCACCCAGACCACGGCCAGAAGCGCGCCGGTGAGAAGGCCGCTTCGCAATTGGAGATCAGTCGTAGGAGTGTTCATGAGACATATCAAGCTTCGTTCGCTGGGACATGAACCGACATTGTCGCAATGCCGACAAACTCGTAACAACGATCTGGAGCGTTCCGTTGGCATCTATACCTACGCTTAGGACTATCTATGTGCAAAAGCATCGGAATTGTTGTCGCCGTATTTGCTCTGATCGGGGCTGCGTGCGGGGGAGCCGATAGCGCTGGCCCTGACGTGGCTACGACTTCCTCTCCATCTTCGCCAGCAGATGAGGACCAGGAGCCTTCCGTGGCGGTCGCCGAGCCTGCGCTCGGTGTTCTCCCGGACGGTCCGTCAGCGCTGGAGACCTTGACGGCTGCAGAGTTCCCGCCCGCCCTGATTGACCCGGACGAGATCGTCTCTGGCGGGCCGCCGCCGGACGGGATCCCTCCGCTGGACGAGCCAGTATTCATGGATGTTGTCGATGCCCTGGACATCTTCCAGCCAGAGGAAGCGGTTGTTGCACTCGAGATAAACGGTGAGGCCAAGGCCTACCCGGTGCAGATAATGATATGGCATGAGATCGCAAACGATGAGGTCGGTGGAGTCCCGGTGTCGGTCACGTACTGTCCGCTGTGCAACTCAGCTGTCACATATCGGCGTGAGATCCGCGGTGTCGAGACAACGTTCGGAACGTCGGGGCGGCTCTTTGCGTCGGCATTGGTCATGTACGACCGCGCAACCGAGACCATGTGGACACACTTTGACGGGCGGGCCGTCGTTGGCCTGCTCGCTGGCGAGCAGCTCGAAGCAATAGCGTCCCCACTGTTGTCTTGGAAGGAATTCATGGAGAGCTATCCGACCGGGCAGGTTCTCGACCCAGAAGCCACAGGCTTCGGCCGCAGCTATGGGCGCAACCCATATTTCGGCTACGACGATGAAGGGACCGAGCCGTTCCTGTTCACAGGAATCACCGATCCGCGTGCTGCTTCGAAGGAACGGGTGGTTGGGGTTGAGCTTGACGGTACTTCGGTCGCTTTCACGCTGGATGCCATAAGCGACGGGCAGGCGCAGGCCACGACGTACGAACTGGCCGGTACCGACATCGTTGTGTTGTGGCGCTCGGGCCAATCGACTGCACTCGAGGCAGAGAGCATCAGCGAGGGCCGCGACGTCGGCTCGGTTGGTGTGTTCCTTCCGGTGGTGGACGGTCGGGCGTTGACACTGATAGCCAATGGTGACACGTTCCGCGATGAAGAAACCGGTTCCGTCTGGAACGCGACTGGGGAGGCCATCGAAGGAGAATTGGCAGGCACCCGTCTCGAGCGCGTTGTCCACCTCGATACATTTTGGTTTGCGTGGGCGACTTACCGGCCGGGCTCCGACCTCGTAGAAGGCACCTAGCTGCGGAGCTGGGACGTTAAGATATTGTCACTGTGACAATATCGACAAAGCCCGGCCGTTGTGAATGGTGTGGGGGAGAGTTTGCTACCTCTCCCGGGCCCGGACGCCCTCCTCGTTATTGCAGACGTAGCCATCGACAGCGTGCCTATGAAGCCCGCCGCCTGGCAGGGGAGCGGGGGATCTCGCCGGACGAGGTTCTCATCTCGCGTCGGACTTGGGAGCATCTCCGGGATGCGCTGTACCGGCTGGAAGCTGCTTCGGAGGATGTTGCGATGGACATCCTGATCGGTCGTCCCACCAAGGCGGAATATGTCGAGGCTCTGGCCCATCTCAGCTCAGCTGTGAGGGACCTCCAGGATATCGCCGTCGAGCCGATTGCGGTGGGCGGCTAGGAGTTAACGCCGGTCTGCGACAGCAAACGAGTGGACACCAAGAATCCTCATAGCGAGACGAACGGACCCAGGGAGGTGTGGCCATGCACCCGGT
>JAAETI010000157.1 GCA_024228555.1 bacterium | reverse complement strand
CTGGCCTACCCCGCGCCGGGTATCTGGACTCGACTCGGGCTCCTCCCGGGAGCCGAGGTCCATGCCGGCTATCAGTCGAGGGTCTTTCGGGCGACCGGTGAAGCGGGCCCGCTAGTGGTGAAACTGATCGAGATCCGAGGTGATGATGCCGTCGTCGCAGCCCATCGGATTGAGGTCGTTCAACGGCTTTCGGAGATGAACCCGGCTGTCGTTGGCCCGGTTCTGTTGGGATCGAACCTCGCAACCGAGGTCGATGCATGGCAGGCGGTCTGCTACCCCTATGTCGAGGGTCGTACTCCAAACACCGACGACCGACACGATGTAGAGGCGATGGCAACCACGCTCGCAACGCTGCATGCCTCGATGTCAACACTGGTCGACGCCAACCTGCCCTTGGTAGCGGCGCTACAAGATGCAGGGCATGACCCCTCGTGTCGGGGGCAGATGATCCACGGCGACTATGCGGCGGCGAACCTGATTGCCACCCCTGCCGGGCTCAAGATCATCGACTTCGATGACTGTGGCCACGGATCGGTGGAGTTCGAGATCGGCAACAGCCTCTACATGAAGCTCTTCGACTCATGGCACTCAGGCAACTTCGATAGCTACCACCGCTTTCGATCATGGTTCGTCGACGGATACCGAACCGCCTCCTCGACCCCCCTCGACGACCGGCTGGTCGACAAGGCGATCCAAACTCGAACGAGTGTCCTCGGCCAATGGCTAGCGAACCCAGCCAAAGCGCCGACCGGCATTCGGACCTCGCCCCCAGAATGGCGACAGCGCCTCCGTGCTTTCGTCAACGAGGTCTCGGGTACCCGATAACACCGCCAAAGTTCACCGGGCTCGACCCACGCTCAACAGTTGCCGTGCCCGATATCACTCCGACTGTGGATTCGAGTCACCGTCCAGAATCACCGCTCTCCCTTCAACCAGCAACACGGCGGGTTCCTCGATCGAGGACGCAAGGCGCGAAACAGTCCAACCATCAGCGACCACCACCGATACGACCGCTCGATTTGATGACGGTTCCGATCTGACCATGTACCGGTAAACGTCACCGTAGGGTACGGCGGTCACGTTGTCCCGAGCCCGCTGGGCCGATGACACCTCGAAGTGCTCGCTCGCAGTAGGTGCCCGACGCCGACCCCCTGCGCCGCTGCCATCCGCCGGACCATCGCTGATGAGCGCGACCCGCCCATCGACCGGGGGCCACGCCACCACGAGAGCTCGCCGTCCCCAAGTCACTCCTCGGTGAGACTCCGTCCAAGACTGATCCATCACCAGTCCATCGACGTAGGGCCCACCGCCCTTTGGCGGCCGGGACTTACGAACGACGGGGCACGCCTTCGGGCCATCCCCACTATCAATTACCACAGCAGCGAACTCGACTCTGGACGCCCGCCAAGGCAGTTCGTCTGGACGGCAACGAGTCCACACCTCGGCCCCAGCAACGGAGAACAATCGCCACGGCGATTCTGTAGCCGCTTGCTCCGACACAGCCCAAACTCTACTGCCAGCGTCGGCTCCGGCCGGGATCGGACCCATCCGGTGAGCTCTTCATCGGCGATGCCGATAGCAGCGAGTCAGTGCGGCTCGCGCAAGGCAAGCTACCGGCTGTTCGTAGCCATTCGCCCTGATCATCACGCCGAGCGGGTGGCTGTATGGATCAACGATGCGTGAGTTCGGCCACCATTGCCGGCACCGTTCAGCCTGGCTGCCTGGGGGCTGCCCGGACGGCTGTGTTCGGCAACACTGGCGGATGCGGTCACCAACTGACAGGACGCCAGCACGCTCAACGGCACGACGGGAGCACCTAGAAGTCTCGGCTCGACCGACGTGGGATGATGCGGGAGTGGCCACCCTCCGGAATCGTCGAAGGATCTACGCGCTGAAGGCTTACCTAGGGTTCCACGGCTGGCGACAGGGATCCGCGCAACACTGGTTCCAGTTCGTGATTCGCGTTTGGTGGCAGGCTGACCGCCCGGCCCGGCGCACTCCTCCGTGGTCTGGCCGGGGGTCGGCATAACTCTGCAGCCGTACACGTTCGTTATGCGCTACCCGTTACCGAGCAGTCGATCCATGTCAGTACGCGTTCGGCACGTGCCGAGAGCTGTTTGACGTTCACACTTCAACGGCTGTGGCTGCCCGGCGCCGAGACCGAGAAATAGTCGAGGTCGCAGCGGCTCGTGTCCTCGTGGATCCAGTCGAGGACCGCATCAATACCGGGTGCACAGATCAGAGGTTCGGCGTACTCGTGCTCGAATTCGGGGTACCCGAGTCTGGCGGTGTCGCGTAGTAGATCTTCGTGCTCGGCGCAGGCGCCCGTGATTACCCAGCCTGGGCGGCTGCCGAGACCGGGACTGACATTCACAATGGTCGAGCGCGGGGGATGCGGGCATCCGTGGCACCCGCATCGCAGATCGACATCTTCGAACACCACCTTCGGATGACCGCAGGGCCGCGTCCTCACGAAAACAACGATAGAGCTGTTGAAGCCATCAGCACCTGGATTCTGGTGGGCCGATCCCCAGATCGGCAATCGATACCGCCTCGGTGAAGGAACGTCGTAGATCAACGCCGATATCTACCTTGGCTGCCCGACATGCCCGTCCATTGGGGGATCAAGGCGGATCGATGAGGGCAAGTTCGATTCTCGCCACAGCATCGTCGACGGATTGGACCGAGAACCACCGGCCTCTCAGTCCCCGGCGCATCACAGGCTCATAGACGTCGGTGACAGGATCGCCACACCAGAGCCCGAGGCTGACCTGCCACAGCTTCTCCCATCGCCTCTCGGCGCCAACCTGCAGCGCGGACTCCGGATGTCGAGATCGAAGCAGATCGGCGGCCAACTCCAAGTCATATCGGGCAACATCAACCGATCCAGGGCGCTCGTCGCTCACAGCGCGACGGTACCCGCACCGGGAGCCACCAGTAGTCGAGTAGCAGCGAGGCCCTCCAAGAGGTGCAGTCCACAGGAGTAGCGGAAGTGGCCCAGATGATGGCTCGGAGCCGGGCGAGACCACCGTCGGCAAGTCTGACCGTCGGTGGTCGAGCTGAGCCGGTTCTACACGATCGCAATCAACAGGCCTGTTGCCATGCCCCCTATGATCTTGGGCCCCGGAGCACATTGTGCCCTACCGATTATTGGATGCCTACGATGCTCGGCATCGCCAGTACCGCGTATGACTGACCTCCACTAGGGTGTTGCCGATGGATCATGTTCTGGAGCTTGCAAAAGGAGTTCTGGGCCTGGTGATGTTCCTGCTCTCATTCATTGTGGCTGGAGTTGGCGCCAGCTTTCGTCGCAGGGGATGGCTCCTAGTTCCGGCGATTACTCTCTATCCACTATCTTTTGTCGTTCTCGGGGCATTCGACGACGGTGAGAGTCTCCTTCTCATCGCCGCATGGACCGCTTTTTGGCCTGCACTGGTGGCCGCAGGATTTGCTGTCGGTATCGGCGTAAGGCATCTACCGGCATGAGGCCACAGTCGGGCTAGAGCCAGGGCGACTGCAAGGTGGATCAGGTGACCAGGCTCGACGCCGACCGATGGCTCCCGGCCGACGTCAGCGCCAGCATGTTATGCGTGGCACATTCCCAATCACGTCAGATGCCCTCCCTGCCGGTACTGCGTGTGCCGGAGAAGGCCGAGGACCTGGACCAGGACGAAGACGAGGCTTTCGCCGCCGCCCTCATCTCGTGAGGATTGTGGTCGAACTGGCGTATTCAGCGCTGCGCTCAGCAAGCGACGACGCACTCGGTTCGAGGGGCACGTCGCGCTTGTGGCTGGGCATCAGGTCTTCCTCGCCGCGGTAACCGTCAGCGAACTCCGCTATAGCTGAGAAATCCCGGGCGTGCTCTCGATGCGGCTACCGAGGGTGGTGCCCTGGCCCGTCGTCGAGCGCAGCCGCGAGGATCTGATCTGCCCCTAGCCCACGACTTGCTGGCCGTCCCTTCGCCGTGGCGACTCGTCGCCCTCGAGCGCAGCAACTGCTTCAGCCAAGCGCT
>JAAETI010000156.1 GCA_024228555.1 bacterium | reverse complement strand
TGTAGGCGGTGACCTGGAACCCCGCCCCACCGGCCTTGTTCAGCAACGGGATGAACTCATCACCAATCAGCTCGTTGAACTCATCGGCGTGCATGGAGATTGTCGGGAGTGTGCCGATCGCCTCTCCGGCTACGCCGTGCTTATAGATGTGCCCAGCCACAGACACCAGATCGGCGAACATGGAGTTGCCCACAGCGCAGGAGACTGTGGTGTCGGTCAGGGCATCCAGCCCCACGTAGACGATGCCTTTACGGCGGATTACATCCATCCACTCGAAGATGGGTCGGGGGTCGTTCTCATCCAGATAATCCGGAGAGATGAGTTCTGCGATATTACCGGTAGTGAGCTTCTCCATCAGGGGACCGACGGAGCTGACGATCTTGTCGAAGTAGGTCTTGTCGTATTTGAAGGCAGAGACCAGTCCATCGAGGACCGGATCATACAGATCCTGCTCCTGTAGATGCCGCATCAGGGCGATGGCCTCATTGTTGCGGCCGCGCAGTGAGTTGGGGAGGTTACGTTCCTTGATGTTGGCGGCGATCTCGGCCACCTTCTCGTGCCAATCCTCCGCACCATGCTGGCGTAGGTGCGCCCGTGCATACTCCATGAACAGCGGCTCGATGTCGTTGATGAAGCGCCTTACCTGCTGATAGTCCGGGCGGCGACCCAGAGCTACGAGTGCTCTTGCGATGATGTTGACGAAGCGCCAGGCGAATTCCTTGAAGGCCGCCGAGTTGCCTTCACTGGGAAGCTGGTTGGCGATACGGGTCGCCACTTCGGTTATGCGGGAAAAGTTGCCGATGGCGTTGTAGCGGGCCGAGACCTCGGGAAACCCGAGATGAAACATATAGAACTCCTTGGCCCGTCCGGCCCGCTTGGCCTCGGCATATACCCGCCGCAACAGACCGGCATCCCCCTTGGGGTCGA
>JAAETI010000155.1 GCA_024228555.1 bacterium | reverse complement strand
CGGCGATTGGGACACCATCCGACAACACCATGGCCTGCGATCACCCTCGATTGACGCCTTCGTTGGCAAGAGCTTCCAATACGCCGACGCCATCCTCGGCACCGGCGCCAGTCCCGACCGGGTGATGTCACCATCCCTGGTCTCGACGGTGAAGCTCCGCCAGGCCGGCTTCACCGAGTTCATGGACACCGAAGACATGTTCCGAAAGTGGTTCCACCTCTTCCAGGCCGAGCACCTTCTCCCCCACCCGCCGTAGGCCTTGAACGCCCTGTGAGAATTCGAAAAGGCGCGTGTCGTTGGTTGTCGCGTGGGGTAGTTTGACGTCCGCCGGGGATTGGGAGTGGCAATAAGATGGTGGGCGGAAAGAGGCGTTCTGGCGGCACGTTGGGGCTGTTGGCTTGAGTACTGTTGATCGGCGGGCTATCAGCAGCTGAGGCTGCCCCTCCACCTGGGTATTCCGAGACCAAGCTCATCGCCTCCGACGGCGCATTGGAGGACCGATTTGGCCGGTCGGTTGCCGTTGCTGGCGACAAGATCATCGTCGGTGTCGAAAATGACGATGACAATGGCACCAGCTCGGGATCGGCCTACGTGTACACACCGGACGGAACCGGCGGCTACACCGAAGCCAAGCT
>JAAETI010000154.1 GCA_024228555.1 bacterium | reverse complement strand
CGCGGTGACCCCGGTTTCCCATGCCACCATCCTTACGGGCCGATTGCCCTACGAACATGGCCTGCGGGTGCTCGCCGGTGGAGGTGGTTTTCAGCTTGCGGATGACCAACCCAGCATCGCCACGACCTTCAAGGGTGCCGGCTACCGAACCGCCGCAATTCAAAGCGCCTTTCCAGTGTCTCGAACCTTCGGGCTCGAGCAGGGCTTCGATCTCTTCGAGGACTTGGACGGCACCTTCCAAAAAGGAAACCACGTCATTGCCGCCGCTTGGGACGTGAATGCTCTGCAACGCCGCTCCGACCTGACCACGAATATGGCCCTGGAATTCATCGATTCCTCGGATGAGCCCTTCTTCCTCTGGATTCACTACTGGGATCCCCACGACGCCCAATTGCTGCCGCCGGAGGATTACACAGCGCAGCATCCGCTTTCCAAGAAGGGCATTTCCACCTCCGAGTACGACGCGAAGATCTACAGCATGGAGGTCGGCTACCAGGACCTTCAAGTCGGTCGCCTATTCGACGGGCTGCGCCAGCGAGGTCTCATGGATGACATGCTGATCGCTGCCACAGCCGACCATGGGGAAGGCCTCGTCGACGGTCTGGCCCGGCACGATTGGTACTACCACCGGATGACGTACCAGGAGCAGTTGCACGTTCCGATGTTGTTCGCAGGCCCAGGTGTGCCCAGTGGGTTCACCGATTCTCGCCTGGTAAGCACGGCCGATTTGGCCCCGACCCTCCTGGAGCTGGCGGGTCTGCAACCCACACCGGGGGCTGGCAAGTCCCTGCTACCGCTTGGTGAGGGTGCAAGTTTGGTGAATCGCATGGCTTACTCCGACCAGATCAACGCCTTCGATTGGAATGCGGGCCTGATCTACAAGCGCCCCGATTCAGCCTTCTTGTACACCGTCACGGATGGGGACTGGAAGCTCACCTACCGGCCGCACGTG
>JAAETI010000153.1 GCA_024228555.1 bacterium | reverse complement strand
CGGCAGATACACGTTACTGCCGGTTTCACTGGCCTGGTTGCCCGGACTGCTGATCGTCGGTGGCGTGTTCGGCACCGTCACCGACCAGCTGAAGTTGGTGTTGACGCTGTCTTCACCGTCATCCACGGTGACAGTGACGGTGTAGTCGCCGGCCGTGCTCGGTGAACCGTTGATCACTCCACTACTGGCGTCGATTGCAAGCCCCACCGGCAAGCCACTGGCAGCGTAACTCAAGAGATCACCGTCCGCATCGTCGGCAACGATCGCCAGGGTCACACTGTCACCGGTTTCACTGGCCTGGTTGCCCGGATTGCTGATCGTCGGTGGCGTGTTCGGCACCGTGATGTCCGAGCTAATTGTTGCCGACTCCATCAAGTGACCGTAATCGGGGCCGGCAATGTCTGCGAGCGGATTGCCGTGCCCATCTTCGGTCCAGCCTTTGGCATCGACCAGGTCCCTGAAGGCGCGGCGATAAATCAGTCGCGCGCGAACGTGTACAGTGCTGTCACCGACCGGGACCTCAAACGTATAACTCGTTTGATCCGTTCCCAGGGCGGGAATCCGATTATCAAACACGATGCTTGTCGCATCTGTAAAGAAGATCGGGCTTTGTCCGCCCGCGCCCTGACTCACCTTGGCGAAGAGTTTCCCGGGCAAGCCGGCATAGTAGCCCTGGGCCGGATCCCCGATACCACCGAGGTCGTGAACCGTCTGCGTGCCGGTATGAGGGAGGGGATTAACGAGCGGATCCTCACCGTCCTCCCACGCTTCGACCAGCAGGATCATGTTGCGAACCGTTACGCCCGTCGGAACGTGGTGCCCGGTCAGGTCGTTATCGATCGTCACGTCCACCTGCAGTTCATTGCCAACCAGCTGTGTCTGCATCGTGAGTTCGACCGCGTTGTCCAGATATTGCGGCGTTGTTCCCTCGATCGCGTGCGTGCGAACCACGCTGGGATCTCTGGTTAGGGGGTCGACAGTGCAGATTTCCGTTTCACCCGATGGTGGCATATGGCAATCGATGCAGGTCGTATACGATGGCGAACTCGGGTCGTTGCCGTACGGGGACTGGAGCCACTCATTGAAGGTCGGTTCGGAGGTAATCCCT
>JAAETI010000152.1 GCA_024228555.1 bacterium | reverse complement strand
GGTCGAGTTGGAGTCGATGCGAAACGCCGAGCGGTACTGAGGTGGCGTACTACATCGATACATCGGCGTTGGTGAAGCTGGTTGTTGCTGAGGCTGAGACCGAAGCCTTCCGGTCGTGGCTCGCTCAAGAACCAAGGGGCCCGGTTGCTTGTGATCTCGTCCGTACGGAGTTGCTTCGAGTAGTGCGTCGGGTTGCTCCTGATCGGGTGGTCCGAGCCCGGGAAGTGCTTGATGCCCTCACGTTGATAGAAGTTCCGACAGCGGTGTTCGAAGAAGCGGGTCGGTTGCAGCCACCAGAGCTCCGTTCTCTGGATGCTCTCCATCTTGCCGCTGCTCTAGATCTCGGTGATGACCTCGAAGGGATCGTCACCTACGACGAACGACTGGCTCTGGCTGCGAAGTCGAACGGGATCCCCGCGATCTCACCATCCTGAAGTCACCCAAGATGCCAGCCATCTCCAACAGGACCGAGAACTACTCAGGAGTCGATCCACCGATCTGGGACGATGTCCGCCTGGACGTGACCTCACCGGCTCCGCCGGGCGCTCCGAGAATGTGTGATGGTTTGTGGCGGTGCCGATGAGTGGTGGGGGTCGTTTTGTGTCAAGCGCGGTAGATCTGGACGGCGTGGGCGTGGCTGGCTAGGGCGCGTAGGTCTTTGAGGTCGCTGGTGAGTACGGCGCCGCCTGGTTCAGCGAGGGCGACGACGATGGCGTCGATGGCTGAGCCT
>JAAETI010000151.1 GCA_024228555.1 bacterium | reverse complement strand
CGAAGGACCATTGGTCGATGTAGAGGTTGTCGTACTTGATCCGCTCGGCAATCGAAGTGTCGCCCCGCAGGCCGACGATCTGGGCCAGGCCCGTGATCCCGACTGGCATGCGGTGGCGGTCGTCGTAGTCGGCGATGGTGCTGGCGAAACGCTTGACGAATAGGGGGCGTTCGGGGCGGGGGCCGACCAGCGACATATCACCCCGAACTACCGAGTACAGCTGGGGGAGCTCGTCGATATTGAGGCGCCGCAACCAGCGTCCGACCAGAGTCACTCTGGCATCGGCTGTCCACTCGGTGTCGCCGTTGGCGCTCACCGTCATCGATCGGAACTTGCGTATGACAATAGGCCGTCCGTGCTGGCCGACCCGCTCTTGGGTATACAGCACCGGTCCCCTACTCGTGGCCTTCACCGACACCGCAGCAATAGCGATCACCGGAGCGGTCACCAGCAGCATCCCCAGCGATACGGCCAGATCAAACAGACGCTTCAACCGGATCGATACCTGAGGATGCGCAGCCCGCTGCAATCGGATGAGGGGGTAGCCGCGAGCGCGGTCGGGGGCCAGCAAATCCATCCCAAGGCCCATCTCGAAGAACCGAGGTACCACGAACACCGGCATGCCGGTGGCGGCAGCCCGCCGAGCAGCCCTGACAGCCTGACGATCGGCGCTTGCGGTGCCGGGCCCTACAATCAGCCGATTCGCCCCAGTCCGTTCAATGATGTCCACCACATCGACCCCGACATCGAACACCGGACCCGGTAGCGGATGGCCGATAGCCCGCGTGTTGGCAATGAAACCAACGACATCGACCCCATAGTCACGGCGGATCCCGATCTCGATTGCCAGTTCCCGAGCCAGTGCATCCGACCCGTAGATCAAGGCCGAGGCCCTGAGCCGACCACTCATCCAAATCCGCCGAACCAGATGATAGGCAGTCACATGAGCGAACAGGGCAGCGAGAAGCAAGGCACCAAATAGAGTCGCAGCCGCTCCCAGCGG
>JAAETI010000150.1 GCA_024228555.1 bacterium | reverse complement strand
TCCTCGGCGTCCCATACCGTGACACGGCAATCGCCGCGTCAAAGACCCCACGCAATCCCCTCCTCCCACGTCGTTCGCGGAGGGCGACCCGGCGGCCATTCGTGAATGTCTGTCCGGCCGCCGAAGGCGGCCATTCAATGGCCCGTCGCCGGGCCTTGCGTGTGTGGTTTCATTGGCGTCGAGCAACTCATGATTCCAACGTCGAGAACACGGCCAGTCCCCAACGAAGCGGACGAGGCTTGGAAAAACTGGCAGTGGCGGTCGGCATTCCATTGATACCGCCCCCTCAGCTTTCAGAACCTAGGGCTCGGCTGGACCAGCGCCGCCCGCCGTGGTTCAGCGGGGAATTGGCGTTGGCGACACATGGGTCCGTCGACCAAAATCACGAGATTACTCTCCAACCAAACCAGCTACACGCAACGTGTGCGATCGAACCCTAAGCCAGCTGCAACTTGGCCTCTCCCCCGCTAGCCCGCATCGATCACCGGAATAGCACTGATTGCCGAAATCCGATCTCGTTTAGGGCACTTGCTGCGCCGGATGGGGGGGGGTGAGCTGACGCTGTGTTGGGCGGGGTTTTGCGGTGCGACCGTGATGTCAGATGGGTGTGACACTGTGTGCCATCTTCAATGGGGTGTCGTATGAATACTGCGGAGGAATTGGATTGCACCGCGGAGAGCGCCGAGACCGCAGATGATCTAGAATCTGCCCGCCTCAACCGCATTACGAAGCAGATCATCGGTGCGGCAATTCGAGTGCATGAGGCTCTCGGTCCGGGGCTGCTCGAATCGGCATACGAGGCCTGCCTGGCCTTTGAGTTGGCTGACATGGGTCTCGAGGTTGCCCAGCAACAACCGTTGCCTGTTGTTTACCGGGGTGTACGATTGAGTTGCGGCTACCGTCTCGATTTGCTGGTGGAGCGGTCGGTCATCGTCGAAGTGAAATCAGTCATGCGTACGGAGCCCATCCACGAGGCTCAGCTCCTATCGTACCTCAAGCTCTCTGACCGTCGCGTGGGGCTTCTCATCAACTTCAATGTTAAGGTGTTGAAGAACGGTATTCGAAGACTGGTCAACGGTTTCCCTGAGCGGTCTCGGCGCTCTCGGCGGTGAATAACCCGTTAGGTGCCCCGGCATCGTGACGCAACAGTCATGCGTCGTTGAGTCGTCGGTGAGTCAGTAAACAGAGATCATCGCGTGGGCTCTGCCGATAACAAAGTTGCGGCAAAGCCAAAGGAGAGACCACACGATGACGACACAACCTACTCCGAAGAAGTTGGCGTTGAAAGGCCTTGGCAAGCGTCGTCTCGAAGCGGACTTCAGCGCCGGTCGGGTTAGCAGTGACGGCGGTGGACTTCTTCTTCGCGAGGTCGACGAGAGACTTCGGCTGACACAACGGTTGTCTCATTGCTTCCGTGACTTTCGAAATCCTGATCTCATCGAGCACACGGTGCAGGAGTTGGTCGCGCAGCGGGTGTATGGCCTTGCCCTCGGCTACGAAGACCTCAACGACCACGATCAACTCAGCGACGACCTCTTGTTCGCGGCTATGGTTGGCAAGGTTGATGTGGAGGGTCGCAAACGAGTGCGGTCCAAGGACGCCGGTAAGGCTCTGGCGAGCCCAAGCACACTCGGACGCATCGAACGCACCAAGGAGACCGCCAACAACAAGACGCGCTACGAAAAGGTTGTGTGCGACTTCGACGCCGTGGCAGCTCTCTTCGTTGAGGTATTCATCGAGAGTTTCGAGCATCCCCCCGCGGTGGTCGTGATTGACCTGGACCCGAGCGACATCCCGCTGCACGGCGACCAGGAGCAGCGCGCCTACCACGGGTATTACCGCCAACACTGCTATCTACCGCTGTACGCGTTTTGCGCGGCGCATCCACTGGCGATGAAGCTGCGGCCGTCAAAGATTGATGGTGCAAAGGGTGCAGATGAGATGTTGATGTGGCTTGTCTGGCAGCTGCGCGCAGCGTGGCCAGAGGTCCGCATCATTGTTCGCGCCGACAGCGGCCTGTGCCGCGATTGGTTGACGAGTTGGTGCGAAGATACGCCAGGGGTCGACTACGTTCTTGGCCTGGCGCGCAACAAACGACTCGTGGGCGCCATCGCCCAGCAGATGGAGCAGGCGCGCCGCGAGTTTCTGCAGACGGGCCTGCCGGCACGGCGATTTCGGAGCTTTCATTATCGTACACTGAAGAGCTGGACCCGCCGCCGCCGCGTGATCGGCAAGGCGGAGTATCTTCCGAAGGGTGAAAATCCGCGCTTCGTGGTGACGTCGTTGTCTGCGCGGGAGTACGAGAAGCGATTCGTCTACGAAGAATTGTATTGCGCACGCGGTGAGATGGAAAACCGGATCAAAGAGCAACAGCTCGACTTGTTTGGAGATCGGGCAAGCTGCCACGGATTCCGGGGCAACGAGGTCCGCCTTTGGTTCTCCATGGCTGCACACCTTCTGGTCGAGGGCTTGCGCCGGCTTGGGTTGCAGGGAACCGAGTTGGCCAAGGCTCAAGCATCGACCCTACGGGTTCGACTGTTCAAGATTGGGGCGCTGGTGAAAGTGAGCGTGCGGCGCGTGCACATTCGCTTGTCGAGCGCATTCCCTCTCCAGCAACTCTTCGCCGATGTATTGTGGCGGCTGCGAGCCCCAGCGACTGGCTGAGCGGCGCCATATCTCAGCTCTCGTCTTGTTGGCCGCGATGCTTCGGCGGTGACCGGCACCAGTGTGCCCAAAACAACCGGGTTCACCCACAAAGGGGTCCAAATCGCCGGCCGCACCAGCCGCTGGCGGAGCTGGACAGTGGTTTTGAACCGCGGAGCCTGTCATGTCGCTGGCGCGGCCGGCGATTTGGACCCCACCCTCGGTTGGTGACCGATGCGGGCTAGCCGCTGGCTACACTGTTTGACATGGAGCGGGGATGGGTCGCCGCACAGGGCGCCAACTTGTGACCCATTGCAAGGCCCAGCCCCCCCGGGGTGTCCCCCGGCCGACGGTCGTGCGCTGTCGGCGTGCGGACCCCGGGGTTCATGGCTGTGTGACCGATCAACGTTGCACG
>JAAETI010000149.1 GCA_024228555.1 bacterium | reverse complement strand
AGCGCCCCAGCCGGTTTCCTAAACCGGGTGTCGGAGGTTCGAATCCTCCCGAGGGCGCCAATTCGCCTGCAGTGCCTTCGCTGGCGGAGGATTACTCCGCCTTCAGTCCTTCGACCGTGTCGACATAGGCCTGCATCGCATCCTCTTGCGAGGTTCCTTCGAGCAAAGCCCACGCGTCGTACTTGGCACGCTTGACGAATTCCATCATCCCGGGGCGGTCCCCGGCCGCATCGCCGACCGTCGCCTGCTTGTAGAGGGCATAGAGCTTGAGCAGGTCTTCATTCGACGGACGCTCCGGCAGTTCCTCGACCTCAGCCAATGCCGTGGTGAAAGCAGTTTCGATATCTGACATGTGAGCCCTTGCTAGCGGATACGGAACAGTATGGATGGGTCCCCCGCCGTCAACCAATTCGGATCCTGCCGCCCACAATGGCCCACGGCTTCTGATTCCGGGCCGTTGTTGGTTACCGTTATTGCTGACCTGGGCCACCCGAACGGAAAATGGAGACTGAGATGGCAAGACGCAGAGTGATCATCATCGGTGCTGCTGGGCGCGATTTCCACAACTTCAATACTCGCTACCGCGACGATGACACGGTTGAGGTTGTTGCTTTCACCGCAGAGCAGATCCCCGGAATCGAGGATCGTGTCTACCCAGCCAGCCTCGCCGGTCCTCTTTATCCCGACGGCATTCCTGTCTACTCCGAAGAGGACCTGCCGCGACTTATCGACGAACTCGAGGTCGACGAGTGCGCCTTCTCCTACAGCGACATCAGCTACAACCACGTCATGGGAGTAGCGGCCATCGTCCAAGCTGCCGGAGCATCATTCACCCTGCTCGGCCCCGCGGACACCATGGTCAAGAGCACCAAGCCGGTCATCTCTGTCTGTGCGGTCCGCACCGGATCCGGCAAGTCGCAGACCTCCAGAGCAGTCGTCGAGAAGCTCATGGCAAAAGGCCTGAGGGTCGTCGCCATCCGCCACCCCATGCCATACGGGGATCTCGCAGCGCAGAAGGTGCAACGCTTCGCCGCCATCGAAGACCTTGCCAAGCACGATTGCACCATCGAAGAGATGGAAGAGTACGAACCACACATCGTGCGCGGCAATGTCATCTACGCCGGGGCCGACTACGAAGCGATCATCCGTGCTGCCGAGAACGACCCCGATGGATGCGACGTGATCGTGTGGGACGGCGGCAACAACGACTTCTCGTTCTACCACGCCGACCTTGCTATCACCGTCGTTGACCCACATCGACCCGGTCACGAGTTGTCCTATTACCCGGGCGAGGTCAGCTTGCGCATGGCCGACGTCGTGGTGATCAACAAGATTGATTCGGCTGATCTGGCGGGCATCGAGACTGTGCGGGAAAGCATCGCAAAGGTGAATCCCGATGCAACCGTCATCGATGCGGCTTCGACTCTGCGTCTTCAAGACCCTTCGATCGTTGCCGGCAAACGGGTGCTTGCTGTCGAAGACGGCCCAACCCTTACCCACGGCGGGATGAAGATCGGTGCCGGAGTCGTGGCGGCGAAGAAATACGGTGCATCGGAGTTCGTCGATCCCCGCCCGTACCTTGTTGGCAGGTTGCAGGAGACCTTCGATATCTACCCCGAAATCGGAACGATCCTCCCCGCAATGGGATACGGCGAGGAGCAGTTGCATGATCTCGAAACGACCATCAATGCAACCGACTGCGACGCTGTCGTGATCGGCACCCCCATTGATCTCGGTCGAATCGTCAAGATCGACAAGCCGCATACGCGGGTCTTCTACGACCTCCAAGAGATCGGCGAACCCACCCTGGATGCAGTTCTTGGCGAATTCGTGACAACCCAGGATCTCGCCTAGTTATCGAACTCGCATCGATCCCGGGGTGACGCAACTACGCACCGCCCTTTGCTCTCCAGCATCAGGCGCGCCCCCTACTGGCTAACCTCGCACAATGTCTCCCCTCGCCTACAGACTCATGGCTATCGCCGGTGTCGTGTGCATCTCATTTGCGCCGATATTGGTCCGCGCCGCCGAGGATGCCGGGGATCTGACGATCGCCTTCTTCCGTTCTCTATATGCGCTGCCGTTCCTTGCTCTCTTGTACTGGAAGACCCGCAGCAGGGATGAGCGGCCGCGGCGGAGCCGGCTCATCGCAGTCGCATCTGGAGTGTTCCTCGGACTTGATCTGACCTTCTGGCATGCGTCCATCGGCGAAATCGGAGCCGGATTGGCGACTGTCGTGGTCAACATGCAGGTGGTCTTCGTCGCCCTGATCGCTTGGGTTCTCTTCCACGAACGACCTGGGAGACGAGCGATTGCTCTCCTCCCGGTGATCCTGCTTGGGGTCTTCCTGATATCGGGAGCAGGCACCGCCGACGCATACGGCGACAGCCCAGCACTGGGAACAGCCCAGAGCCTCCTGTCCGCGATGTTCTATGCCCTCTTCGTCCTCCTGCTCCGGGAATCGGGGCGTGGCCATGTTTCCCCTGCTACCGGCCCGCTGCTCGACTCGACAATCGGAACGGCAATCACCACATTGGTGATCGGGCTTGTCTTCACTTCCGACTTCAGCCTTGCATTCAGCTGGCCCGTGCACGGCTGGCTCATCCTGCTGGCACTGGTAGCCCAGGTCGTCGGTTGGCTCCTGATCGCTCGAGCCCTCCCCAACCTGCCGGCGCTCGAAACCGCGGTCCTCCTGTTGGGTCAGCCCATGCTGGCGATCCTGTGGGCCCGTTTGCTGTTTGATGAGGCCATGAGCACCAGCCAGTGGTTCGGCGTTGGTCTCGTGCTGGCCGGCCTGGTGATCTTCAGCTTGCGCAAGAGCGAAGCACCCAAGGAACCCTAGTCAGGCGATACGGGGCAGGAGTCGGTCCAGCTGGGCAACGACCCTGCTTAGCTCCAGGACTTCCGTTGCGCCCAAAGCCATAATGCCGGGCACCGTGAGATCATTCATCTGATCAGCAACGGCTACAACCCGAGTCCCCGCACCCTTGAGGGCACGGATTGCGTCGTGAGCTTTGGGGTGGCGCAGGTCCACGAACACCAACACCGGCGATTCGATGGTTTCGAGCGCAGCTGGGTTCCTCCAGACAAGACCCCGATAGCCCCGCTCGGCGAAGGCGGCGAGCAGCGTGTCACGTCGCACCTGCTCAATCCCAAACAACGCCACTGCCGGCAATCCGGATGACTCGCCTTGTACCTGCTCCGGAGGTGAAGGGACAACCCCGGCTACCAGCCGCGCCTTATCGATACCCCAGGCAACATGCAGGCGCCAGGCTTCTTCACTCAGGTCCCGCGAGGAGGCCGGGCATAGGTCGTAGACATCCTCGGGGTGGGCCGCCACCGTCCATTCATCACGATCCGGAGCCGCGATCCCCCGGCTGCTTAGGGCCCCGGTGATCGGAATCGTGGCTTCCCGCACCAGCTCCAACGGAGATTTGACCTGGCTCTGCGGTGGCACATTCGCCAGGGCCTGCAAAGCCCCGGCGAGGTCGCCAACCGTCGTCGCAACGACAGCGTCGAGATCGTCATCGAGAGCCACACCAAGCAGGCCCAGACGTTGCTGGATGTAGCTGGGAAACGCCGCCACCAGCGCAGCGGCCAGGTCGTATTCGCCGGGTTCGACTGTTCTACTCACCGGATCAGCATAAGCCGCCGCCCACTCGTTGGTAGATCCGTCGATAGCACCTAGTCTCGCAGTGATCTATGAGACGTCTTTCCATCCTGGTTGCAGTTATCGCCATTCTCGCTGCGGGTTGCCGTGCCGAGCTGCGGTTGCTGGTCGACGTCACAGAGCAGGGCTCAGGAACGGTGACAGCCGAGGTTGGGATCAATGAGCAACTCCGCAACCTGATCAACACCCTGCCGGGCGACGGGGAACAGGTCATCGCCGGATTGGACTTGGGACTCGTCGGCGAAAGCAGCACCCGGGTCGAAGACGAGATGACGGTGTATGCCACGCAAGCCGAATTCGACAATGTGACTGGTATCGAGGAAACGGCAGCAGGCAACTTCACGTCATTTGTACTCGAGATCTCCGACCAAGGCACCACACTCGAGGCAACGCTCGACGTAGCGGGTGAGCTCGACCTCACTCAGTTCCCCATCGACCCCAGCGGAATCGACCAGGAAGCACTGGAGGCCAGGGTGATCGTTGCGCTGCCCGGCGACATAGCCAACAACAATGCCGACCAGTTGATGACTGACGGTCGCCTTGCCTGGGATATCCCGTTCGACAGCGAGCTCTACATGTTTGCCAACACGGTGTACCCCAAGCCCGGGTTCCCGTGGTGGCTGATCGGGTTGCTCACGTTGTCGGCATCTCTAGCCCTTGCCGTATGGTTTGCCGCGGTTCGCCGCGAGAAGAAGGGGGCAAAGCAGCGACCCCCGGCGCCACAGCCACCAGTGGTCGATTCTCCGGACACTATGACGACGGCCGGCACTGACTCCCCATTCTTCGAGCTTGGTGCAGACTGATCGGCTCAGTGGGTCAGCTTGGCGCGGAGACGCCATGTCCCAAGGACCAGTAGAACCACGGCGAAGCCCATCAGAACCAGGACCTCGGTAGCAATGGAGGCCAAGGTTCCCCCGTGCCTGATCAACTCGGCGAAACCATCGATTGCCCAAGCGTGCGGGGTGATATGAGCGACTTTCACCATCGTGTCTGGGAAGACCTCGAGCGGGAACATCGCACCACCGAGAGCAGCGAGCCCGAGCCCGATGAATACGCCCATCGAGCCTGCTTGCTCATCGTTATCGAAGAGAGCACCCATGAGCATCCCGGCTCCCGCGCCGATCAGAGCGATCAGAACCAGCAACACTCCGGCCCCGAGCAGGTTCCCCCACTTCACATCGAAGGCGACAGCAGACCCGACCATGATGAAGAGACCCTGGATCATCGCAACTGCAAACCGGCCGCCGGTCTCACCGAGCAAGATCTGCCCGATCGACGTTGGGGTCGACACCATTCGCCTCGAGACACCGAGCCGCCTGGTCTGGATCAAAGCAGCGGATCCTGCCAGCGAAGTCAGGAAGACGAAAAGGATCAGATTTGAGGGAGCACCGAGATCGAATTGACCAATGTCGCCGAACAACGCCTCGCCGGTGGTCGAGACGACGACCTCCGAGCCGCCCGGTCCGGAAGCAACCAACTGGGCAGCGGTGACCGCTGAGTCGAAGTCAGCAAGGCCTTCGCCCTCAACGATACGAGCGGCTCCGAACACAGCGCTCTGGTCGGTTGCGACCGCCTCAATCGAAGCTCTGTACTGCACCGAGCTCTGGTCGAGCCTGCCGACGTACTCGACAGTGGCCGTGCCTCCCGAAGCCAAGGTGTCGTCGTAGTTGGCCGGGATGATCACTCCCATCTGAACGATGCCGCGTTCCACATCCTCGAGCAGTGCGCCCGAGTCTGAGTAGTCGATCGACTCAAATTCCTCGTTTGCGTCGATCTGATCGGCAAAACCCTGCGCATAGACACCGTCGCCGGCAACATGCACACCGACCTTTGGGGTGAAGCCACCACCGAAGGATGCGCCCAACACCAGTATCAGAAGCATCGGGAAAACGAACACGAAGAAGATCGTCGAAGGATCCCGCACCAGCCGTTTGATGTTCGTTGTGGTGATAGCCCAAGCCTTCACGGCGCCAACACCTCCTTCCGCCAGATAGACGCGATGCCGATCGTCACTACGAAGAAGGCGAGCAACGCCAGCGCAGGTGTGACAACGGCTTTGAGGCTTTCTCCAGCCGAAAGGTCACCGAGCCCCTGCAGGAACCATGCGTGAGGGGTCAGCTTCGAGAACAGCGAAAGAATCCTGGGACCCTGGCTCAGCGGGAAGAAAGTGCCGCCAAGCATGCCGAGGGCGACTGCGACAATCGCCTGGTAGTTGGCCGCCTGCTCAGGGGTTTTGGCGACAACGGCGACAAGAGCCATTATCCCCAGCGCCGACATCACGCCACAGATCATCAGGATCAGAACACCGAGCGGATTGCCCCATTCGGCGCCGATCATGAACGTTGTCGCAACCGCAAGAACGATCATCGATATCAGGCCGAGAACAAAACTGGTTATCGCTTTCCCCCCGATGACACTCCACCGACTGATCGGAGCACCCAGCAGTCGCGGCAGGGTGCCGAAGTGCCGCTCCTCCAAGAGCGAGGAAACGCCAAATTGCACGGTGAAGAACAGGAAGAAGACAGCCATACCAGCGCTGAAGAAGGTGGTTGCATCCAGCTCGCGGTTGCCTGCGGCAACATCGGCGAGCACTACGGCCGAAGTCGACGCCGTCACACTTTGTGCGATACCGGCAACATCGGATCCACCGGAAACCATGACAGCCCCGACGGCAACGCCGACCGCATCGACCTCGGCGAGGTAGGAGTCGAGGACGGCCTTCGCTATCTGAGTCGCTATCGAGTCATCCACGTTCCCGACGATCTCGACTGTGGCTTCGCCGCCCGCTTGCAGCGAATCGCTGAAGCCTTCGGGGAAAATGTAGGCCGCCGAGATCGTCCCGGCGTCAACAGCAGCGATCGCCGTCTCAGCTGAGTCGTAACTCTCAACAGTCAACAAGCCGTCAGCCTCCACAGACGGCAAGACATCGTTGATGAACGGTGCCGAGATCGCACTGCGATCGTCATCAACTACACCCACCTGGATATCGGAGGTGAAATCCGACGCGTCGGGGATGATCGCTGCAAAGATCAGAGCCAAGCCGAGTGGGGCAACAATACCGAGCAGGATCGCCGACTTGTCTCGGATCCGCTGCGACAGATCCTTCAATGCGATGATCATTGAGGCCCGCATCAGTCCCGAAGGGCCTTCCCAGTCAGGTGGAGGAACACAGACTCCAGGTTGGGTTCGACCACTTCGACGCCGGAGACACCGACTTCGGACTGCTGGGCAACCTCGAGGATGCGTGGCAGCACCGAGCTCGCACCATCGACCAGGATTTCTACCGAGGCGTCGGCGGCTGTGATCTTGTGGATCTCGGGCATTGACTCGAGAGCTTCCACCAGGCGGTAGGCGGAGCCGATTACACCGAGGTTGATGGTGTCACGCTGACCTACGAGTTCGACCAACTCGCGTCGAGTCCCTTCGGCTCGGATCTTGCCACCATCGATGATGGCTACCCGGTCACAAAGACGCTCGGCCTCCTCCATGTAGTGGGTGGTGTAGAGAACGGCCGTGCCGGATTGACCGAGCAACTCGACACTCTCCAGGATCGAGTTACGGCTTTGCGGGTCGACGCCAACGGTCGGCTCGTCGAGGATGAGCAAACTGGGCTCGTGCAGGAGGCCGATGCCGATGTTGAGCCGCCGCTTCATTCCCCCGGAGTATTCCTCGGTGCGATCATCGCCGCGGTCGCTGAGACCGATCACCTCAAGCACTTCGTCGACGCGGGGCCCCAGACTCGCCTTGGGGATACCGTACAACTTGCCGAAGAACCGCAGGTTCTCGCGAGCAGTGAGATCTGGGTAGATCGCGATGTCCTGGGGGACGTATCCGATTTCGGCGTTGCCATCGGTCGTGCGGGTGGTGATCTCCTTGCCGGCCACGGTTACCTTGCCGGCGTCCGATTCCAAGATGCCTGAGATCATCGAAATGGTCGTGGTTTTACCGGCCCCATTCGGTCCCAACAGGCCGTAAGTTTCCCCGGCAGCGATGTGAAACCCGACATCATCAACGGCTACCAATTCATCGAAGGCTTTGGCTAGGCCTTCACACTCAAGAACATTCAAATCTCGATCCTCCCGATCACTCCGTAGTGAAACATACCCATCGGTCGGGTAAGTGTCGTCGTTCCCACGGAGGATTGCTACTCAGCCGAAAGAACGAATCATCTATCCGGTCAGGATCGTGACGATCAACAGACCGACGGGACCCTGCACCACGGCGATCCCTGCTTTGACGAATCCCGGTCCGAGCATCTCGGTACCGACTTCGGCGACAAGTGCGGCGTGTGCTGCTTCCGGTGAGGCAGCAAGGACCATCAATTGGGTGTGCTGTGTCGACGGCATGCCGAGATCGTTGAGGTGGGAGCGAAGCAGATCGTTGGTCAGCACCTGTGCCCGACCACTCACATAGGCGTCCCGCACAAGATCAAACGCAACCTGGTCCAGACCAGCCGACCGCAGTACCGGATCCACGTCCTCGGCAACACGCTCATGATTCATGAGGTCAACCATGACCACCTCGGTGTCGGGCAGCCGCTCCAAATCGCCCGACTCTGCCGCGACCAATTCCAGTGGAGCGTCGACGGTGGCAACGGCCGTTTGCCCACCGGTGAGGCTGCGGATTCGCAACGAGACTTCGACCACCCGGTCACCGGACAAGAATCCCAGAACCCGTTGCGGAACTCCATCGGGATCGACGATCGTTGCCGCAACATCCGACCCTTCGAGTTCCTCGGCGGCCGCCTCCGGCAGCGGAGACACACTGGCGATAGATACGGCAACAGTCACCACCAGCGCCAAGGCAAGGAGGCTCAGCGCCGCACCGGCAGCACGATTGAGGGTCGAGACCCCGGGAAGGATGCGCATTCCAAGGTGAAGAGCCCGGCTTACCACCGCGGCAGCGATGGTCATGCCGAAGAAGATCATGATTCCGGCAACGTATCGTGACGCAACCGGCGAAGCTCCCGACATGGAAGCAAGGACACTGCCCAACGGTGTCGACAGCCTGAAGGCCGCCAAAGTCCCGACGACAAGTACCGCAAGGCTGATCACCTCTTTGACCAATCCGCGCATCCATCCCCGGATGGCCAGGACCACCAGCAATACGCCAAGAACAAGATCGAGCATCAGCTGTTCTCCGGGCTACTCGCCGCCACCACTATCGCGGTCGCCTGCCGCAGGGGTCGATACATCGCCGGTCCTTGCGGATCGCTCGTGTAGGGACTCACGGATCTCTTCCACCAGTGTTTCCGGGGGCTGGGACGATTCAATCATTGCCTCTGTAGCATCTTCCCATGACTGACCGAGTACTCGCGTCCGCCAGAAATGGCCAGCCAGAATCTTGGCCGCCGCCGCGATCGGGACCACCAACAGGACGCCCCAGATACCCCCAACACCGCCGCCGAGGACGATAAGCAGGATGATGACCGCGGGATGAAGGCTGACCGTGGCACGCAGTACATTCGGGCTTATGAGATGGTTGTCGAGTTGTTGGACAACGAGGGCCACCACAGCAGCCCAGAGAGCGGTGGCGGGGTCAGCTGTGACCAACCCGACCAGCACTCCAAGGAAGCCGCCAACCCAGGGGCCGACAAAGGGAATGATATTGAGAAATCCGGCGATCATCCCGATGATGAGCCAGAACTCGAGACCGATCAGCCGGAAGCCCACGCTCGTCATCACGCCGACGATGAGCGCCACCAACACCTGGCCTCGCAAGAATCCGCCAATCGCACCGCCGAGACGACGCGACACATAGACCACCTCCGCCTTGTGACGTTCCGGGACCAGGCTCACGGCCTCTTCTCGGACCCTGGGCAGATCAATGATTATGTAGAAGGCAACGACCGGGGCAAGGAAGAACACAAGGATCGCCTCGAGCAGCCCGGTGGTCACTTCTCCAAGACGATCCCAGACCACCGATAGTATCTGGTCCTGCGCCTCGGGATCCCTGAAGAACTCTTGCAGTTGCTCGTACGACCAAAGATCGACATCTCCGAAGCCGAACCGCGCCACCAGGTCTTCGATTTGAACCACCGAATCCTCAAAGACCTCGGGGAATCGGTCGGTGAGTTCAGATGCCTGATCCGTCACCATTGGAGCGACAATCGCACCAAGAGCGGCGACAACACCGATCATGAGCAAGAACGCCAAGAAGCCGGAAATGATGCGTGGGATGTGACGGCGGACCAGCCAATTGACCACCGGGTTCAGGACATAGATGAGAACCACCGACAACACGATCGGGGCCAGCAGAACATCGATGCGAGCCAGAATCTGCAGACCGATCCAAAACAGAACTGCCGCTCCAACCATGCTCCAAGCAACAATGCCCATGCGGGTGATGATCGCGCTCAGGTCAGGGGCCGGTTGGTCGGCAGGCGTCTCGGATTCCACCTGGGGTGGTGCCTCTTCCATCAGCCGACAGTCGTGTCAATACGACGAGCCAATGCCTCCTGGCGCTCCCTCTTCATACGACAGAGACGTCTGACTACCAGAGGATACAAATCAGCAGCTGTCTCGTCTTCGACCAGTCGGCGCAACGCTTGGTAGTAGCGGGTCGAACTCATCCCGACATACTCTCGGATGGCACGATCCTTTGGCTCCGGATAGTGCCACCAGCTGTTCTCGAATTCGAGAACACGGATATCTTTGTTCGACAGCATGGCGTTACGTTATCGGTGCACCCTGACAGAAACGCGGATTTCGCGCTCTAGCTTTGGGGACCCTCACCGCGGGGCGCCGCGATGAGGGTCAGAATTTGGCTACCAAAGCACTTCCTTCAGAGCAGATGCGACTGCGTCAATCTGCAAAGCGGTAGATGCTCTATCTAGGGCCTGGAGTCCTGCTGAGATTCCATTGTGGGACGGGAGAAGTGGCGAACGCATTGCCGATGTCCTCATGTCCGACCTGTCCTGACTGAACAGCGTCACCTGGGAAAATGCCCGTACCCCTAGCCGATAGGGCCCTTGACACTGATCACTTCGGCGCGGGATCGCAGCGATGCAACGACTCCTTCCATTGCCTCCTTGCCAATGCCAACAAGTTCGCAACTCATCCGACGTTTCCCCTCGTCCTCGACCATGGATACTCGGTGAACCTGAGCGCCTATGGCATTGAGCGTCTCAAACAGCGGTGTCAACGTGCCGTGTCCGGCGTAGTACTCGATCTCCAACGGTTGTACAACGCCGCGTCTTATGTAGCTACGGATCGGGGCAAAGGCAACTATGGAAACCAGCGCCACAGCGAGCGCCGCGGCCGCAACTGCGTACAGCCCGAAACCCGTCGCTACGCCGAGAGCTGCGGCAAACCACAACGTTGCTGCGGTGGTGATCCCCGTCATGGTGAAACCGGATTTGATCATGCCGCCGGCCCCAATGAAGCCGATCCCAGTCACCACCTGGGCAGCCACCCGAGTCAGGTCGGTTCCCTCCACCGCAACGGAGGCACCGGCGACCGTAAACAGGGCCGCTCCGGATGCAACAAGGGTGTGCGTACGGAGACCCGCCGTCTTGTGCTGAACCTCTCGCTCGATCCCAAGAGCGGCACCAAGGATTGCGGCCATGGCCACTCGGGCGATCATTTCAAGATCGGTGATTTGCATTGAGCCTCGTTGTCAGGACGTTAGGCCAATTGTCCCACTTCAGATCACTTTCTCGCACTATCCAGCACGGACCGGCCGCAACCGTGTCAGATTGGATAGCGAGATCAACGAACCGGCGAGCCAGCCTGATGAGGTCGCTCGCGATCAGGGAGTCTGACTATGACCAGGTGCGTCGTTCGGTCATCGTCGCCTCGCCCACTCAGCGTGTTGTGTCTATCTCTCTTGTGTTGAGGTTGTCCTCTCGTGAGGCTCGTAGACCCATTCGCCGCGGGTGCGTTCCCATTCGAGCTGCTGGCGTTCTTCGCCCTTCAGCGACGGGGTGACCAGCAACAGCATGCTGGGCAACACCAGAAGCGTCACCAACACGGCGAGCGCAATCATCACCGCGGTCAGGACTCCGTATACGGCAAAGATCGGCATCGGTGCCATCCCCAGCACCGCAAACCCGGCGATCGAGGTGAGCGCCGACAGTATCAGCGCACCCCCGGTACCTTCGCCTGCCCTGCGTAGCGCTGGGAAGCGGCTGGGTTCGCCGGCGAGCTCCTCCCTGAAACGCACGGTGAAGTGGGTCGCGAAGTCGATCCCGACACCGATCGATATTGCGGCGATGGTCGCCGTCACCGGGTTGATGGTGTAGTTAGCGAGATACATGAAACCGTACACCCACGCCACCACCAGCAAGATCGGTGTCACCGACACCAGCGCGTACTTCACCGACCGGAGCATCCACGCAACGATTAGGAACGTGAGTACCAGCGCCAGCGGCAGCGAGAGCAACATCGATTTGGTGAACGCGTCCAGAGTATTGCGGAACGTAATCGGCTCACCGGACACACTGATCAAGACGATATCGGCACCGGCTGTTGCTGTGGTCAGATTTGCCGCGGCCTGTTCGAGGGCGACCTGGCTGGCATCAATGAGGGGACCGTCGGTAAGCGAGCCGATAACAACCTCGAGCCGCGTACCCTGGGTGTCTCCGTCTACGTAGAGGATCTGCCGAACGGTCTCAGGTGTGTAGACGACCCGCCCGGTGTCATCCCGTAGTCCGTCGCTAGTCGCCGTGGCATAGATGGCCGCCACTTGCTGCGGGGTGTCGGGATATCCGTCTCCGTCAGTATCAGTGATCTCGACTCCGGTTCCGGCCTCGACGTCACCGGCCGCTGCCGCCGAAACCGTCGCAAATTGTGCCAGACTCACCGCGTTGGGGACCACTTCGACGTCACCGTTGAAGTCGCGGGAGAAATCAACGCCCGAGTTCGACACCTCATCGAGCGCCGCCTGCATCTCCAGCAACGTTGTCGGAGGGGTGAGATCACCCTCGACGTAGATGTAGCCGGTACCGACTCCCAGAGCACCAAAGTGGTATTCCTGGAGCTCGAAGCTCTTCACCGTATCGGAATCACTCGCCAGGAAGTCTGTGAAAGAGAAGTCCGATCTGACCTGAAGCGCCCCCCACAGTCCCGCTGCGGCCAGCACGACCACCACCGGGATGGTGACGACGCGCCACCGAGCGAGGAAATGGACGACATAGCCAGCCGCGTGCAGCCCGTGGCCAACACCCTTGATTGAGTCGTCGGGAGCGATGCCCTTTTCTGCGGCCCGAGCGTTACGTCCTCGCGTGTACCGGAACGGAAGCCAGATGAACAGCGTCGAGTACAGGAGCAGAGCTACCACCCCGATGATCGGAGAAAACACTGCGCCGGCCACCATCACACCGGCCACCAGCGCAGCAAGCAGGAACCCGAACTTGGTTGGGATACGCGGACCATGGTGCTCAGGAGGCGCTCCCATGCCCTCTTCGGTTGCAAGGACCAGCTTTGGGGTCAATAGCCCCAGAACCGCAAAAGCCACCAATATCGCGACGGCGGCGCCCACCCCGAACTGGGTGATCGTCTCGATGCCGGACACGGCGTTGGAGAGGAAGGCCGCCGACGACGACAATGCCGCCAGCAGCAGAGCCAGCATTACCGCAGACAGGCCTATCGGGTAGGCCCGTTCACGACTGTGGCCTTCGACCTGGGCTTCGCGGGCACGGCCGATGGCGTGGATGAAGAAGTCGACACCAAAGCTGATGATCGAAATCGGGACGATGAATCCGAGCAGCATGCCCCCCTTGAGCCCTAGCAGCGCCCAGATCCCCTTGTAGATAATGGTCGTCACTGTGAGGGCGGCGCCAACATACACAGCAGCCCAATAGGAACGCAGCAGGGCACCGACGACGATAACGATGACGAAGACGGCCCCGAGGATGAACGGCATGGCCTCTGTCAACTGCTCCTCGAATGCCAGGTCAACGTCGATACCCAACCCGATGGCGGTGTAGTACTCCTGGTCCCCGCGCAGCTCGATCTGTACTTCACGTGCCCAACGCTGTACCTCGAGGAAACGCTCCAGGTCGATAACCTCTTGGTCGGTGGAGGTAGTCGTTACGTCAAACGTGTCGGACTCGTACGCAACCAGCGACTGGTAAGCGGGGCTCTCCCAAACCTCAATCTCCTGGCCCGCGACGGTGCCCGGCGTTACCGTTGTCAGACGCGACAACGTCCCCCGCAGCGCTGCGTTCGGTGAGTCCGGTGCGAGCACCGCAGCCAGGGCAACTTTGACGTCGGCGTCGGTGGCGCCTTCGAGTCCTCCGGCGAGTTCCGCATCAACGGCATCCGCAATCGAGTACACGCCGTCGATCTCGACGTTGAGATCCCTGTTGAACGCGGTGGTCAGATGTGAGTTGAGCGGATCCCCGCCAACATCCCGGGTAGCAGCGCGCAACGATCCCGAATTTGCCTTCCACTCCAACAATGCGTTGCGCGTCAGCACATCGCTCTCGTCGGGGCCCTCAACCAGAAAGACAAGCATCGATGTCCCCCCGCTGAAGTCGAAGACCTCTTCGACTCGAGCGGCGGTGTCATAGATCTCGCCAGACGGATCGAATTGCGGCTCCTCGTTAGATCCCAGGACGGCAAACGCACCGGCCATCAGCACGGCCAACACGAAGACAGCCACCGTAATCAAACGGTACCGACGGTTTACCCATTCAAAGAACCTTGGTCCCATTTCACTCATGCCCTTCTCCTGGGAGAATCTCCAGTCCCGTTTCCTCCGGCGAATCTCATCCGCCGCCTCGTCAGGTTCTACCCGCTCCACTCCGACCCTCGGAACGCAAGCAGCCCGCCGCCCAACATCAAAATCGCACCGACTGCGAGCACACCCCACATCACTGGCACGATGTTGGAAAGCCTTGCGCCGAGCACAAGGATGGCGTCAACACCGGCCTTGTCGTCGGCATTCATCACGACAACTGTCCAATCGCCCTGTTCCACCGACCAATCCAATGTCTGCAGCCAGGCTCTCTACCGAGGTCACCCAGAGTAGTTTGCCTCACCGCGCGGCAAAAACTCGTCGTTCATCGCGTTGAGCGCTTCGACGTAGTCGTTCACGGACGGGCTGCCGCCACCGCAGCCGGTCACAGCAGAACAGCTGCGAGAATCACCATCGCCCCTCGCATCTCATCCTCCTCGGTCAGCCTCTCAGCTCAGCGGCGCAAGATGTCGTCTGAGCCCTTCACACATGCCTCGAGATCAGCGGCCACACCGACGACGGCGAACCCCAGTGACATGCCCTATCAGTCTCTTCACGGTGTCCGACCGCCTGTCCCATAGCTAGGGCCCAAACACCCGCCGAGTCCCAAGTGAAGAACCGCTGCAAACCAGATACCGAGGCCTTGCTGCAGATCGGCGATCGAACCGCAATCGTATCCTGGGCTGCGCCCGAGTTGGCTTGTGGGACCCGAGGCAGCAGATCCAACTGGACCGATATGGCGAACTCGCCGAAGTGCGTGCGCTGTCCACCCCATGTTGAACTCATCCGGGGCGTAGGTCACACCATGCAGAAAGAGTGGATAGCGATGCTCTTCGGATGAGCCGGGTGATCGGGCTTGGTGCGCAATAGAGCGATAGACGGAATCCCCTGCAATACAGAGGATTCCCACCGAGCTGGCGAAGGGATTCGAACCCATGACCTGCTGATTACAAATCAGCTGCTCTGCCGGACTGAGCTACGCCAGCGGGCCGCCGAGTTTAGTGCCCCGCATCCGGGCTACCTCAAATACGGCGAGGGACGCCGCAACCGATGCATTCAGGCTCTCCACATCAGGATGAATGGGGATACTGACGGTGATGTCGACCAGCTCCGACGCAAGGTGGGTGAGCCCCTTCCCCTCGGCTCCGATCACGATGGCCAGGGGCTCGGTGAACAGGTCACAGCCAAAGAGCGAACGATCCCCACCGCCATCGAGGCCAACCAGCCACACCCCCATCTTGCGGAGCCGGCGCATCGCATCGGCGGTGGACTTCACTTCAGCCACCACCAAGTGCTCAAAGGCTCCAACCGCCGCTTTGAAGGCGGTTGGTCCTAGTGGGGCCGAGCGTCGCTCCGGTAGGACCAGACCGCGCAGACCGGCCGCGACCATCGAGCGAGCAATCGCACCGACATTGCGCGGGTCTTCGAGATGGTCAAGGATCAGCAGCGCCGGTGGCGATGTGGCCGCCGTAGCCTCTTGTATCGACACGAACGGGATCGGCCGCGCTCTGGCGATGACTCCTTGCGGAGCCGCCGTCACCGCATCATCGCGGACGTCGTCGACCCGGGTGACGGATACCCCGGCGACGGTTGCGTCGTAGACGAGCTTGCGATAGTCGTCGCGGCGAACCCGCGAGTGTTCGACCTTGAGGCTGGTGACCCGCCCGGCATCGAGCGCGGCGCGGACCGCGTGAAAGCCCTCGAGGTTATCCCCTATGCCAGCGGACGCCATCAGACGTGTCCTCCAAGACGATCCCGGCTGCCGTCAGCCCTTCTCGGATCTGATCGGCCACCGCCCACTGTTTGTTAGCTCGCGCAGTCGCCCGCAGCTCGATCAGTGCATCGACGGCCGCTTCCCCGCTCGCACCCTCGATACCAAGACCCAGCGCCAACGTCTCGATCTCGTCGAGGATGTCTTCGACCCCGGCTCCCGGCTCCTCGAGGCCAAGCACCTCGATGATCTCGTCATAGGCGGCAACCCAAGGACCGGCATCCTCGCTGGCATCAAGCCTGCGGTTGCCTTCACGGATGACCTCAAACAAGACGGCGAGCGCACCGGCATTATCCAGATCGTTGTCCATTGCCCCCTTGAACGCATCGATCGCGGACTCGAGCGGTGCGTCCTCCACCGGCCCCGGAACTCTGCGTCGAAACGCCCACATCCGATCCAACGACGCCCTCGCATCGATCAGCGCTTCCTCGCCGAACTCGACCGGCTTGCGGTAGTGGGTCCGTAGGTAGAAGAGCCGAACCGCCCCCGGTGTGTACTTCTCGATCCCTTCCACAAGATCCACAACATGACCCGTCGACTTCGACATCTTCTCGCCGGACAGATTCAGCAAACCGTTGTGCATCCAGTAGCGGGCAAACGGGACATGCCCGGCGGCCTCCGCCTGGGTGATCTCGTTCTCATGGTGAGGGAAGACCAAGTCATGGCCACCACCATGGATGTCAAAGCCGACCCCCAGGTATTTGTGTGCCATCGCCGAGCACTCGATGTGCCACCCGGGGCGGCCCGGACCCCACGGAGAGTCCCAGCTCGGCTCACCGGGCTTGGCTCCCTTCCACACCGCAAAGTCGAGAGGGTCACGTTTGCCCTCACCGGGCTCAATTCTCTCCCCGCTACGCAGCTCATCGATATTTCTGCCCGACAGCTTGCCGTAATCGGGGAAGCTGCGGACGCTGAAATACACGTCGCCATCGGCGGGGTATGCATGATCGCGGGAAATCAGTTCCTCGATCATCTCGATCATCTCTGGGATGTGTTCCGTTGCCCGCGGCTCAATATCGGGAGCAGCAACGTTTAGCGACTCATATGCGGACCGGAACGCGCCGCCCGCAATCTCGACAACCTCTTCGATGGTGATGCCCATCTCGTTTGCCGCGTTGATGATCTTGTCGTCCACATCTGTGATATTGCGAACGTAGGTGACGTCGTAACCGAGCCACTCGAAGTAGCGCCGCACCACGTCGAAGACGACAGCGTATCGGCCGTGCCCGACATGAGGCCGGGACTGGACAGTGGCTCCACAGACGTACATCGAGACCTTGCCCGGGTCGCCCGGTTCGAAGTCTTGGAGGGTCCGTCCGAGGGTGTTGAAGATACGCATGGCAGGTGATGGTATCAGCGCTCGGGTAGCGTTGGGTCTGGGACCCTTCTCGTCGACGAAAGGCATGCCTTGATCAATCCAGTAGAACTAGGCCGACCGCTGGTGCTAGGACACCGTGGCGCGTCTGCACACGCCGGCGACAACACCATCGAGGCATTCGAAATGGCGGTGGCCCACGGTGCCGATGGAGTTGAACTCGACGTCCGTTTCACCGCGGACGGTGCGGTGATGCTCAACCACGATCCCGATGTCGGCGAGATGGGGCCGCTCATTCATCATGACTTTGCAACTGTCCGGGCCACCCACCCAGAGATCCCGACTCTCGACGAAGCGCTGGCCGCCCTCGGCGATCTGCTCATCAACGTCGAGATCAAGAACTTCCCAACGGATGCGGACTACGACGACACCCACGAGATGGCCCGAGTCGTCGCCCGGTGGGTGGCGGTCAACGACATCCATGATCGGGTGGTTGTGAGTTCGTTCAACCCCAAGACTGTCGCCGCCGTTCGCACTGCCGACGACACCATCCTCACTGCACAACTGGTGAACACGGGATTCGATATTGCCGGGGGTGTCGACGCTATCGCCGCCGCCGGACACAGCTGGATAGCGCCGCATGTATCTGACGTCGTGCCTGATGCGGCACAACTCGTTGCGACAGCCCGCCAAGCCGGGCTTGGTGTGATCGTGTGGACCGCAGATGATCCGGATGACATCGCGACGCTGGTCGCGGCCGGTGTCGACGGGATCATCTCGAACGATCCGCGAGCAACCCTGTCGGCAATTGGGCGCTAGCGAAGAACGGCCACTGCCGTGGCTGCAATGCCTTCGTCGCGGCCTAGATAACCCATCCCGTCGGTGGTGGTCGCCTTCACCGAAACTCGTTCGAGCGGTGTTCCCAGGATTTCGGACAGACGAGCACGTATCTCTTCACGATGTGGGGCGATACGGATCGTCTGTGCAATGACGGTCACGTCGACGGAATCGACGGTGTGCCCAGCGGCCTCCGCCATTCCCACCACTTTCCGCAGCAGTTCGCTGGAATCGGCGTCGCGCCATTGCTCATCACTGGAGGGGAAGTGGGTGCCGAGATCGCCTAATGCTGCCGCCCCCAAAATGGCATCGGCAAGTGCATGCAGGGCAACGTCAGCATCGCTGGTTCCGATTAGACCGCGGTATTCGTCGACGGTGACACCACCGATACGCATTGGTCCGACCGACCCTATGCGATGGGCATCGAAGCCCCACCCTGTTCTCACGGGGACCTAATTGCCTTCGATTTCGGCGAGAGCTCTGATCACGGCGAGGTCCTCGGGGAAGGTCACCTTCATGTTGCGAGGATCCCCAGGAATCACCGCAACTCGGCCACCGTTGTCCTCAACCATCCCGGCGTCGTCGGTGTAGCTGCCTTCCGTTGCGACATGCGCGGCCCGCAGCGGAGCCGCTGCAAACCCTTGCGGAGTTTGAACAGCAACCAGGTGGTCGCGAGGCAACGTGCCCGAGACGATGTCATTGTCGTCGACTTCTTTGAGGGTGTCGCGCACCGGAACTGCTGGAACTACGCCGTCAACATCCCTGGTCTGCAACGTCTCGATGATCGCTTCGATCATTTCTTTGGTCGCAAACGGTCGGGCGGCATCGTGGACAACAACAAAATCGACGTCGTCGGGGACTTCGGCAAGACCTGCAGCAACCGAATCGCGGCGCCGGTTCCCTCCGGGGATACCTCCGGGAACGGGACCCACGACAACGACGTGGCTCACCCCGGCGTCAACCAGCATGTCACGGCCCCAAGACCAAAGTGGCTTGCCCTGGAGTTCCATCGAGTGCTTGGGGCCGCCGAAACGGAGCCCTGCACCGCCAGCGACAACGATGCCCCAGACGGATGCGGAGTCGGGGGGAACACTCACTCGTCTTCGGGCACTTCTACTTTGGGAAGCGCACGGTCAAGTCTCTTGACTGCTTCCTCCTCGTCAAGGTCGAGGGCAAACCGCAACTCTGAGATGATGATGAGTCGGGCCTTCGCCAGCATACGTTTCAGGGCAGGGGAGATCCCCTTGATCTGCTGAGCGTAGGTGAGGTCGCGCACAACTTCGGCTACCTGGAAGATGTCACCACTGTTGATCTTCTCGGTGAGCAACTTGTACCAACGGCTCCAGTTTTTGCCTGCCTCTTGGGGCTCGTCTTTGAAGGTCCTGAAGACCTGGCGCGCCTTGTTCTGCGAGATGACCGGGCGCACTCCGAGATCCAGCGCTTTGCCGACCGGCACTCGCACTGTCAGTTGATCGGTTGCGATCTCCAGGACGAAGTACTCCTGCTTCTCACCGGCAAAGTCGATCTTCTCCCGCTTGATGATGGTTGCTGCTCCATGGTGCGGGTACACCACGTAGTCGCCAACGGAGAACGGACTGACGATCTTCTTGGCGCGCCGTGGCCTGGCCGGCGCCTTCTTGGCAGGCGCCTTCTTGGCAGGCGCCTTCTT
>JAAETI010000148.1 GCA_024228555.1 bacterium | reverse complement strand
TAGGGTGCGGTCTGGTCCATGGCGGGGCGCAGAGGTTTCGGTTCGGTACGGCGATTGCCGTCGAACCGGCCTTCTGTCCGGGAATTTCAACCAAGAACAGCCGAGAATCCCGGACAGAACGGTTCCGCGGAACCGCCCTCGGCCCCGCACCCCTCGTGCCGATACCGGACAGGCCCGTCAGGCGCCCGGAGCATCCCATGACGCGCGCCCCTATATCCCGCCCCGCCACCGTCCCCATCCGCCGGGTCAGTGATGCGGACTCTCCGACGCCGCGGACCCGTGGGCTCCCTACCCAACCGAGGAAAGTGATGGCGGTCTTGACCAGATCGCCGAGATCCTCGATCCGGTCCTAGCGCCACTCGGATTCGCGCCCGGCCAGGCCGGCGCCTCCCAAGGACGGGGTCAGGTGATCTTCTGTCGTGGCGACACAGACAGCGCAGATGGCGGTTGCATCGATCTTGTCGTCGACGTAGAAGCAGGGCCTGACTGGCGGATCATCGACGTCCGCTACTGGGGATTCCCCAGCCAACGATGGCACCTCCACTTCGATCAACCCCCGGGCCTCCCCGATCAGCTGACAGGCCTCGCTCAGACGACGACCAGATCGATGTGCTGCTGGACACCCCGGGCTGCAACGACCTTCCCGGATCGTCCTCACCGGACCAACGCTGCCACGCGGTCACGTGCACACGGCCGATTGACTCGGCGTCGTCGACGACCGCCCGTCTGATGGTCAGAGCCACCACGGGAGTCAAGCACCCAGCAGCCGATCGCGCCGTCCGATTTCGCTCGCACCCTGTTCCCCGACCTTGGACACCGTCACTCACTGGGCAATCGACAGAATGCACCCCATCCCGGCAACCGAATCCTCCAGACACCGAACTCGGCTACGCAAAGCCGAAAGAGCCCCGCCCGCTCAGGCGCAACACCGTCCCACAATGCGCGCCCACCATCACGGCCGCCCCCTGCCCCCGAACGCGGGTCGGTGACACGTGTTTCCGAGCGGCCGGACATGCTCAGACTGCCGGATATCGCACCGGTCGGGATGCTTCAGGTCGCTGTCGTTGTCGTGCATCTCCAACCGGGTGTTCTGGCAAGGACTACGACCCGATGTGGGGAGGCGTTATTCGAAGACAGGGGCCCATTCGCATCCGTTGACCGCGATCTCGATCTGATCGCCGGTCTTGTCGGCGAGAATCAGGTAATCATCTGGCCCCGATCCATCGCGATTGCCGGACCCGACCAGCTCGTAACCCTTGGGGATCTCGTACGGCTCTGATTTCAGCGTCGACTCTCCATAGGCCTGAACAAAGGTCGTGCCGGACACGCTCCACACAACGATCCGGTCTTCGCCCTTGTTGAAGTCGATGTCGAAGCCATGATCGCTACTGAGAACCTCAGCGTCCGCCGGTGGCGCCGGTACGTCACAGGTGGCGAAGATCAGACTTGTGTCGATCTCTTGGTCGATTGCCCACCCATCCTCGGTGAGCTTGTAGGTGATGACGAAGCCGACCGGGTTGAACCCGGCAGCCAGCGAGTAGGCGTTGGGACCGAAGGTACCGTCGCCAATTGGGGAGAGGCAGTTTCCGCCCGAGAACAGCGACGGGTCCGCAGAGACGTCGTCGCAGATCCCGTCGATGCCCACATAACTCTGCTGGGCCAGCGCGACGGCCACGTCGTCAGGCACGGTCTCGGCTACCCCAGAACTAGTGGGAGTGACCACGTCGTCAGGCACGGTCTCGGCTGCCACAGAACTAGTGGGAGTCCCCTCGTCGACCTGTGAGTCATCCTCAATCGGCACCGTCGGACCGGTAGGGACCGGACTCGTCTCAACCGGTGACAGCTCGGTCGTCCCGCCAGCTTCGACCGACGGTGTCGACACCACTTCGGAAGCGGGTTCACTACTACAGCTGGACGAAGCCACAGCAAGCACAACCATTACTGTCGACACGAACCGCATCAGTCCAGCCTAGACACCCCCAAGAGCGAGGCCACCCGGACTCCGCCGCCCGAGAGGCTCCACCCTTCCCTTGTGAGAACAAGCCACACGCGATCTGTCTCGACTCCGCAAGTCGCCGGACCATGACCGTGTTGGCCAAGCCCGGGCGGCGATGCGCACAGCAACCCATCCTCGCCGCCAAACGGCTCGCAGAGCGCCTCGAGCTCGTAGGACGACGCGGCCCGCGCTCAGCCTGGGTGGCCGCTACATCTGGTCCAGGCAGAAGGTTTGGACGACGGCGACATCGCTGGGTATTCCTCGTGCTGCGAATGCGGCCTGGGCTGCGACGCCATCGACTTTGGTGTCGAAGTACCCGCTCACGGTCATCGCATGCCCTTCGGTGGGTACCAGGCCGAGAGCTTCGGCGGCACCGAAGTCGCAATCCGTCGGTCCTGTCTGATAGCCGGCGTCCTCGGCGGCGGTTACGGCGTGGTGCAGGGGTGCCATTCGCTCAGGATCTCTCGGCACTCCGACGTCTGCTCCTGTAAGGATCACAGCCCAGATCTCGCCGCCTTGGCTGAGCGACTCAGCAGGGGGTGGGAACAGCGCCGAGAAGCACTGCTCTGATCCAGCCCACGACCTGAATCGCACAAACCGCAGCCCAGAATCTGGTCGGTCCCGTCAGGCGATGCTGACACCCGGATCTCATCCAGGTTCACCCCACCATTGCGATCGCTACGCCGTGTGGGACCCCTTGTGAGGGTCGACCCCGATCATCGCTGGCATCTGTCTTGCCTTGGTTCGTGAACCGGGGCAGGCACGACCGATTGGCGCGATGAGCTCCCACCTCTTTCGAGCCACACCCAAATCACAGACATCGGCCGGTAGACACATCGATAAAAGGCCAACCCCGCGGGACAGCAGCCGATCAGCACAGGTCTGGTAAAACGGAACCACCCGGCGAACACGGTTCCACCCACACCCCCGAGCGCTGGTGGGGTGAGAGGCCAAGTAGTGCAGAAGCTCCTCGGTTCTTTGGCGCTAGCAGCGGCACTTACCGGGGGATGCGCGTCTGGCGACGTGAACCCGAGTGCAGAGCAAGTCTCCTCCGCCACGACTGAGCAAACCCATTCCACGATTGGTCAGCCACACACCCGCCCCACAACAACCGAGGTTCCTGTCCCTCCCGGCCCAGCCAGCTCCACGATGACCTCGGACCCACCGGCCACACCCGTCCAGGCGCCAACCACCTCGGGACCACAGGGCACCGACCCGACGATCCACCTTGACGGAGAAGGGATGGGACCCGGCCTCAATTGGGGCCTCGACTCAACGAAAGCCATCGAGAAACTAGTAGCTCATCTCGGAGAGCCCGACAGCGACACAAGCTGGATCGGCGGCGGCTAATGCACCAGCGAACGGCACCTGAGCTGGGGGGCCCTATCGGTGGTACTGGCTGCGGACTCGTCGCCCATCTGGACCGACGGCCTCAATGGCTACTTCCTTCAGGGTGCCCCACCATCGGGCGCGACCGTGGAAGTTCAGCCCGGCTCATCGCTCAACACCTTGAGGAACTCGGTTGACTCGAGACTCTCCGAGATCGAGTACGGCGCGGCAGAATATCTCGGCGTGTTCGCCCGCCTCTACGACGGACCAAGCGACGACGGCTATCACCCAGCCGAGGACAGCCACGTTCTCGCGTTCGTTGACCCCGGCGATGAGGACACTGTCACTC
>JAAETI010000147.1 GCA_024228555.1 bacterium | reverse complement strand
CTACTCGTCAACGACGTATCTGCAGGCGAACGGTCGCTTCCATCGCATCGGCCAGACGAAGCCGGTCACGATCCTCGAGCTCGCGGACTTTCTCGGCGAGCTCATCATCCTCGCTGGGCCTAACCAAAAATGCCTTCACGAATCCTGGTTTGAAGCTCAAGACTCGGCTGCCAGTGGATCTCATGTCGCGCTCTCTTCTCGGCGAATATCCGGGTGCCATCAAAAACTCGTTCATCCTTTGGAGCAACTCCTTTCAACGCTTCAAGTGGCGACCGCGCTTGCCACAGAAGCATCCGCCCCTCATCAAGCCTCGCTCTATCCAACATACCATCTGCGCATAGCGGGACTATGAAGTCCTCTTCATGCATTATCACTCTTGTCCAAGACAGCATTTAGATCCTGCGTTGGCTAAAAACTATATTTCACGCCCATTGAGGACGTTCATTGGTTGCGCCGCGAGAGCACCTCACGCGGTCCGGAACGGGCAGCGTAGCGACTGCTGACGCTGGTTGGCGATGGCCGGCTGGCCGGCCGAAACGGGCGGTTTCCGATTCTGGCGGGCGGCCGGAGCGGCTGGCTGTCCGAGGCAGATGGCTAGCCGGCCGCGGCAGCCGGCAGCAGTAGAATGCCCTCCGGACGGTCCTGCCAGGGACCGTCGTGACCCCGAACGGTAAACAGAGACAACGGAGGGCCTGACGATGGTAAAGACTGCGAGTCTGTTCAGTCAACTGCTGCAGCACTTCCCGCGAACAGAGTTCGCGGCACTGGTCAAGAAGCACGGCGCCGAGCGTGGCGCCAAAGGATTCACCTGCTGGACGCAGTTCGTGTCCATGCTGTTCTGCCAGCTGGCTCAAGCCGACTCGTTGCGGGAGATCTGCAACGGCCTGGCCTGCTGTCTGGGCAAGCTCACTCATGTGGGGATCGACAAGGCTCCGAAGAAGTCGACGTTGGCCTACGCCAACCAACACCGACCGGCCAGCCTCTATGAGGACCTGTTCTGGACGGCCCTGGAGCGGTTCCGCTCCAAGGGCGTGCTGGGAAATCATCGGCCGTCGAAGTTTCGGTTCCGCAACAAGCTCATGTCGCTGGACGCCACGACCATCTCGCTGTGCCTGGAGCTCTTTCCCTGGGCCAAGTTCCGCCGCGCCAAGGGTGGAGTCAAGGTCCACGTCCTGCTCGATCACGACGACTACATGCCCTCCTACGTGCTGATCACCGAGGCCAAGCGAGCCGACGTCAAGGTCGCTCAATCGCTGCATCTCAACCCCGGCTCGATCATCGCCATGGATCGCGCCTACAACGACTATGCTCTCTTCGGCCGATGGTGCTCCAAGGGTCTCTTCTTCGTCACGCGGATGAAGGCCCGCACCCGCTACGAGGTCGTCGAAGCGCGCCCGCTGCCGCAGAATCGCCCCATTCGCGTCGACGAGATCATCCGCCTCACCAGCGCCAAGGCGCAAGAGGATTGTCCGGATCTGCTGCGGCGGGTGGTCGTCTGGGATGCGCAGAACGAGCGCGAGATCGTGCTGCTGACCAACCACCTGGACTTCGGGGCGACCACTCTGTCTGCGATCTACCGCGAGCGGTGGAAGATCGAGCTGTTCTTCAAGGCCGTGAAGCAGAACCTCAAGATCAAGACCTTCATCGGCACCAGCGAGAACGCTCTGCGGATCCAGATTTGGACAGCCCTGATCGTCATGCTGCTGCTGCGATGGCTCCATTACCTCTCCAAAGCGACGTGGTCCTTCTCCAATCTTGCCTCGATGCTGAGGTTCAACCTCTTCACCTACAGGGACTTGACCGATTGGCTTCACGACCCCTTCGAGACGCCACCCGTCGTCCCACACCCTGAGCAGATTCTTTTAGACCTCCCAGGTCTTGGACAGCCGAAATTCTGAGACATAGGGGACCTCTACCGTGATTTCCGCCAAATCCAGCCTTCTAAGCCGCTGTTCTAGGGGGTTGCCAGCTCAACCCTGAGTTATCTTGGACAGCAGTGATTTGGAACCTATTTACTAGCAAAAGTAGTTGACGCCGAGCGTGGGTGGCCGGCTCTCAGGGAGCGGCGGCGCCGGTCCCGGAGCTCTGCCGGCGGTAGCGGCTGTCGGCCAGGCGCAGCAGGCGCTCGGCGCGCTCGGGCGGGCGATCGAGCAGACCGTCGACGAAACACGCCACGAGATCTTCCTCGGCCCGCTCGGCGGCCTCGGCGCGCTCCAGCTTGCGGCGCGACTCGAGCAACAGCTCCGGCGATCGGGAGCGTTCGATCCGAGCGTCAGCGGCGCGGATCAGCGAGCGGTAGGCGATGCCGCGCTCACCGTCGGGATCGAGCACCTCGCTCGGGTGCCGCCAATCACGCGACTCGAGCAGCAGGTCGAGATCACGGCTGCAGCCCAGGGCGGCACTCAGCCGGGCCTCGAGCTCCGCGTCCAGGCCGGCGTCGCTCGCCATGCCCTCGAGCCGCGCGATCTGGTCGGCACACAGGGGATGGGCGCTGATCAGCCGGCTGAGCCGCTCGGCGGTGGCCGGGCCGATCTCGCTGGCGCCGTCCACCAGCGTGGCGACGTCTTCGAGGGTCAGTCCGGAGGCGGGAGTCTCGGAATCGGTGGTCATCCTCGGATATTTCGGGTGCTCGTTCGGCAACCGTGAGAATGGTGACCGGCTCTCGACATTTCCGGACGTTTCCAGGTCCGCAACATCTCGCCCGCCGGGCGGCCAGGCGCAACTCCGCCTCCGCACTCCGCCTCCGTCCTGACGATGCTGATGATGATTCCCTGCCTCCGGAATTCTTCTTCTGTTTCTTTCCTCCCGGCTCGGTCTGTCCTGATTTCCGCAGTAAAGGAATGATCGTCAGCATCATCAGGATCGTCAGGCCGGCGCCGGCGTTCGGGACGGAAATCCTGCTCTCCATGCATCTTTCTCTACTGTGGGTGAGACTGCTGGCCTGACGATCCGATCGTGCTCGCACCGCTCGAAGACCGCTCGAAGACCGCTCGAAGCACTTTGTAGTCACGATTCGAGCGCGCCGAATCGCGTCTTCGCGCGGGAGGATTCGATTTAGCGGGCGAAGATTGCGTCTTCCCGGCGCGGCGAGCGGTGGCGACCGTCAGGATCGCGCCTCCGCCGAGCGGGGATCGATTCGCGGCTCGAGAATGGCGCACTCTCCTCAAATGCCCGCATCGAGGCGGAGGAGAAGGCCGATCAGTACTTCGAGACGCTCTTCGACTTCATCGACCCCTGAGTCCCAAATGGTACGGCGATCATCGACCCATATGTAGATACTTCTCGTATATACTCTAGGGGAGGTGAGTGAGATGCCCGATCACGCCAAGGTCTTCAAGAGCGGTGGCAGCCAGGCTGTCAGGCTACCCAAGGAATATCGATTCGAGGGTCAAGATCGTGTCCTGAT
>JAAETI010000146.1 GCA_024228555.1 bacterium | reverse complement strand
GCCAGGGCGCTCCATCCGTTACCAACGGCCCGATCCGCGCTGGCGGCCCAGGTCACCTCGAGGTCATAGCCACCAAGGTCTTCCCATTGGGTCAGAGCCTTGGCGTAGCGCAGGCCGGCATCTTCACTGGAGGTCCCATCAGCGGAGCCCGCGGCTGACGAAGAGGTGTCGGCCAGACGTTTCTCGGCTCTGGCCAACTGGGCCGCCGCATTCTGGTATCGCTCGGGGGAGAGCGAGAGGTACAGGTCGCGGACGGTGACGGAGTCGTCGGTCGTCATCTGGCGCATGAAGGCCACCGAGCCGCTGAGGCCGATCACTCCCGCGTTCGGCTGCTCAACACCGGCGATGAGACGGAGCATGGTGGTCTTGCCAACCCCGTTGGCTCCGATGAGGGCAACATGCTCGCGCTCCCCCACCGTGAACGAGACCTGATCGAGCAGCCGTTGGCCGACCGTCAGCGAGAAGCTGACCGAGTTCACGTCAATATGGCCCACAGCCCAACCCTAGTGACACGACAAGCGGGACCGATGGGGTTTTCCAGCGGGAGTCAGCTCCCGGCTACGGGTTCGATTGGATCCCCTTCGAGCGAAGTAGAAGGTT
>JAAETI010000145.1 GCA_024228555.1 bacterium | reverse complement strand
TCCGATCAGGCGACATCCCGTTATCAGTATCAAAACCAATCCCCTGAATCTCACCCTGTGACGACGACGAGAAATCAAACGCCAGAATCGTGTCAGCCTCAACCGTGGTCGGCAAAGACACCTTCTTCCACGCATTACCGGCCAAACGCAACGTCGCCCCACCATCGAGCACCTCAGCAGTGCCAGCGTCCTGACCGTTCTCATAGGAGGTCAACGTCAGAGCGGAGAAGTCGATGACATCTACGGGCACGCTCGCAGTGAGACGAAGTGCGTTGGCGAGGTAGTCGGCTGCGGAGAAATGCGGGGCAAGATCAACGATATCGGTGAAGCTGCCGCTGTAACTGCCCCAGGTGAACACGTCGAACTCCGACCCGTCCGCAGGCACAAACCCACCAACCAGCTCGATATCCAACGTGCCGTCAAGAACCGCCATACCGCCGATATTCACCTGCCCGAACAACGCTGTGCTCGGCTCATCGGCAATCTCGACATACGCGGTGCCCGAGTTCGTGAAATTGCCCGACACGTTGAGGCTCGATACCACTCCGACACGGAGCGTCCCGGTGTTGTTGAACGTGCCGTCCAAGTCACCGACGCCAAACTCCAACGAGCCACTGTTGACGAAGTTGCCGGTCCAACTACCGGCCGACCACACGGTCGACCCGTTGATGGTCAAGTCGGCGGCTGTGAGCAGACCGGACGTAACGAAGTCATCGTTGAGTACCGACGGTCCGTTGATCGTGAGCGAATCCGTGCTGCCGAGCATCGACACGGCCTCATTCGACACCAGGCTGTTCACCTCGAACACGCCGTCCACCGAAACCGTCGGATCCGCACCAGAACGGTCGATGCAGACATCGTCGCTTACGTCCGGCACCCGCTGCGGCAACCAGTTCGCTGAATCGCTCCAATCACCGTCTGCGTCGACATCCCACGCAATCGTGCAGCCTGCAGGTGGTCGCCGCTCAAAGCTGCGGATGGTGCGGTCACCGTCATCGTCGTCGGTTGCGACTTCACCCGCAGAGTCGCTGGTGATGTCGTAGGTGTTCTGTTCGAAGCTCTGGTCTCCGACCACCGAGAAGTCTGCGGTGAATGCACCACCGGAGTCAGTGATTTCTTGGCGCTGCGAACCCGGACCGTCGGAGATAGAGACACGCACGTCGATCTCGGCCTCAGCAAGGCCTGCAACCGTGTCTGCCGAGTCGTTGACATCGGAGATCTCGAGAGCAGACACCACAAGCTCTTTGGTAACGGCGTCGCCCGACAGGGTGATCAAGTCGCCGGGGGTCACCCCCACGCCGGCAACATCAAACTCAACGCGCGTCTGGCCTGGACTCACGATGGCAGATGCAGCGGTATCCGAGTGATAGGCCGGGTTCCACCCGCCGCCACCGTCGGGAGTTTGCACGGTCAGATCTACCGGGACGCCGTCCGCCCACTGATACCCGGTAGCCACAGACTGATCAACGAAGTATTCAAAGAATGGTCCCACGGCGACAACATCGACCGTGCGGGAGACCTCGGCCGCCGGGTTGCCCGACGAATCCGAAACGTTGTAGGTGACGTCGTATTGTCCGCCGATGCCTGTATCAACGGTGGATGCATCGATCATGACAAGAGATGAGATGTCACCGTCGGCATCATCTTGCGCCGTGGCCCCCAGCTCGAGATAGGGGGCACCCTGGGCGATAGTCTGAGGATTCGCACCCACCAGAACAATGACCGGCGCAGTGACATCGACCAAAGGTGCACCACCAGGTGAGCCTCCGGCGTAGACGCTGGCTTGCCAATTCGTCGGGGCGCTGTAGTTCCCCTCCGTGTCGACAATCTCTAGCGATGGTCCGTCACCGTCCGGGGTCTCCGGCCACGGGTCTTTGTCGTCATAGGTGTAGTCATGGATCGTCACCCCGAACTCGTCGACGAGCGTGACGTCCTCGCCACCGTTGGAGAGCTTGCCGGAGTAGACACCGGCGATGTTGATGCCAGTTCCATTGCGAGACTCGAAGGCAGCCTGATTGTGCACCGCCGTCGCGTAGTCACCGGGATTGAGCGTCATCGCCGGGAACGTGAAGTCAATACCTGAGGTGAAAGCAAACCCAGCAAGGTCGACAGGGGCCGGCCCGGTGTTGAGGACCTCGATGAAGTCGAACTGATCGGAGTCGAGATAGCCCGCGGTGATTTCGTCAGCGGTTGGGTCGAGCGCGTGATAGTGCATCTCGGAGATACGCAACGGTGACGCCACCACGAACTGCGCCGACGACAGAGCGCTCCATTCACCACCATCTTCGACCCGAGCATTGACCGTGGTCGTAGCAGTCAGATCGATCGGTGTGACGTATTCGGTGGCCGTGGCGCCGACGCCTCCCCCGGCACCACGGGGGTCCGAGCCGTCGGTTGTGTAATAGACGTTGCCCGAGCCGTCCGGATTTGAGATCTCGAGATCGAAACCAGGGTCGATCGTGCCGCCGTTCTGACTGAACACGGGAGCGTCAAATGCAGGGAAGAAACCTTCAGCTCGCAGGGCCGAAATGAGCATGGCCGCACTTCCGTCGAGGATGTCGGCGATATCATTCACCTGCTCCTGCCACTCCAGGTTACGGGTTCGGGTGGTGCCATCGTCCAGAGAGTCACCCCAGCGGGCGGACTCGCCAACAACAGCAACCGAAATCGCATCATTGAGCGTCTGCCACCTGGCAAGCGCTTCGGCGTCGGACAGTGCCCCACCTGCAGAGACAACTGCTTGGACGCGATCCACAAACCGGTCCATGAACTCGTTGTTGGCTCTGAGCGCATGCCACAGCTCAGCGATGAGGTAGCCATCACCGTCTTCCCCGTCTTGGAACAGAGGGTGCACCCAGGGACCATTCGGCGGTGTCGGGAACCCGTTGACCGAATCCCACGACCATTCGCCGTCCCAGGCGTAGAACCGCCCGGGGGTGGACCCCAAGGACGAGGAATCTGTGCGGTTCCCGTAGTACCAGTTGTTCTGTGGCCAGTCGCTGACCCCCTGATACCACGAGGACAACAGGTAGTCGGTGAAGTGATCGATATCCAGGTATTCCTGAATCTCCGTGTACTTGGCGGGATCCGCTAGATCCTGATCGACGAGGGTGTTCTTGAGGTACTGATAGCGGCTCGAGTCGCCATCAGTGGCACCACCATGATTCAGGAAGAACCAGTCGTCATTGTCGCCGCCGAGATACTCCGAGGTGAAGTGCTCGTCCGGTCGCTCCACCGGGTTGTAGAGCCCCCAATAGATGCCGTTTATGTAGAGGTGAGCGAAGACCCCTCGCGAACCATCGCCCGACAGCGCCAGCTGAGTCGACCGCCAAAACTCGTCTTCGGTGAAAGTGGTGTCATCAGGATTCCAGACCCGGGACCAGGCACGGTTGTTGCCGCCCCGCAGGACAAAGCGTTTGATGTAATCCGTAGCTGTATCACCGTTGAGCGGGGCGTTCTCGAACAGATCGGTATCGAAGAAGGTGTCACCGTATTCCGTCTTGAACGTGAGCCGCAGCGATCGCTTCAACCGGTCGTGCGAATGCGACTCAATGCCCGTCTCCGCCTGATGGTTCGCCGCCGGATCAGACTGATAGAGCACCTCGATCGAGGCCATCTTGATGACATCCTCGCCATCGTAGAAACCGGTGTCGCCAAAGATCTCACCCGGGTCGGCAACGATCGAGATAGTCGGGATCGCCGTCATCGCAGCAGTCATCTCCGAGCCGTATGCCACCACCACGGCAGGATCCATCTCATTGTCGTGCTGCACCGGCGACCCATAGCCAACCGAATAGAAATTGTTGGGGTAACCGGCGACTACCGCCGGCTGATTGAGAACATCGGCGACAAAGATGTAGGTGTGAGTCTCGATGGACGAGTCGACCCAACCGTCTCGGAGTGCCACCGCCCGCACCGTTGTGGTGGTGGTCACGGGGATCGGCGCGATGTATTCGGTGGACGACGCGGTCGGTTCGGATCCGTCGGTGGTGTAGAAGATGGTCGAGTCCGGGGTCGCATCGGTGAGGACAAGATCAAATGCAGTGTCGTGGAAACCTCGCTCCGTGGAGAAGGTGGGCGGCGCCACAGGAAGACCCTGACCTACCCCATTCGGTGCACCTGGAGTTGGGCTCGTGAAGTACGCAAGGCCGCCCGCCGACGAGATCCCGAACGAGACGTCGGTGCTCTGCGCTGGATACTCCGGCGCATACTGCGAAGCAATGGTCACGCCATCCGATTCGACAAGGCCGAGGTATTCGCCACCGGCGCTGAGACCAAAACCTGTGTGAAGTTCACCGGGTGGCGGCGTCGTCGCCGGAGTCGACGCAAACACGACGAGATAGGCGCCAGGATCGAGCGTGACCGACGGAAACACGTATTTGGCGAGATTCGCATCATCATCGGTGAGCGCCCATCCGCCGAGATCGACGGCACTCCCGCCCGGGTTGTGGATCTCTACCCAATCGGGGAAATCCCCAGTCCCATCCATGAGCGTCGTGTCGTTGGACGCCATGAATTCAGTAATAACCAAGGTACCGGAGTCAGCTCCGGCGATCGTCGGCAGCCCCGTGAGGACGAGCGCAAAGACCAAGACAGCACGACGTAGACGAGATCCCATCAAATCCACCCTCCACAGACACCCTGTGGCGAGCGTAGGGCCAGGTTTCGTGCCCTGTCCATGGTCATGGCTCAACAATGGCTGGTTTCCGGATCAATCTCGAAGTCACTGCCACATGGTGAGCGTGCACAGCACGGAGTCATGACAATCGAGACGCGGTGCCCTCGCCAAAGGCGAAGGCACCGCGTCTGACGACTACAGGCTGGGTACCTCGATAGTGATGTTTGAGAACACGGATTCGGCAGACGCATTGCTGTCGTCGTCGGTCAAGAACACGAGATAGTCAAAGCCACCGGTGTAGAACAGACCAACCGGGATCTCGTAGTGCACAACACCAGGAGCCACATAAGTGGCGTAATCCTGGATACCCCACGTCTGAGAACCAAACAACTGGAACGTCCGATCAGGCGACATCCCGTTATCAGTATCAAAACCAATCCCGTGAATCTCACCCTCAGACGACGACTGGAAATCAAACTCCAACACCGTCTCCGGGACAATCACCGTCGGGAACTCGACCTTCTTCCACGCATTACCGGACAAACGCAACGAGGCCCCGTCATCAAGCACCTCAGCGGTGCCATCATCCTGCCCGTACTCATACGACTCCACCACCAAAGTAGAGAAGTCCAGGTAGTCGACCACAGGTGGTTCCTCGACAGCTAGGACGAAGACGTCTGAGCGATAGTCCGGTGTGAAGTGCGGAGCCAGATCAACAATGTGACCAAACGCCCCGCTGAAGCTGCTCCAATGCAACACCTCGAACTCGTCACCGATATCAGGGGTGAACCCGCCAACCAGGTCGATATCCAAAGTGCCACCAAGGGTGGCTTCGCCGCCTACGGTTATCCCTCCGAAGAGGCCCGTGATTGGTTCGTCCGCGATTTCGATGCCCTCGGTGATACGGTCTAATAGCGACGAGATAGCGTCGACATCGAGAGCTATTCCGCCGGCCAGCAACGCCAGAACCAGCAATGAAAGAAGCTTCACGCTTCTGCTGCCGAGCCTGCGGGCGATCACCCACATGCCGACGAAAGCGAACGTCTTGTACATGACGGACAGAATCTCGAGCGGTACTGAGTTGCGGTCGGGTGACGCACGCAGGTCAACCGACGAAGCCCAGGCGACACCAAGAAGCAGGACGGATGCGGTGATGAACGCAACTCGAAGCGCCGTGCCCTCGAGCCACCCGTGTAGTTTGATCCGCTCGATTCCGCACCTCCGGCGGCCGGAATGTAGCGGTGCCGATGGAAGGTGGGGTGGAGCACGCCCCCACTATGGTCCAACGTATGGATATCACCCTCCCCGACTACGACGGCGGCTCCCTGGTCAACCTCATTGCAGAGCTCGAGCACCGTCTCACTGGCGCTGCAGCTTCCCTGCGCCTCCACGCTCACCTCGCCGAGCACATTCCCAAGGCTGACACCTATGTGCTCTGCCTCTTCGACGGCCTCGGCGCCGGTCAACTCAACCATCCCGCAGCCGGGCCCCTTACTGATTCGATGCGAGCAACCATCGACAGTCCGTTTCCGGCAACGACAACCGTCAGCCTCTCGGTGCTGGCCACCGGGCTGCCGCCGTCGCAGCACGGTCTGCTCGGTTACCAGTCGTGGCTCCCCGAGCTCGAAGTCGTCGCCAACACAATCCACTGGACCACGCTCCAGGGAAAGACCCTTGACTATCCGCTCGAGTCGTTCCTGCCCGCACCAAACCTCGCCGAACGGCTCACCGCGGCGGGCGTTGAGGTCCTCACCATCCAGCCCGGCAACTTTCACGACACCCCGCTAACCAAGGTTCTGTTCCGGGGATGCCGTTTCGAGGGCGTCTATTCGATCCCAGACTGGGTCGATGCCGTTGTCCAGCTCGCTGCCCAACCCAATCGTCTCATCGTCGCCTACCTCCCGAATGTCGACTTCGCAGCCCATGTCGGCGGCCAGCAATCACCGGAGTACGCGGAAGCGCTGCGGACCGTCGCCGGTGCGTGGGAAGCCATCGGCAACCGGCTGCCTCCACATGCCGTCGCGGTAGGAACCGCCGATCACGGCCACATCGACTTCCCAAAGCAAAACCAAATCAAGATCGCTGCCGAAGACCACATGAACCGCGTCTTCTATGGCGATGGTCGCGCCATGTTCGTCAAGGGCGATGGCGCCTCTCTTGCCGAACGGCTCCCGGCCACGTGGGTACCCCTTGCGGAAATGATCCACTGGTGGGGTCCCGAACCCCGCCATCCTCAACTGACCGAGCGGCTCCCCGATGGAGTACTCATCGCCGACGATGACGCTCTACTGCTCCATCGATTTTCGGATGACCGCATGGTGGGCAACCACGGGGCGCTGACTGATGCGGAACGGCTCATCCCGCTAATGGTGTCGGGACAGTGAGCCGATAAGGGTCCATCTTCACGGAAGGCCCACAATGCGACGCTCAGCCCTCACCCTTGCCGCAACGCTGGCACTCACCGCCTGCTCGGGCGGGGTCGGTGCAACAGTTGCCCCTGCGAGCGAAGCGCCATTGCCAACATCAACCACGCTGGCCGCAAAGTCAGCCGAGTCAAGCGACTCATCGCAAGCGGCACCGACCTTCGACACGGTTCCCGGCACCCCTCCCGCCGCGTTCGATAGTTTCCACGCCACGATTGACGTGTCGATGCAGTTCGATGGCACCGCCCTCGAGGTTACGGGCGAAGGCGTCTGGGACAACGGGTCGTTTGACTGCAGCGTCGAGAGCGGCGTCGGCGGCTTTGGGTTCACCCAGGCGATCATTGCGACCCCGGAAACTCTTTGGTTCGACGCCGGCAACGGCTACGAAGAGTCCGGCCTGTTCGCAATGGGCGTCCAGGAAGCGATGGCCACATGTCCGACCTCACCGCTGTTCTGGGCAGACTTCGGTACTGAGGACGCCGGAACGATCACGGGGGAAGAGACGGTCCGCAACGGTCGACCGACGGTCAAGACCGACATCACCAAGCTGATGGGGGTTGGCGGGCTCGGGTTGGTGCAGGGCTTCGAAGGGGCAACGGTCAACGAGATGGTGATGTGGGTCGATGTCGAGACCAATACCGCTGTTGCAGTCCTCGCCGACGTGGAGTTATCCGCTGAACTGCTCGCCAGCCAGTCTGGGGACGATCTAGGAACGGGATCGATGAAGATGGTCATGGAGTTCGGCGTCGACCAGATCAACGACTCCTCCCTATCGGTGACTACCCCTTAAGCGCCGCCAATCTCCGTTCTTGCGTAGATCCTCGCGCACGTACGCCACCCACGTACGCAGGAACATTCTTCGCTAGCCGCGCGAGGATCCGGTGAGCTTGGACAGGTCGGCGGAGTAGAGAACGCACAAAACACCACGGTCGCCGAGATCCCAGGAATCCTCGGTGGGGCCAAGATAGAAGTAGTCGAGCGGCGAATCTTCATAGCTCTCGCCAACGTAGGCCTCAAACGGGGCAAGACACCCGTCGAACGCAAAATCGCCGATGGCGGTGTCGCCGGGGAACGTGCTCTCGGGCATGAAGATCTGAGAGAAGACCTCGTTGTCATGCGGTTCGGCACAATCGATCAACTCGAGCGATGACACGACCTCGGAATCGGGATCATCAAAACAGTCCCCCGCATCTAACTCGGTAACTGACGTCCCACCACCGCAGGCTGTGGCCAACAGAACCAAAACCAACCCAAGACCAAGAACACGTTTCATATGCACCTTCCGTATCCGTTGCACCACCGTAGCCGGGCCGGTCCCACTCGTGGCATCATGGCGGATACCGAAAGAGAACATGACAACACCTTCAACCCCACCACAATCACTGCGCGCCATCGCCAGCAGCGAGATCTACATCAAATCGCGTCGTACCCGGCAACGCTTCATGCCGATTCTGCAGGCCAATCTTGAAGAAGCTCTGCGAGTGGCTACCCCCGATGCCGTTGTCCAAAGTCGCGGCAGCCACGAATTCGAGATCAAGGCAGCCGACCTCACCACCGCAGGCGAGGCCGCTAGCCGGGTCTTCGGCCTCGACCGGATCGACCGTGTGACCGCCGTCGCCGCTCCGTCACTTGCTGAGCTCACCAGCAACGTGGCCGCCCTAACAACCGGCATCGTCACAGACAAGACTTTTGCGGTGCGGGTCCGCCGCAATGGCAATCACCCGTGGAAGTCGCGCGACGCAGAGATCGCCATCGGTAATGCCCTCTATGACGTTTCGACAGGCGTTGACCTCACCAACCCCCAGGCAACGGTGCGGGTCCGGGTGCAGGGCGCCAAGGCAGTCGTTGTCTCAGAATCATGGGCAGGCCCCGGCGGTCTGCCCATCAGCACCCAGTCATCAACTCTGGTGATGCTGTCCGGGGGTATCGACTCGCCGGTAGCGGCGTGGATGATGATGCGGCGCGGCTGCCCTGTCGACATGCTCCATTTCCAGCTCGAGTGCAACCAAGCGGACCATGCTCTTGCGGTTGGTCATCTTCTCGCCTCGCAGTGGGGTCACGGTGCAAACATCACCCTCCATGTGGTCGACTTCGAGCCAATCAAGAAAGAACTCAATGCCGCGGTGCAACCCCGCTTGCGTCAGGTTCTCCTGAAGCAGCTGATGACCGAGGCCGCATATCGTGTAGCGAAGCAACTCGATCTACCAATCATTGTCTCCGGCGATTCGCTTGGCCAAGTTTCGTCGCAAACGGCAGCCAACCTCGTTGAGATAGATAAGTACGCCCAGGCCCCACTACTCCGCCCTCTGATTGCACATACCAAGCAGGAAATCGTTGATCGTGCCCGGCAGATTGGCACCTACGAGCTTTCGACACGGGCGCGGGAAGTGTGCGACCTTTCCGAAGGTGGCCGGGTCGAGACCGCGGCACGCACCTATCGGCTCCGAAAGGGCATGGCGCAGATGCGGACCGGCCTGATAGACGATGCGCTGGCCACTTGGGAATCCGTGCCTGCAGCTGACTGGATCCCAGGGATGCCTCTGAACCCGGTTGGGACCAGCGGAACCCCGGACCAGCCATAAACACCGCAATCCAGAAGGACTTGGGTTTCGCGACAAAATCCTTGATCGGACCTCAAAAAGGGCCGAATATCCATCGAAGGGTTATTCCAATCAGGATGGAAACATGTCGTCTGGAAGTTGGCGCGTACGGCTATTGATGGTTGCGTGGCTCGTTCTTGTTGGAGCTGCGGTAGCAATCGGGGTAACCGGAGAGCAGAACGATCTCGGTCCGAAAGCTGAATCCGCACTCGCCGAGGCGGGGATCGATGCGGTGGTAGAAGTGTCGGGTCGCGACGTAACCCTGACAGGTGCACCCGCCGATCGTTCTCGCGCCGAAGCCACGGTCGCTGATATCGACGGCGTCAGGGTGGTTGCCTGGGCCGATGCTGGATCTGACAGCGAACCGGCGACAGCTGGGGCCACGACCACCGTTGCCACACCGACGACAACCGCCCCGACCACGACAGTTGCATCGACGCTGCCCCCAATCGCTGACGAGGATGACACCATTCAGGTCGCCCGGCTCGATGCGCGACTCGAGGGTGGCAAGCTAACCGTGCGCGGCACCGTCCCCGATGCACAAGCGGCAGGGCGCATGGCCGCGGTCTCGGATCTCATCTACGCCCCGTTGCTCGATAACGAACTCCAAGTGGACCCTGACATCCCAACGGCGTCATGGGTTCCCGGCATCGCAGATGCCATCGCGGTGCTTCCCATCATCGGTACCTCCGGTCTCACCATCGTCGGGGAAGAAGCAACCCTTTTCGGATACGCACCAACCGAGGAGCGTCTCACCCAGCTCCAAGGCGCCCTGGCACAAGCACTGGGACCAGACGTGTCTCTCACCAGCGAGGTTCAGGTAACAGGGCTGACACCGCCTTCGATCAATGCCGTCGTCGACGGTGACGGCATAATCCGTCTCAGCGGGAAGGTGCCCAGCCAGGCTCTCGTCGAGTTTGCCAACGGGCTAGCTGCCGATAGCTACGGCGCCGACAATGTCGTAAATGAAATCGAACTCGACCCCGGAGTCGACACCACCTTCTCCTTGTTCCGTCTGCCGCTCGTATTCCCTGCATTTGCTCCTTTCCCGGAGTGGCACGTCGAGATCTACGACAACGTCATCAGCGGCCAGCTCCTCAACGGCGCCAGCTTCCCGTCGGCTAGCAGCCAGCTCACACCTGAGCTCGAGCAGTTGATGCCGGTCGGTGTGGGCATTCTCACTAGAAACCCCACCCTGGTGATTACCGTTGAAGGCCATACCGACAGTGCGGGTTCGGAAGCCACCAACATGGCGCTGAGCAAGGCGAGAGCTCAGGAAGCGAAGAATTGGTTCATCGCTGCTGGCATCGACCCTGCCCGAGTGTTTGCGGTCGGCTACGGAGAGGCTCAACCCATCGCCGACAACGCAACAGAAGAAGGCCGCGCCCAGAACCGTCGCATTGAATTCAAACTTGGACCACCCGAATAGAGAGCCGGAGGGAAACGGATGCTTTATGCCGTTACAGAGATAGCCGCCTTCATGGTCGGTGCCACCATCGTCGGGTTCTTGCTCGGCCGGATCACAAAACGCAGCGCACCCAAGATTGCCTCCGGCGTCGTCGCCGAACTGGCGACCGCGCAGGCGTCGGTTCGTGAACTCGAATCCGAACGAGCTTCGCTACGCGGTCAACTGGCAGACGCCAAGGAACGCTCTCGCCAACTGGCTGTAGAGACCACGGCAGCTGAGGTTTCCGAAGACTTCGCTGAAGAAAAACGGAGACTGGAGACTGCTTTGGAGGAGGCGTCGGCCCAGGCCGATCGACTCCGCGCCACCATCGCAGAGCGCGATACCAGACTTGCTGCCCTGGCTGCGGGTGAAACCCCTCCAGAGCCAACGCACCCCACCGACCCCGTCGGATACAGCTCGAGTGCGGGTGCTGTTGCGGACACCAGGATTGTCTTCGGCGACGCAGAGGAAGAGGGCTAGACCTCTTCCTCCGCGTCGTCCGGCTCCACAGCATCCCTCTTGCTACCCGGAGCCAGCGGTGCATCCCAACCGACGGGTGACGGTATCACCGCCGCCCCCACCGGCGCCGGACTCCGCGGCAACAGATCCGCACTCACCGGGGTTTCGCGGCGATGTTCCCATATCGCGACCAACCAGCCGCCGAGACCAACGACGAGCGCCCCGAGGTAGAGGCCAAAGCCGACCACCGGGATCAACCAAATTCCCAGGCGCCACAATGTCGCACCCAAGAAGAACGCGGCAAACAGGCCCCAACGACCCCGCAACATCTTGGAACCAGCGGCGGTAACGGCGGGAACTGGCCCAAACAGCAGCGCCAGTAGCAACAAAACCAGCAGCGCAAGGGCAACGGGAATACCCACCAGGGTGACCATCAACACAAGGACCAAGATCGGGAGGGCGATCAACGCTCCAACGCCGATCGCGGCGGCCCGCAAAGGACGTTCTAGAACCGCAGTCACCGCCCCCGGGCCAGTTCTGCGGAACAGCCACAGCAGAACAATCCCGGAGAACAGAAAGCTGAAGAACCCGAGGATGGTGGCGATGGTGAGCACAACTTCCACACCGAACGCACCGCGAGTGGGCAGCTTCGCTATCTGACTGCCCACCTGGGCGGTTGCTGCTATGTCCGCATCGGAACCGGAGCGATACAAGAGATCACCAGCGATCACTGTGGACGGCCCCAACGTCAGGTTGCCGACAGCGATGTCGACATCGTGGCCAACCTTGCCATCGATGCCGGCCGAAAGCATCCGGCCGGAAATGTCTCTCTTGACCTCGCCGTCCAGCTCAAACGATCCGCCAAAGACCAGCACGTCACGACCGACGGTTCCTGAGACCCGAGTCGTCACGGCGGCAACAGCGAGGTCGTCTCCGATTGACCCGTCAATGATGACCGTCCGCGCCGTACCGCGCAGCGAACCGCCGATTGTGCCGGTTACTTCCACGGTCCCCTGACTGAGGACAAACACATCGCCTGTGATCTCACCGTTGATGAGCAGATCACCGGTGCTGATGGTGAGGTCGCCTTCAACGGTGCCATCGATCTTCGCCGATGCTGATGCAACGTACAGGTCTTCGTCTTCGAGTTCGTCGGCAGCAACCAGAAAGATGTTCGTCGTGACGATCTCAGCGACGATGCCGCGCAAGGGCAACAGGGCGCCAAAGAGAGCAAGGCCCAAGACGGATGTAGCGGCGAGATAACGTGCACGAGTCATAGGGGGATCAATCTAACCCTTGCTAGAAGTTGCGGTTCCGCCCGACGGCACCGGTTACAGAGCGTTCTTGACGATGTTGAGCAAGGGCCAAGGGATGATCCCAAACAGGATTGTCAGCCCGGCGGTCAGTGCGATCACAAATCCGGCGCCACCTGCCAACCGTGGGGCCGCGGTGGCCGTTCCCGGAGCCTCAGCCATCACCGGCGCCTCAAAGAACATCAAAACGACGATGCGTAGATAGAAGAACAATCCCGCGATCGATGCAATGAGTCCCGCCGCAACCAACCAGGTGTAGCCGGCCGACATCGCAGCACCGAAGACGCCAACCTTGCCCACGAAGCCGGCGAAGAAAGGAATGCCACCCATGCCGAGCATGAAGGTCGCCATCGCCATCGCAACCCACGGTGACCTTTCGAAGAGCCCCTTGTACTGGTCAAACGGTGAAGCCCCGGACCGCACTCCGCTGACAAGACTGACCACAGTGAAAGCGCCAACCAATTGCACGGCGTAGGTAGCGAGGTAGAACCAGATTGAAGGGATACCGCCGACACCGGCGACAAACGCGGAGAGCATGAATCCGGCGTGCGCCACGCCTGAGTAGGCAAGCATTCGCTTTACGTCGCCCTGGCCGATAGCACCGACGGTGCCGACGATGATCGAAAGCAAAGCGAGCAGTGCGATGATCGGTGCCCAGTCGTCAATGCGGCTAGGGAACGCACCCATGAGAACCCGGGCCAACGCGGCGATGCCGGCGACCTTGACTCCAGCAGCCATCAACGAAACCGAGCCTGACGCCGCCCCTTGGTACACATCGGGAGCCCACTGATGGAACGGGGCCGCCGAGACCTTGAAGGCAAGCCCAACGATCATTAGCGCGATACCGGTCAGCAGGATGCCAACTTCGAGCACGGCAACCGGCTGACTCGAGAAGAAGGCAAGGATGCCGCCAGACCCGTAGATAGAGATACTGCCCGTGCCGGCGTAAACGAGGGCTATTCCGTACAGGAATATCGCCGAAGCAAAAGACCCGAGCAGGAAGTACTTGAGCGCCGATTCGTCAGAATTCCGTTCGACCCTGGCGAAGCCCGCGATGACATACAAAGCAATCGATGCCGTCTCGAGCCCCATGAACAGCAGGATCAGATTGGACGAAATCACCATCATGTGGAGACCGGCGGCAGCCAGGAGCACAAGGGCTACATACTCTGCACCGCGCTTGCCCAGCGTCTTGACCAGACCCCAGTTGCCGACCAGCGCCAAGAATGCGATCAGGAAGATCAGAACTCCGGCGAATGCTGAGAACCGATCCATGACAACCATCGGCATGTGAATCGACTCGACGCCACGGGCGCTGAACGCCAGTTCTTGACCCCGCTCCAGGTAGTCGAGACGCAGCCACTGTGCCCAGGACAGCAGGAAAGCGACCAGCAACGCGATCGCACCGACAACACCCCAGTCACGACGATCTTGGTCAAGCGTTACCGCAGCCATGAGAACAATGACTGCTCCGATCAGCAATATGACCTCAGGCCCGATGGGAAGGAAAGCGATATTCTCCATCTACTCGCCACCTCCCGTCGCCAGGTCGATTCCGAACTCAGGCACCGAGTAGTCGGTGACTTCCTCGATTCGTTCGAGCACATCGTCTACGGCCGGCTCAATACGGTCGAGCGCTGGTTTCGGATAGACACCCAGGAACACAATGAGCACCACAAGCGGGGCCATGATGAGGATCTCCCGCGTATCGAGATCGAGGAGTTTCTCGTTCTCCTTGTGTGTAATTGGACCGGTGAAGACTCGTTCGTAGGCCCACAAGAGGTAGATGGCAGCAAGGATTACACCCGACGCCGCCAACACAGCCGCCACCGGGAAACGCAGATACGACCCAAGCAGGATCATGAACTCACCGATGAACCCGTTGAGACCAGGGAGGCCTGCGGAGGCAAACGCAGAGAACAGGAACAAGCCGGCGAAGACCGGCATGACCTTGGCCAGCCCGCCGTAGTCCGCAATCTCACGGGTATGGCGACGCTCATACACCATGCCGATCAGCAGGAACAAAGCACCTGTGGTCAGTCCGTGGTTCACCATCTGGACAACGCCACCGGTGACGCTCTGACTGGTCATAGCGAAGATGCCCAGCACGATGAACCCGAGGTGGCTGACCGAGGAATACGCCACTAGTCGCTTCACGTCAGGCTGCACGATGGCCACAAGCGCCCCATAGATGATGCCGACCACGGCGAGTGCAGCAAGCCAAGGGGCGAAACGAACGGCTGCCTCAGGGAACAACGTGAGGTTGAACCTGACGAAGCCGTAGGTACCGAGCTTCAGCAGAACACCGGCCAGCAGCACCGACCCGGCGGTGGGCGCCTCGGTATGGGCGTCTGGCAACCACGTATGGAACGGGAAGATGGGGACCTTCACTGCAAACGCGATACCGAAGCCAAAGAACAGCCAGGCCTGCTGACCAGACGAAAGCGAGACGTCGAGTAGTTGCCGGAAATCGAAGGATCCACCGATTGTGCCTAGCCAGATGATGCCGGTGAGCATCAGCGCCGAACCGAGGGCGGTATAGAGGAAGAACTTCACCGCGGCGTAGATGCGGTTCCCACTCCCCCAGATGCCGATCAGCAGATACATCGGTACCAGAGTGATCTCGAAGAATGCGAAGAACATGAGCAGGTCGAGCGCCACAAAGACCCCGAGCATGCCGGTCTCCAGAAGCAACATCGCCACCATGTACATCTTCTGGTTCTTCTCAACCGACTTCGATGCCGCGATGGAGATCGGGAAGAGGATCGCGGTCAACGCAAGCAGCAGTAATGAGATGCCGTCGACGCCAAGGTTCCACGAAACGCCCCATGGCTCATACAGAAGCACCTGTTGGGAGAACTGGAATCCGGGCTCGCCGACCTCGAACTCCCACAGGACGTAGCCGACGATGGCCAGCGGTAGGAAACTGAGAGTCAGCGCCAGCGGGTAGATCAGCTCGGACCGATTCTTGGGGACAAGCGCGACGACAACCGCCGCAACGACAGGCAGCAAGATCATCAGGGTGAGCACTGGGAACATCACAACGCTCCCCTCACCAGGATTATCAGTACCACCGCGACCGCTCCTCCGAGAATCCAGACGCCATAGCTGCGGACCAAGCCCGACTGCAGTGGCTTGGCCTTCTCGGCGAGTCGCTTGACCGAACCACCGACACCGTCGACCGCACCGTCGACGGCATTGGCATCGAAGTCCGCAAGAGCCTGGGACGCGGCCTTTCCGGGCATAACGATGGTGCGGCCGTACAGCTCATCGACGTAGTAGCCGTTGAGCAACGTCTTCCACACCCCCTGGGACTCGTCCGGCAGTTCGTCGCGGTGGTAGCGACGGTATGCGTAAAAGATGCCGACCATGGCGAGGAGGCTGGCGATGCTAGCCAAGGTGGCAAGACCCAGATAGGTGGCGGGCAATTCTGCGTGCTCCACTCCCTCGAAGGCGCTCTCCAAGAAGTGTTCCAACCAAGGCGACCACGGCAGGTTGACGAATCCGGTCGCAAATGCGCCCACCGCCAGGACGATGAGTGGCGCCGTCATGACAGTCGGCGATTCGTGGGGATGCGTCGATTCATCCCATCGCGGTGAGCCAAAGAACGTCATCATCATCAGGCGGGTGATGTAGAAAGCGGTGAACAGGGCGGCAATCAACCCAATCACCCACAACGCCATGGCGTAGTCACCGTGAACGAATGCCGCAGCGAGAATCTCGTCTTTGGACCAGAACCCAGAGAACGGGACGATTCCGGCGAGGGCAAGGGAAGCAACAGTCATGGTCCAGAACGTGACCGGCATCACTCTGCGAAGACCGCCCATCTTGTTCATGTCCTGCTCACCGGCCATGGCGTGGATGACCGAGCCGGCACCCAGGAACAGCAGGGCCTTGAAAAAAGCGTGGGTGAGGATGTGGAACATGCCGGCGACATATGCGCCGAGACCGACGGCGAGCACCATAAAACCGAGCTGGCTGACAGTCGAGTAGGCGAGAACACGTTTGATGTCACGTTGTGCGATCGCCGCGGTACCGGCGAACAGGGCGGTGATCGCACCGACGGTTGCAACCACTCCCATGGCAAGCTCCGACAACTCGAACAGAGGTGCGGCCCTGGCAATCATGAACACGCCGGCGGTCACCATGGTTGCGGCATGGATGAGCGCCGAAACCGGGGTGGGACCTTCCATGGCGTCGAGCAACCAGACGTAGAGCGGAATCTGGGCCGACTTGCCCGTGGCGCCGACGAACAGCATCAATGCAATCGTGGTTGCCGCCGAAGCCGAAAGCACCACAGGAGCCACCTCGAACACGTGCTCGAAGTCGAGGGTCCCGAAGTTCGCAAAGATGAGCATGAGGGCGATCATGAATCCAAAGTCGCCGATGCGGTTGACGATGAAGGCCTTCTTGCCTGCAGCGGCGGCCGATGGCTTCTCGAACCAAAACGAGATCAGCAGATAGGAGGAAAGCCCGACCAGCTCCCAGCCGACGAACATGACACCGAAGTTGGCGGCGAGCTCCAGGATCAGCATCGAAGCGATGAACAGGTTGAGGTAGCCAAAGAATCTCGGAATCCTCGGGTCACCCGCCATATACCCCATCGCAAATATGTGGATGAGCAGACCGACACCGGTAACGACTGCGGTGATCATGGCCGACAGCGGGTCCCAAAGGTAGGCGGCGTCGAGTCCGAGACCGGGGATCCAGGACCAGACCATTACGACTTCGCCGTGCTCCGCGGCTCCGGTGATGAAGTCGGCGCTGGCGAGGGCCGCATACACGAACGAGAACAGAACGGCAGCCGATGCCATCGGCCCGGCAAGATTGTCGCCGATCCGCTTGCCGAAGAACAGCAGTATCGCTGCGCTGAGAAGCGGGACCAGGACGATGAGCCAGAGATAGTCGACCATGGCTAACCCCTCATCCCTGACAACCCATCGACACTTGCGGTCGAGCGTTTGCGGAACACCATCACGATGATGGCGAGGCCAACCGTCACCTCAGCGGCGGCGACCACCATGACAAACAGAACAGCCAACTGCCCATCGAGGTTGCCGAGGGCCCGACCTGCAGCAACGAAGGTGAGGTTCACCGAGTTCAGCATCAATTCGATGCACATGAACATCACAAGGGCGTTGCGTCGCAACAGCAACCCGGCGCCACCGATGGTGAATAGGACCGCGGCAAGAATGAGGTACCAGGCGGCAGTGACGGTCATAGTGACCCCCCTACCCCCGGCTTTGCCGGCGGTACCGACTCATCGGAGTCACCGTCTTCATCGTCCGCTACAGCCTTGGGTGAAGCCACGGACCCTTCGTAGCGGGCCAGCGCGATCGAGCCCACCGCAGCAATGGTCAGAAGCAGCATCGTGGCCTGGAACGGAAGCATCCAGGTCCCAAAGAGCGCATCCGAGATCTCTTCGATGGTGCCAACCGGGGCACTGCCACCGTCGAACACAACCCAGGCGCCTTGGCCGGCCAGGAAGAGCAGAACCAGCAACCCGGCCCCCAGGATTGCCACCAGCTGGCGATGGAAGGGGATCTGTTCCTCGGTGTCCTCCTGTTTGTCAACGCCGATGAGCATTATCACGAACAAGAACAAAGTCATCACGGCACCGGCGTAGATGATCACTTGCACCGCAGCGATGAAGTGCGCATCGTTGAGCACATAGAACACGGCCATTGAGAACATCGTGAGCAGCAGACCCATTGCCGAGTAGACCGGGTTGCGCGCCGCAACGAGCGTGATCGCTCCTGCGAGGGCGGCGATCGCAAAGATCACGAACACGACGAGCTCGGCGCTCATGAAGACCCCCCTGCCTCGTCGGCCAGCTCGGCGGAGTCGCCGGATTGGCCGAGTTCGGCTGGCAGCTCACTATGGGTGGCGGACGGCGTCCAGCCGACGACGCCTTCGAATGCGGCGCGACCACCGGGGGCCGTCGCACGCATCCAACCGGAGCCAAGCTCGAGCTCGTTCACATCGATGAGGCGGTTTGGTTCTTGCGGATGATTCGGTGTGCCATCCGGCTCGACCAGCAGTTCACCCTTGGTGTAGATGGCGTCATCGCGACTAGTCGTGGACATCTCAAAGAGGTGAGTCATGGTGATCGCTTCTGTGGGACAGGCCTCGACGCACATGGCGCAGAAGATGCAGCGCAGCATGTTGATCTCGTATACAAACCCGTAGCGCTCGCCAGGACTGACCGGGTTGTCGGGCGGATTGTCCGCACCACGTACATAGATGCATCGAGCCGGGCAGACGCCGGCACACAGCTCGCAACCGATGCACTTCTCCATGCCGTCCGGGTAGCGGTTGAGAATATGGCGGCCGTGGAAACGCTGTGGCTTCTCTCGCTTCTCTTTGGGATACGACGTGGTTACCCGCGGCCGAGTCATCTGCCGCAAGGTCACGGCAAATCCCCGGAAGGGTCCTAACGCATCTGCAAACCAACCCATCGCTACCTCAAGTCCATGGCAGGCCCAAACGCCGTACGGCGATGGCCACTGTCGACAAAGCAATCCACAACAAACTCACTGGAATGAGCTTCTTCCATCCGAATGCCATCAACTGGTCGTATCGCATTCGTGGTAGCGAAGCCCTGATCCAAACAAACATGAAGACCAAGAGGAATGACTTGGCCATAAACCAGAAGATGGGGAACAGCCAGGCAATCGCAGCGGGGGCTCCAAAGTCGGGCCCGTGCCAACCACCGAGGAACAGCGTGGTCGTCAACGCCGAGATATTGAAGATGTTTGCGTACTCGGCAAGGAAGAAGAGGGCGAAACGGAATCCTGAATACTCAGTGTGGTAGCCGCCGACGATCTCATTCTCCGCTTCGACAAGGTCAAACGGCGCTCGGTTCGTCTCGGCGACCCCCGCGATAAAGAACACGATGAACGAGGGGATGAGAACGATATTCCACACACCGAGGAATCCGAGAAAGTCACCAGCCTGGGCGTCGACAATCCTGATCAGTGAGGTCGTCCCCGTGAACATGATGACTGGCACGAGAGCCAGACCCATCGCTGCCTCATACGAAATCATCTGCGCACTGGCCCGAACTGATCCAAGCAAGGGGTACTTCGAACCCGAGGACCATCCCGCCAGCACCACGGCGTAGACAGCGATCGAGGACATCGCCAGGACATAAAGCACGGCGATGTTCAGATCGGCACCCGCAAGATTGATCACCCGGTCGCCGAGAGTGAAGGGCTTGCCGATGGGAACGACCATGAATATCAGAATTGCCGGCACCAAAGCGGCGATTGGAGCCACCATGTAGAGGGCGTACTCGACCTTGCGGGGAACTACTGGTTCCTTGACCAACAGTTTCACACCATCGGCCACCGTTTGCAGAATGCCCCAGGGACCGGCTCGCATCGGGCCAAGACGGTTCTGCATGTCGGCGACAATCTTTCGTTCGAACCAGACAAGAAGGATGACCGTCACCAGCACCAAAGCAAACACTGCGACAGCTTTGATTCCAGCCTCAATCCACAGCTCCCAACCGCTCATGTGTTGCCCCCCGCGGATACGACCACCGTCACCGCAGCGCCAAGCGAACGGGTTTCGGCAAGGTTGGCCGCAACGTAGACGGCACCCGAACCCAACGAATTGTCAACGGCGATCGGGAGAGTGACGCTGCCTGACTCCGACTCAACGAAGGCTTCGTCACCAGGGTTCAAGCCAAGACCAGCAATCTCGGCGGCGTTCAGATAGACCTGTGCCGTCGGGGCAAGAGCCGCCAGCGAGGGACTCATCCTGGTGCGGACACCATCGTCGTAGAGCACCCGACCCAAGTGGAGGCCAAAGCGGGCTTCCACAGCGGAGAGGTTCCCGTCAACGGGGATGTACTCGAGGTGCTGGATTCCGTCCTCGACTGGAAGGACGAGACCCTCACGGCCTTCACCCCAGTCGAGGGCGTCCCAGCCAACACCGTGATAGACAGGTGCAACGGTGGCGATCTCCTTGGAGAGCGCGGCAACCGAAGTAGCGCCAAGATCGCCGCCCATACGGCGGGCGAGGTCATCGAGCGCAGACCATGTCGGCTTGGTCTGGCCGGGACCGGGGACAAGCCGATTGACTTTCTGGACCCGACCCTCGAGGTTGGTGACGGTTCCCTCGACTTCGGCAAAACCCTCAACAGGGAACACGACGTCGGCGAGGGCAACTGAGTCATTCAGGAAGTGATCGAACGCCACCACGAAGTCTGCCGATTCCAGTCCCGCTCTGGCCAGATCCGGCTCGGGATGGTCTCGGACCGGATCAGTACCGATCATGACCAGGGCCTGTAGATCGTTGTCACGCAAGCCTTCGAGGATGCTGGTTGCGGTCCGGCCCAAACCTTCCGGCAAGGGGCCCCATGCGGCCTCGAGAGTCTCGTGTGCCGTGCTCTCGGAAACACGTCCCGGGAGCAGAGTTGGGGCCAATCCCATGTCAAGTGCGCCGATGACGTTGGCGCGGTGAGCCAGCGGCATGATCTTGCCGTCAGGCAGATCTCTGACGAACGCGGCAACCGCCTCAGCGAGCCGTGGGTCCTCGCTGAGCCCGGTGCGACCGACGATCCCCACCACCGGACCCTCATCCAGTTCAGTGCGAATGTCGGCGTATTCGCCGTCGCCCGCGACGAGTTCACGTAGGACATCCGGTCCTGCCCCTGGCCGATAGCGGACCTTCTGGGAGGCGACATCATCGAGCCCGGTTCGGCGTGGATGAACAACGATCAGATTGGCGCCAAGCTCGGCGGCCGCCCTCCGCACCCGCAGGTAGAGGACAGGGAATTCTTCCTTTAGGTCACCCGCCCACAACAAGATGGTCTTTGCGGTTTCGAGGTCGGGTATCGACGCCCGTGGTGTGGCTCCAACCAGGAAATGCGGGTCGAGCCCGTCATCGAGTTGGGCATCAATATGTGGGGTGACAACGATCGTGCGCAGGAACTTGCCGAAAGCAAACGCCTCTTCATTGGTGCTGTTGGCACCACCAAGGCCGGCGACCGCGGTCCCTGGATATTCGGCCAACTTCTCCGCGGCCAGATCAAGAGCCTCGCCCCAGGTTGCGTCCACGAACTCACCGTCCCGCTTGATCAACGGAGTCGTAAGCCGGTGCTCGCTGTTGATCGACTCGAAGATGAACCGATCCTTGTCAGACAGCCAGCCTTGGTTGGTGGGTTCATTGTCGACACCGTCGATGCGAACCACCGTGTTTTGGCTCGACTGCACCGAGACCTTCGATCCAACCGAGTCAACCATCGAAACGCTTTCGACAGCCTCGAGATCCCAGGGACGTGCCTTGAATCGATACGGCGCTGCGGTCAGTGCACCCACCGGACAGATCTGCACGGTGTTGCCGGAGAAATAGGAGGCAAATGGTTCGTCGGGGAAGGTAATCACCTGCACCGCGTTGCCGCGGTCCCGGAACTCAATGAGAGGATCACCAGAGATCTCCTCAGAGAATCGGGTGCAGCGAGCACAAAGAATGCACCGTTCCCTATCGAGAAGAACGAGGTCAGAGATCGGGATCGGCTTCTCGTAGTGCCGCTTCTCTTCGACAAACCGGCTCTCGCCCGGACCGTACGCAACGGTGTGATCCTGGAGCGGGCACTCGCCCCCCTTGTCGCATACCGGGCAATCGAGCGGGTGGTTGATGAGCAGGAATTCCAGAACACCTTCCTGCGCCTTCTTGACCACTGCGGACTGGGTATCGACAACCAAACCGTCGCTGATCCGCGTCGTGCATGAGGGCACCAACATCCGTCCTCGTGGTCCCTCGATTTCGACGAGGCACATGCGGCAGAGACCGGCCGGGTTCATCCGCGGATGCCAGCAGAACCGTGGGATGTAGTTGCCGTTGTCTTCGGCAACCTTGATGAGGACCTCGCCTGCGGGTCCCTGCAACTCGATACCGTCGACAGAGATGGTGACTAGGTCAGCCAACGGTCACCCCCGCGTTGATCCTGGCTTCGACTTCGTCGCGGAAGTAGCGCATCAGCGATACGACCGGAGCGGTCGCCGAAGGACCGAGCGGACAGATAGTCGTCATGGCGGGTGGCCAGGTGAGACCAGGGCTGATTCCGTCTGAGATGTCGAGCAGGAGGTCGATGTCGGCCATACGCCCTTGCCCAGAGGTAATGCGATTGAAGATGCGCTCCAACCAGCTGGTGCCTTCGCGACACGGGGTGCATTGGCCGCATGATTCGTGCGCATAAAAGCGGACGATGCGATGAGCAGCGGCGATGAGATCTGTGGTGTCGTCCATCACGATGATGGCGCCGGAGCCAAGCATCGAGCCATGCTTGCCGACGTCGTCGATCGTCACCGGCGTGTCGAGGTGTTCATCGGGCACAAACCATGGCGCCGAAGAACCACCGGGGATCCAGGCCTTGAGTTCATGGCCGTTGGGAATGCCGCCGCCGAGTTCGAAGATCAGCTCACGCCAGGTCATCCCCATCACGATCTCGTAGTTCCCGGGCTTGTTGATGTGGCCCGACAGCGAGATCATCCGTGTCCCCGCCGAAGTGTCGGGCCCGATCGATGCGTAGGCGACGCCACCGTTGTTGACGATCCACGGCACATTCGAAATCGTCTCAACGTTGTTGACGATGGTTGGCTTGGCATAGAGGCCGGCGACCGCCGGGAACGGTGGCTTGAGTCGCGGTTCGCCACGGCGACCTTCGAGACTGTTGAGCAGCGCTGATTCTTCGCCGCAGATGTAGGCACCGCCGCCGAGGTGGACGGTGATGTCGAGATCAAACCCGGTGTCGAGGATGTCCTTGCCGACATAGCCCTTCTCATAGGCAGCATCGACGGCATGCTGCACGCGGCGAGCAGGCTTTGGGTATTCACCGCGGATATAGATGAACGCATGGTTGATACCAAGCGCAAACGACGTCAGGATCACGCCCTCGACAAGCTGGTGGGGGTCGCGTTCGAGCAGTTGCCGGTCCTTGAAGGTACCCGGTTCCGATTCGTCTCCATTGATGACGAGGTAGGCGGGCTTGGCGGGTGCGAGGAATCCCCACTTCACGCCTGCTGGGAAGTTGGCTCCGCCGCGACCGCGGATGTTGGACGCTTTGACCTCGCTTGCAATGGCTTCTGCACCGATCTCCAGCATGCCTTTTCGCAGGGCGGTGTAGCCTCCTGTCGCCTCGTACCGTTCCATTGTGTGGCTGTCGGTGCGATGCTCTTCCATCCGCTCAGTAAGAATCCTCACTTGCCGCCCCCCGCTGATCCATACGGGCACAAGACGGGAACTCGCCTGGCGAGTTCCTTGGGACTTCCACTTCGTGGAACCCCAGGGAACATTGCTTGGATTAGCCCGCTCATGAGTCCCCCCTCGCTGAGCCGTATGGGCCGAAGGCGGGGATGGGGAGGATGGCTCCTTCGAGTTCCTTGACCCCCCAGTCAAAGGCGCGTTCGCCACCAAAGAGTTGTTGCATCTCTTCGGTATTGACCACATCGGGTCCACCGTCGCGCAGCCACTTGACCAGCTCTCTGCCTTTGTCGGGGGTGACGCCTTCGATCATTTCGTAGTTGACCAACACGACTGGGGCACCACCGCAAGCACCATTGCACTCGATGTGCTCAACGCTGAACTTGCCTTCATCACCCGTTTCCCCGTCGGGGACATTGGACTCGTCCTCAATGGCAGCGAGCACGTCATCGGCACCACGCAGGAAACAAGAGATGGAGGTACAAACCGAGATGAGATAGTCACCAAGCTCTTCACGCTTGTACATCGAATAGAAGCTGGCGACCGACTGCACCTGCGCCGCGGTGAGGCCGGTGAGTATGGAGACAGTCTTCATGCCCTCGTTGGTGACGTAGCCGTTCTCGATCATCGAGACGTATAGGAGAGGCATCACCGCTGATCGCTTCTCCGGATACTTCCCCAGCATCTCGCGAACCAGACTTTGCGAGTCGGAGCTCCAGACATTGATGGCTGCGGTCTCTTCTGCCGACAAGACGACGTCCTTCATCGATCGACATCTCCCAGCACAGGATCTGCCGAAGCGATCGTGGCAACGATGTCGGCGACCAGAGAGTCCGTCATCATGGTGGGCAGCGCCTGCACATGGTTGAACGACGGCGTTCTGGCGTGCATCCGCCAGGGACGCTCTCTGCCATCGGAAACGATGTACATGCCCAGCTCACCACGGGGCGACTCGATGGCCGTATAGGTTTCGCCGGCAGGGGCCTTGAACCCGCTCGTGAATAGCTTGAAGTGATGGATGAGCGCTTCCATCGATTCGTCGATGCGCTTGCGCGGTGGCGGGCTCACCTTGCGATCTGTGGTGCGGTAATCGCCTGCCGGCATCGTCTCCAGCACCTGACGGATGATCCCCATCGACTGCCTGATCTCTTCCATCCGAACCAGATAGCGGTCCCACACATCACCGTGCTTACCGGTAGGGATCTCAAAGTCATACTTTTCGATGCCGCTGTAGGGGAACGCCTTGCGGATGTCCCATTTGATGCCTGCGGCGCGAGCCATCGGCCCGGTTACGCCAAGAGCGTCGCACTCCTCAGGGGTGATGACGCCAACACCCATCGTGCGGTCGCGGAATATGGGGTTGCCGTTGAACAGTTCCTCGTATTCGGAAACACCAGCCTCAACCTTGGCGATTATCTGCTCGATGTCGTCTTCCCATCCGTCGGGGAGATCGGCGGCGACACCACCAGGGCGGATGAAATTGTGATTCATACGAAGCCCGGTCGTCTTCTCGAAGAACTGGAGGATGTACTCACGGTCACGGAACCCAAAGATCATCATCGATACTGCGCCGAGATCGGTTCCCTGGGTGGCGCACCAAACAAGATGGCTCGAAACCCGGTTCAACTCGGTCAACAACACGCGGATCGCTTGGCCACGCTCGGGGATCTCGACGTTGAGCAGCGACTCGACGGCAAGCGAAGAGGCCAGCTCCATGTGAAGTGGCGACAGATAGTCCATGCGAGTGACGTTCGTGGAGCCCTGCACGTACGTCAGCGTCTCCGCCGTCTTCTCCATCCCGGTGTGGAGATAACCGATGATTGGCTTCACCCGGCGAATCGTCTCGCCTTCGAGTTCGAGGTGGAGACGAAGCACACCGTGGGTCGATGGATGCTGCGGACCCATGTTGAGGATTTGCAACTCATCGTCGTCTGCGGGTGCCTCGTCGACGAAGTCGTCGGCAACGACAGTGCCTCGTGAGATCTCAACGGCAGGGTCACTCCCAACGTCGAGCATTTCCTGCGCACCTTCGTCGGTGTATTCGCGCATCCACGGGGCTTCCTCGGTGCCGGCGACCCACATGTCGTGAATCTCGCGCCGTTCCTCAGCGCCCTGTGATGTTTGGTCGGCAACGACAGCGGGAGCCTCAGTGGTGGGAGCTTCGGTGTCTCCGGTTACGACGTTGGGTGTATCACTCATTGTGCTTTCGGCGACCCCTTGAAGCGGACCGGCACTGAACCAACCGAGTAGTCCTTGCGCAGTGGGTGACCTACCCAATCGTCGGGAAGCAAGAGTCGGGTGAGATCAGGATGGCCCTCGAACACGATCCCAAAGAGATCGAACGTCTCTCGCTCATAGAAATTTGCGCCGGGAAACGTATCAGTCACCGTTGCCACGACGGGGTTGGAGCCGGACACACCCACCCGGATCCGGAGACGGCGCACCAGGCTGTGCGAAATAAGATTGAGGACGACTTCGAAGCGGGGGTCGCGGCGCAGATAGTCGACGCCACATAGATCCGAGAACGAGGTGAACCCGGCGGTATGAGCGGCAGCGACAAACTCGGCGTACTGCTCGACGGGAACATTGGCTACATCCTGCTCTGAGGCAAGGACCTGTTCGAACTTCACTTCGGGGAAGGCGTTGGCCAGGGAGTCGAATACGCTCATCGCACGATCTCCCCTGACATGACCTTGTCCTGCAGAGTCAGGATGCCGTGCATGAGAGACTGCGGGCCAGGAGGGCAACCGGGCACATAAACGTCGACAGGTACGACCTCGTCAACACCCTGCACCAGGGCGTAGTTGTTGAACATGCCTCCCGTCGACGCACAGGCTCCCATCGAAATGACCCACTTCGGCTCTGACATCTGGTCATAGACCTGCCTGAGCACCGGAGCCATCTTCTGTGAAACCCGTCCCGCAACGATCATCAGGTCCGCCTGTCGTGGCGAAGCTCGGAAGACCTCCATCCCGAAGCGAGCGAGGTCGTTGTGAGCTGCTCCGGTTGCCATCATCTCGATGGCACAGCAGGCAAGCCCAAAGGTGGCAGCCCACATGGAACGTGTTCTGGTCCAGTTGATCGCGTTGTCGTACGTCGTCAACAGGAACCCGGAAGGACCGGAGTTGTGCGCCATCAGGCCGCTTCCTCGTTGGGGTCGACGGCTGCGGACTCGAGCGGGGCGACCACACGGCGGTAGCGAGCGCGATGAGCAACATTCCAGTCAAGGGCGCCACGCTTCCACACATAGATCAGCGTCTCGATGATTAGCAAAACAAAGATCCCCATCATCGCAACGCCACCCCAACCGAACGACTCCCAGCGGACGGCCCAGGCAAACAAGAAAATGATCTCTACATCGAAGATGACGAAGAGCATCGCAACCAAATAGAACTTGACGGGGAAGCGTTGCACCGGCTCCTGCAACGGGACGATGCCGCACTCGTAAGGAGCGAGCTTTTCGGCGGTTGGCTTCTTTGGAGCCAGCAGGGTGGAGAGAGTAAGACTGACAACAGCAAAGCCAACGGTGAGAACGAATGCGAGGGCGATTGGCAGGTATGCGGACAACGTCATCTGTTCAGGAGCTCCTTCCCGCTAGCAAGATTAGGAATCTCATCACATGCGCACAAAGCCATCCGGGCATCGACCGCCTATTGGGTCTCGGCAGCAATCGCTGATGCTCCGCAAGACCGCAACCCATGCACGCCACAGCGCTAATAAACCGTCCGCTACTAGCTGGACTGCGAGTGCGGCGAGATTGATTCCGAAGACACGCGTGATCATGTTGATCCCGGTGCGACCGGGCACGCGAGTGACCTCCGACGCAAGCTGCAGCGCAACCTTGACGAGCAGCACGAGCAGCACGAGCAGGCAATCCACCTGCCCGTCGGCACGCGCAACGAAAACGAGAACGGTTGCGGAGGGCTATCGGCCCAGCCAGCAACGGGGCAAGACCAACCGGGTCCACGATCACGAGGAACGAAAAGGAAGAAGCTACGGCAAACTCGAACATGACGGCGGGACAGTAGCTGATCCGCAAACACCCCAAATCGCCGAGCCTCGGCGCAGCGGGGCGGCTACTTGATCAGCGGATCAGGAGTTACCTTGACGATCCGCTCGATCGTTCCGTAGATCCGTTCCGACAGCCCGCGCTCTTCCGGCTCGAGGAGGTTCGCCATCACCTTCAGCGCCCATTCCATCAGTGGCCGCGAACGCATGCCCAGGTAGGTGAACGTCTTCATCATTGCGGGTTGGCCGATGACCATGACAAAGCGCCGGGCGACACGCTGATAGTCGGCAAAGATGTCGTCAAGTTCCTGCGTGTAGCCCTGCAAAACGGCAGGGTTTCCCGTCGCGATGGCATCGGCAATGTATCGGGCCGCCATCCGGCCAGTCTCGTATGCGTAGTCAATACCCTCACCGTTGAACGGATTGACTGCACCAATTGAATCGCCAACGGCAACCCAATTGCGGCCAAAGCGTGGGCCAACCGAAAGCGCCATCGGAAGCTTGCCCCCGATCGGTGCTCGAACCATCGACGTCTCGGTCAAACCCCAGTGATCTCCCAATGACTCGACATACGCATCCAAGAGGTGCGAGGTATTGAGACCTTTCCACCCCTTGAACGACGACACCACCCCGGCTCCGATGTTGATCTCACCGTCGCCAAGAGGGAAGACCCATCCGTACCCCGGCATCGATTTGCCGTTCCGGTCGCGAACATCCAGCTGACTCTCGAGATAACCGTCATCCGAATTCGGTGACTCCCAATAGCCCCGTACTGCGAGCCCAAACGGGTAGTCCTTGCGTCGGGTCATCCCGAGCTTGCGCCCGAACCTCGACAGCGAACCATCCGCAATGACCACGTACTTCGGCTCGACCGTCTCATCCTCTTCACCTTTGCGGCGGAGAATGACCGATGTGAGATCACCTGCCTCAATCATTGGAAAAGCTTCCGCACCCGTCGCCACTACAGCGCCTTGCTTTTGGGCAAGAGCGGCAACCTGCATATCCAGATCGGCTCGTCGCACCACTGCTCCCCAGTTCGGGTAGACGGAGTGCTCAGGCCATGGCATCTCGAGCCGGACCTCGCCGGTGTAAGCACGGAGCCCCACGATGCGATGATGCCCGTCGAAATCAAAGCCCATGTCCACAAGCTGCTTGATCGCACGCGGGGTCAGACCGTCGCCGCAGGCTTTCTCCCGCGGGTACTCCTTCTTCTCAGCGATGAGCACAGAAAGACCGCGCAAAGCCAGCCAATAGCCGGCGGCGGCGCCACCAGGACCGCCTCCCACAACAAGTACGTCAGGATTCCTCATGAAGGTTCGAGGCTAGCGGTCGCCCTAGATCTATTGGACGAAGTAGAGCATGAGCATCTCGGCGACCAGTGCTGGCTTCTGCTCGCCTTCGATGTCGATAGTGATGGCCTGCTTGACAAGCCATTGCCCGGGACGCTTCTCCTCAGCAGCTGCCAGCGTGGTCCGGGCCCGCACCCGGGACCCAACCTTGACCGGCTGGAGAAAGCGCACCTTGTCGCTCCCATAGTTGATCGCCATCACCGTTCCCTCGATCTGCGGAGAAGCGGTTTCGAGGAAGAACGGCAAGAGTGAAAGCGTCAGGAATCCGTGGGCGATGGTTCCCCCGAACGGTGTTGCTGCAGCCGTCTCCGGATCGACATGTATGAATTGATGGTCAAGCGTCGCATCCGCAAACGCATTCACTCGGTCCTGGTCGATCTGCAACCAGTCGGTAACTCCAAGCTCGGTGCCGACCTGCGACGCCAAATCCGAAATCGTGATTGCAGATGGCATCGTGCCTAGCCCTCGGCACCCTCGACGAGACCACACGCTGCTTCGGCTTCGGCGATGTTCTCGCCGCCAAACGCGACCCTCTCGTAGAGAGATACCGCGGCAATCTCACGTTGGCTGAGCGTGCCTTCGTAGCCGGTCATGTTGACGCCCGTCCCACCAACAGGCTTGTTGGTGTCACCGTAGGTGGCATCGGGCCAGTTGGACGACCCCAGAGTGACCCAGCTGACATGGTCCTCACATGCAGAGAATACCTGCAGTACTGCGCCACCGATGAATGCGGGGCCGACGCCACCGGAACCATCGGTCCCATGACAAGCAGCACAGTTGGCGTCGTAGACCGACTCGCCAAGGCTGAAGAACGGGCTGGTGTCGCCTCCGCACCCCTGTGCCTCGCCGGTCAAGGGGTTGATGGCAAGCTGACCGGATGTTCCACAGTCCGGTCCATTCGGTGAGAGACCGGCATACAACAACGCGATCATCGGAATGATGATGAACGACGCTGCCAACCAGCGGGGGAAGCCGGCTAATACGGGTTGTGGCTCTTCCTCAGCGACCGGCGTCGCTGGCTCGTCTGCCGCGGGCTCGGGGGTCGGGGCAGGGGATGGCGACGCCGGAGCTACGGCTGGCGATGCAGCCGAAGGCTCAGACGCTTCTCCTTCAGGGCTCAGGCCCATCTCCACTAGAACTTCATCGAGAGGCCTTCCCTCTCGCTTGGCTTTGGCTGCCGCCGAACGACGTACGAGAGCCTCAGGCAACTTGCCGGCGCCCGAGTCGCCTGCCGGCGCCGGGGTTGCTTCTGCGGCGGCAGGGGCCCCAGCAGCGGGGGCTGCCACGGCGGGAGCCTCTCCACCGCCCCAACCGGCCACCAGCGATTCGACATCGACACCGCTGACTGTCGCTCGAGCCCGAGCAGCTCGTTCCAACAGGTCAGCCGGCACCCCGGTATCGGCAGCGATCTGGTTCAGTACTTCTTGCATTACTTCAACCCGTTCACGTATGCGACCAAAGCCTCGAGGTCGGCCTGCGACAAGTAGTCATACGACGGCATCGTCGACCAGGGCCGTTCCTTGCGCGGGTCCTTCAGATGGTCAACCGTCGTCCCGCCCCGGTCGGCAATGTGCATGAGATCGGGTCCCATCCGAGCGACACCAAGGAGTACTGGCTGCTCGTGGGCGTAATCGCCGGCTACCGACACGGCACCCAACCCAACATCGGTAACGATGGGCCGCACCGCCTGAGTGTGACAGTACGAGCATCCTTCGCGGATGTAGATGTCACGTCCGAGGGCAGCGTCACTGCCGTCCGCATAGAGACGCGACTCGTCGGCAAGGATCGTGGGCGTCGCTGCCTCCGACTCCAATGAGGGCAGGAACACAACGAGAGCAAAGACTCCGATTCCGGCAGCGAGGGCTATGGCACCGATGCTGCGCCAAGTCGGCTCAGCTTCTGGATCGACAGCCAATTCTTCATTGACCTCTTGCCCGCCAGCATCGAGGGCGGGATCGGCAGCAAGGACCGAGTCCCGGTCGGACTCGAGGAACCAGGCAACAGTCGCGTATGAGAACAGAAGGGCTTGGCCGATCGCAAAGACGATCAGTCCTGCGATGCGGGCAACCGCAAAGCCGTAGTTCCACATCGCATCGGCGGTCGACTCGAAGCCATCTCCAACCGCGGCGGCACTGTCGGCACCTCCACCGACCCAGGTAGCTCCCGCAACAAGCCCACCAACCAGCATGGCGAAGACGGCAACAGCCAGACCGGACACGGTTAGCCACACGTGCCATTTCTGCACGCGGCGAGCGTCAGCGCTCACCATCGGAGGAGCTACGTGATAGACGTATGCAAACAACCACGAGCTGAATGCGCCGAGAATGGCCAAGACTTCGAACCCGTAGACCCAGTCGGTGAAGCCGACCAGACCGCCAGAAGCTCGCAGGGCCTGAGCCAGGTTCAGCACCGGCACCGCAGCGAAGAGCGCAAGACCGAGGTAGATGAGGTTCAGCGAATACCGGTTCTTATCCGATATCTCCGAGGTACGTCCTCGCAAGAACGTCGCTATGTCAACAACGATGGTCGCTACCGGCAACAGCAAAGCAAACGAGAACATGACACCGATGGTCTCGAGCCAGTCCGGAATCGCGGTGTAGGTGAGTTCTGCCGATCCTGTGAACGCCCAGGCGGTGCCGAGTCCCCAGAATCCGACAACGGACATCCGGGTGGCCTTGAAACGAGTCAAGCCCACAATGCGGGGTACTAGGAAGTAGACGAGACCAACGCCGGCGGTGGCTGCCCACATACCGATAATCCCAGCTCGGTAGAAGCCGGCCAGCACTGCGGAGTTGATGCCATGGAGCACCGGCGGCTGCGAGTAGAAGAGTGTCGCCAGCAGGGACAGCATGTCGAGGTTGCCGATGACGTGCAGACCAACCAGCCACACCACGGCCGCCAGGATGAACCATTCCGCCGGGCTGCGATCGTCCCTGTCGCGACCTGCAATGGTCCTTGCGACGGAGTGAGACATTGCCATCATGCCGACCAGAACGGTGAGGTCGGCGACAGGCGGAGCTTCCAAGTAGCGCAGTCCATCGGTCTGTCCCAAGAGGATGGCGAGACCACCGCCCGCATAGCCGACGGACATGAGGATGAATCCGATCCTGGCGACACCTGGATCGGTCAGCTTGACGCCGGCCAGCCGGGGCACGGCGTAGTACATCGCTCCGATCAGCCCCAGAGTCAACCAGCCATAGAGAAGGAAGTGGATCGCAGTAGGTCGCAGTCGGCCGTACGACAAGACCCCTGACCCATCGAGGAGGTCGGGCGCCGCGTACTGGACACTGGCGATTGCCAGCATGAGCACACCGACGATGAGGAACCCGAGCGAAGCCGCAAGATGGTGGCGGGCCACACTCTGCGACGAAGCGGCCGGGGTCAAGACCTCCGCTTGATTGTCGTGCGAAACGTCGGCAGTCACCCTTGCCAAGTCCCTTCCATGATTGAAGACCCATTTTGTCCTTCGCGGACATCGGCAGAATAGCTCGCACCTATCAAGATTCGCGAAATCGACACGGTCTCGAGCCTCTCCCTTGCAGCGGCAAGAACGACGGAGTTAGCGGCACTGTAATCAAAATCAATCCAGGATGAGAATGACCTGCCGAACAGAAGAGCTGGACGCGATGGGCGATGCCAGGATGATGGCACTATGGTGACGCACGGCGGCGACGGCCAACGCACTGTGTGCTTGATTGGGACGGCTTAGAATGTCGCCATCTAACGACGGTCGAGTCAGGACAGACGATGGCGAAACAACGAGACAGGAACTTCGTTCTGGGCCTCACTGCCGTTCTCGTCGGTACCGCCCTTGCGATCGGCGGAGCACTGTGGGCTCACTTCACCGGCCTCCCCACTGTCGACGAGGTCGGGCGCGACCTATTTCCCGATATCCCCCGTGGCTGGGTGTGGGTCCTACTCGGTCAGCTCGTCTCACTCGGTGGCGTCCTTCTTGCGATGGCAGGAGTTGCCCTCGCCTACCTCTATGAGAAAAAGATGACGTGGGCACGGTCAGCCGTCGGTGGCGGATTGTTCACAGGCCTGATGATGATTCTGTTTGGCGTCATCCCCAACCAGTGGCTCACCTATACACAGGCGGTTTGGGAGTGGACCGATCAGAAGATCTGGGTCGAGATCCCGACATCCCTCATCGGCGGCAACGAAGTCAACCTGTCTGCCGCAGCATTCAAGGATGTGGTCTCTGGCACCTACTCGGTTGTTGCTCTCGGTGCCGTCGCTATTGCCATGATTCGCTGGCAGAAGCGTGACGAAATCCGTGCGGCCAAGAAACCAAAGGGTGCTCAAGAGAACGTGTCCGTCTACGGCCGTCCCCTCCAAAAGGTCGAGAGGTAAACCGCGATGGCAAGCGAAGCTTGGACCGAACTGATCGACACCCGCGAGGACTACCAACTTGCCGCTGTCGACGGATCCTATTTGATCGCGGCGGTCAAGCCAAAGCAGTTCCTCCACATCAATCAGGCAGAATGCATCTTGTGCGAGGGCTGCGTCGACATCTGCCCGTGGAAGTGCATTCACTACTTGTCCATGGATGCGATCGCCGAGGCGAGCAACGTTGAAGACCCGGGCGACCAGACCAAAAACGGCGGGTTCTTCATCGTCGACGAGGATACATGCACAAGGTGTGCGCTATGCATCGACCGCTGCCCGACCGGCGTTATTTCGCTCGGCAAGTTTGCGGGATCGGTCGCAGACGAGATTGCCGATTTTTCATCCAAGCCCTGGGAATACGACACTGGGGCCAGGGATTGGAAGAATGGCTACATGTACGGAATCCGCTGGTAGCGGCTGAGAGACTGAGGGAGAACAGGTGGCAAACGGAAACGGAAGGGTCGGGCTAAAAGAGCGCCTATCCCAAGCCGGTGATCACATTCGTTCCAGCGAGGTCTGGACGAGCATCTTCCGTCCCGGATCACCGTTCCGGTACGGCTATACAGACTCGCCCCGCAACCGCTCCTACGTGATCATGAACAACGTTCTCTATCACCTCCATCCCGTCAAGGTGAAGCGACACGCGGTACGGCTTTCCTACACGTTATGTCTCGGTGGTCTCAGCTTCTTCTTATTCATTCTGCTGACGATTACCGGCATCTTCCTGATGTTCTACTACCGACCCACTTCGCCGCAGGCTTATCTTGACATCCAGGCTTTGTCGACCGACGTTGCCTTCGGACAGCTCGTCAGAAACATGCACCGGTGGGGTGCTCACCTCATGGTTCTCACTGTGTTCCTGCACATGGCACGGGTCTTCTACCACGGCGCCTACAAACCGCCACGGGAGTTCAACTGGGTAGTCGGTATCGTCCTGCTGCTGTTGACTCTGCTGCTGTCGTTCACCGGATACCTGCTCCCTTGGGATCAGCTGGCGCTCTGGGCTGTGACTGTTGGATCGAACATGGGGGCGTATGCGCCTGTCGTCGGCGATCAAGTGTCATTTGCCCTCATTGGAGGGGTCCAGATCACCCCCGACACGCTGCTGCGCTGGTACGTGCTCCACGTTCTATTCCTGCCATTCATCATCGTGATCTTCATGGCCGTCCACTTCTGGCGAGTCCGCAAGGACGGCGGAATCTCGGGGCCGCTCTAATGGCTGGCCTACCCGAACACCTGCTCCGTCGCTCTGCTGAGGCTCGCGCCAAGGCCGAAGGACGGGACGTCGAAGAGATTCTTGCTGAGATGAAGGGTGAAGCTCCGGCCCCAGAGGCCGCGGCACCCGCACCAGTCGCACCGGCTCAGCCCGCCGCTACACCCGCGGCCACAGCTCCAGCACCGGCGTCGGCAACCGGTGGTGTCCGCGACATCGCCACGGAGTCCGCTGCCACGGGAGTACCCGAGGCGCTATTGCAGCGAGCGATGGAAGGTCGTGCCCGCAAGGAAGGCAAGCCCGTTCCCACAATGGCGGCAGCACCCGCCGCCACAGCAGCTCCTGTTGCTGCCGCACCTGCACCAGCAGCGGCAGCCCCACCGGCGATCCCAGATGGTGTGACCACGCAGCGACTGCTCACTGTCGTCAAGGCCGGCGCAATCCAGCAAGTCAAGAGCTCACCAGCAGACAAGGTCAACGTGTGGCCTCATCTCTTGGCCATCGAATTCGTAGCTCTGATGGTTGTAATGGCCGGACTGATCATCTTCTCAGTCTTTGTCGACGCTCCGCTGCTGGAGTTCGCCAACTTCAACGAACAGCCCAACCCGTCCAAGGCACCGTGGTACTTTCTCGGCCTCCAGGAGCTGCTCTCCTACTTTGACCCCCAGGTGGCTGGTGTGATCATCCCCACGTTTGGTGTGATCGGGTTGGCCATGATTCCGTACGTAGACAAGAACCCAGCGGTGCGGCCGTCGGACCGCAAACTCGCAATCATGATCTTCAGTTTCTTCCTATTCGGTGCAGCGATTCTGACAACCTACGGTTCCTTCTTCCGGGGTCCGGGATTCAACTTCTCGTTCCCATGGGTCGACGGAATCTTCTTCGACTTCTGATGCAAAAGGACCAGGCCCAACAATGAGTGCCACAGCAATACTGATCACATCCCTCATAGCGGTAGGGGTCGTCGTCGCAGCTGGTGTCTTTGCAGTTGCGTGGCGCCGCGGACCATCGGCCAGCCCAATCGTTGGCGAGTTCGACCGCAAGGCAGCCAAGCGTGACAGTTCTGCCAAGACCAAGACGGAGCCCGAACCGGTCCACGCTGAGGTCGCAGCGCCGGCGCACGAGCCGATCACGATCGAAGACGACAGGATCGAGATCTCGGCTACCGAAATGGGTGTCACCAGGCGAAAGTTCCTCAACCGCGCCCTCCTCGGTGTATTTGGGATCGGTTTTCTTGGGCCCCTGGGCATCAGCATGGTGGCGTTCATGTGGCCGAAGCTCAGTGGCGGTTTTGGCAGCAAGATCAACGTCGGCCCCATCGCCGATCTGCGGTCGAAGGTGGTCCCTGGTGACGGAACCATCCACCCGTTGTTCGTCGCCGAAGCCCAGTCTTGGCTAGTCCCGATGGATGGGGCGCTGGTTCCCGGTAGCTCGTTCGAAGGACTGCCCGTAGTCGCCGGCGCCGACGGTGGGGACACGGGGCTCATGGCCCTTTGGCAAAAGTGTGTTCACCTGGGATGTCGTGTCCCTGAGTGTGGATCGTCACAAGGTTTCGAGTGCCCGTGCCACGGTTCGAAGTACAACTTCCACGGCGAGTACGACAGCGGCCCCGCTCCCCGCAACCTTGACCGGTTTGCCCTCGAAGTCGACGCCCAGGGCAACCTGATCGTTGACACCGGAACCGTCCTCGAAACACCGCGAGCAAAGATCAAGACCATCGCCTATCCCCAGGGACCATCCTGCCTGTGAGCGCCTATCTCTTCCCAATAATTGCAACTGCCGAGGCGGAGCCTGTAGGCCCGAGCAACGTCGGACTCGGCTCGATCGTGCTGACCATTGCCCTCGGCGTATTCCTCGTGTGGGTCGGCTATGGCGTCATCAACAGCCGCCGCCGCACCCGCGCCACGGAAACTCCAGCACCCAACCAAGAATTCTTCATGGACAACGAGGGGCTCGAGAATGATCGACTCACGCGAGTCCTCACCGCAGCACTGATCGCAGCAGCCGTATTGGCCATCGTCACCCCTCTCTACTACGTGAACGAAACCAACCGTCAGGAGGCGGCGGCCGAGGAAATCCACGAGGCCAACCTTCACTTCGGTGAGGAGTGGTGGGTCAAGTTTGAGTGCGCCTCATGCCATGGCCCCGACGGCAGTGGCGGTGGCGCAGAGATCGTCGAAGATCGTTCCGGTTTGACCGCCTCGTGGTCTGCTCCCGCCATCAACGATGTCTTCCTCCGCTACGACGAGAACGAGGTTCGGCATTGGATCGTCAACGGACGGGCCGGCAGCCCGATGCCCGCCAATGGTCTTGACGGCGGCGGGGCGATGACCGTTCAAGAAATCGACCAGGTTGTTGACTATCTCAAGGATCTGCAGATCCCCCAGATGGACGCTTTCGCCATGGCCGACGATGCGGTTATCGCGGCGCTAGACCGGATCGCAAACGCAGAGTCATCCATTCTGACCAGGATCGCCATCGAAGAGGCCGCCCTAGCAGACATCTTGGACGGCCCAACTCAGTTTGGTGTCGTCAGCACCATGCCCGATGACGTGGACGCACTGCTCGGAGGTGCCGGAACTTGCACCGTTGAGTCGGCAGCCGTGGTGGCCACGACATGCAGTTCGCCTGGTGTCGATACGGATCGTGACGGTGTTACCGATGAGGCGGAAGAGGCACTTGTCCTGATTGCCGCATCCGCATTTGAGACCGTTACGACCCGCAGCGTCGACACAAACACCCTCGAGGTCACCCAACTCACCGACTCCGGCTTTGAGCTGAGCCTTTCTCCAACGTCAGCCTTCTCGATGACAGACGCTACGGGCACGCCGGTCGCCGACCTTGATTCGGTTGAGGCATTCATCTCGCATCTCGATGCAAAGCACCTCGAGCTGTCCCTGCTTACCGACCGCAACGACGACTTTGCGGCACCCGTCATCGCTGGGATCGAATTCCTCAATGAGGCTCTCGAGACCAAAGCTTGGAAGGTCGACTTCGACGAGGTAGCCGCAGCAGCCGGCCTCAGCACGATTGAGGCCACCCGCGCTGTCGGGCTCTTCAATGCCTACTGCGCTCGTTGCCACACAGCCGGCTACAGCGCGGGCGTCGAGTTCGAGCAGACGCCTGGTTCGGGAGCTTGGGCCCCATCGCTGACCGATGGGCGAACCGTTGTGCAATTCCCCGATGCTGCCGACCACGCCGACTTCATCATCGAAGGAGCCGAAGCATCCGCCGAGTACGGCATCAACGGCCTCAGCGGCGTTGGCGGCATGCCCGGATTCGGGGCGCTGCTCAGCCAGGAGGACATCGATTTGATCGTTAAGTACGAGAGGTCAATGTGATGAACCCGATCACGACGATCATCAAGGACGAACGCGGCATGAGCACCTTGGAGAAGTTCGGCCTATTCGCCGCTGTCTTTTCCGTCTTGGTCTTCATCCCCGTAGTACGTTCGCTCCTCGGCGACGTATTCGACGCCACCCTGGGGCAAGTCGACGACGAAGGACACCTCACCGGACTCGCCATCGCTCTGCGTGGCATCCTGATCACAATCATCGCAATCGTTTCGTTGCTGGGTTCCGTGTATCTGCTGCTCTATACAAACCTGGGGGCCCGTCTCGGCTTTCTCGTTGCCGGAGCCGCAACGTTTGGTTGGATGGTCATCGGCTCATTGCTGTTCGTCGTCTACGCCCCCCGTGGTCTCCGTCCTGCCAACCTCATCGGCCTCAACGCGTTCCAGATTCGGATCCCTTCGATTGCTCTCACACTGGCGTCACTCATCATCTTCCTGATGTTTGTTGTTGCGCTCGACCGCTACGACAACGAGCAACCGGACGTCTGAGCCCAAAGAACTCGCTTTGCGAGTTCCCCATCATGGGATCGGTTGGGATCGGTTGAGATCGGTTAAGCCGCACCAACCACATGAATTGTCGGAGGCGAAGGAGACAGCGATGCGCGATGGCCAGCAGATGGCAACCCAGGCGATCCACGCCGGCGAGATCCATGATTCGTCCGGCTCTCACATCGCCCCGATCTATCAGACCTCGACTTTCACGTTTGCAGACATGGCAAGCGTCGAAGCCTGGGCTGAAGGCGAAACCGACGCCTACATCTACTCCCGCGGCGGCAACCCTGCCCGCACCGCACTCGCCGCAAAACTATCTGCGCTAGAGAGCTTCGGGATGGCCGAGGACAGTGAGAGTGTCACCGCCGAGATCTTTGCATCGGGGATGGCGGCGATCAGCGCAGCCATCATGGGTATCGCCAAGGCAGGGAACCACGTCATCACTCAGCAGGTTCTCTACGGCTCTGCCGATCATCTCATCTCGGACGTGCTTCCCGAGTTCGGAATCACCAATACGCGTATCCCCGGCCTCGACCCGACAGCATTGGCCACGGAGTTGGCGAACCATCCCGAGACGGCAGTCGTCTATCTCGAAACGCCGGCCAATCCAACCCTGGGGATCATCGACACTGCCCGCACCGCAGAGATTGCGCACGCCAATGGGGCCAAGGTCATTGTCGACAACACGTTTGCAACGCCAATCTTGCAGCGTCCCCTCGAACTGGGCGCCGACTTGATCGTCCACAGCACGACGAAATACATCAATGGACACGGAACGGTCGTCGGTGGCGCCGTCGTGAGCAGGCACCCCGAGGTCATGGAGGAGCAAGTCGCCTCTCTGGTCCGCTTCGTCGGAGGTGTACCCAGCCCGTTCGATTGTTGGTTGACCAATCTCGGCCTGAAGACACTTCCGCTTCGGATGCGGCAACACTGTGCCAGCGCGATGAAGGTCGCCACCTTCCTCGACACGCACCCTGCGGTTACCGCAACTCACTACCCCGGTCTGCCCAGCCACCCCCACCATGAGTTGGCCGCAAGCCAGATGGATGATTTTGGTGCGATGATCGCATTCGACCTCGGGAGCTATGCCACCGCAACACAGCTGATGGATCGCATCGAGCTGTGCACGCTCGCCGTCAGCCTTGGCAACATCGATACGCTCGTGGAGCATCCGGCATCCATGACACATCGGGTGGTGACACCTGAGGACCGCGCCCGTTCCGGGATAACCGATGGGCTGGTGCGCATTTCCATCGGTCTCGAGTCGGTTGATGACATCATCGCCGATCTCGAGCAGGCACTCGCCACCTAGTCGTCAGCGGGCCTGACTCAGGTGATAGGCAAGAATCTGGAGTTCCCCTGCCAGATCGACGCGCCGTACTTCGACGCCCTCGGGTCGTTTCAAGACAGCCGGGGCGAAGTTGAGTATTGAACGCACCCCGGCGCCGACGAAACGGTCGGCAACTTCCTGAGCCGCACCCGCTGGGGTAGCAATGACGCCGATGTCGACGGACTCCTTCGCAACGATGGATTCCAACTCATCAATTGCTTTGACGACCACAGAGTTGATCGTGGTGCCCGCTTTCCCCTGGTCGCTGTCAACGAGCGCAACAACATCGAACCCCGACTCTTCGAATCCCGGGTATACCGTGAGGGCCCGTCCCAAGTTGCCGGCGCCGGCGATAACGACGCAATAGCGGCGGGTCAACCCAAGTTCGCGGCGCAACAGATCACGCAAAGCCGCGGCGTTGTAGCCGACACCACGCACCCCTGGCGGATCGAGATAGGACAGGTCCTTGCGAACCTGAGCTGAGTTCACACCCGCACTGGATGCCAGCTGATCGGATGAACAAGTCGGTTGGCCTGGCTCAAGCTCCGCTAGGCCCCGCAAGTAAAGCGGGAGCCGGGCAATAGTCGCGGCCGGAATGCTGCCTCTCACAAACCCGAGATTAGCTGCGTCGCCACCCCCACAATCTCACTGGATCAAGAGCAAGGTCTGTGTCGGGCCAACTGTGGCCGCCGACCGTCCGCCGTCACCGAAAGGCTCCCCACACCGCCCTAAAGGCCTGGCGACGACCGATGACACCTTCGGTGACAACATCACCACGACTATTCAAGATAACGGGGATCCGGAGGTGATACGCGGCTTCCAGGTCGGAATCAGTCGTGATGTCGACAACGTCGACCCGACACCGCAACCAGCCTGCGACTCGCTTGACCTCGGGGAGAGCCTTGTCGCAGAGCCCGCATCCCGGGCGAGTCAGGAATGTGAGTGTGCGACGCAAACCTCGTGTCCCTTCTCTGACTCCGTGGGAGCTAGGGTGACTCCCCCATGCGACCTGCCACCGCCGCCGTAATCATCGGCCTTCTCGTTCTCATTCTCGGATCATCGCTGATCTGGGTGCTGCGCAGCTTCTAGATCGCTCAGCTACTCCTGATCTGAAGTGTGGGGGTACCGGAGCGGAGCGTGACGGCGGTTCCGTTGTCGAGAGGATACGAGGCGACAGCGCTGCCATCACGGACGGCAACAGCAATCTGACCGTAGCTATCGATGTGCAACAACCCCTCGCCGTCGACAACATCGCCGTAGGCCTCAACCCATTCGATGGGGAACTCGGAGGTATGGATCTTGAGAACGATCGAGGTCCCCTGGCTGATCCCAACCAGCTTCAGATCGTCGGGGGTCACGTTGAGTTGGGCGTTACCAAAATGGTCAACCCACAACACCTCGCCGGTGACGCTTTGCTTGCCATGCTCTACAAGGGGCAGCATCATCGGCATCACCGAGTCGGGGTCAACCTCCGGACCGAGTTCCTCGAGCGTGGCCTGGCCCGATGCGATCACTGCGGCCGCCGGCCCGAACAAGTCACGACCGTGGAAGGTCGAGCCCGGTGCGGGAAGTTGTAGTTCTGGGTTCTCGATCGAAACGATCTTGTCGGCACCGCCCACCATTGCGACGGCAGGTGCGAGCAGCCCGTTGTCAGGACCGATGAGAACACCCCACTCGGTGCGAGCCGCGATCGCCTTCCGTTTGGTACCGACACCGGGATCGATGACCGCAAGGGCGACGCCTTGAGGCAGATACTGAATGGCACGCATCAGCGAGAGCGATCCTGCTCTGATGTCACCTTGGTCGAACTCGTGACCGATATCGATGACCTTTATCTCGGGGGCAATCCGGGCAATGACCCCGTGCACGACTCCGACGAACTCGTCGTCGCGTCCAAAATCCGAAATGAACGAAATAGGAAGACTCATGGGCGGAGATAGTAACGGACGGGCTGTCGTCGGTCCTTACGGAGCCCGAGGATCGAGGTTGATGTGGGCGCCGGTGCGGAGATGGCAGGCAGCGAGGTGTCCGCCGTTGTCCTGACGAGCCGCCAATGATGGTGCATCGACTTCACAAATACCTTCGATGGCGATGGGACACCGTGGATGGAAGTGGCAACCAAGCGGCGGATTGAGCGGCGAGGGAATCTCGCCGTAGAGAATCTGCCGGTTCTTGGCACGGTCCGGATCGGGAATCGGAATCGCCGACAGGAGGGCTTCGGTGTAGGGATGGAGCGGCTTGCGATATAGAGAATCCCGATCCGTCATCTCGACGATTCTCCCAAGGTACATAACCGCAACCTTGTCGGAGATGTGCTCAACCACGGCGAGGTTGTGGGCAACGAACAGCAGCGTCAGGTTCAGCTCGGACTGCAACTCCTTCAGCAAGTTCAGTACTTGAGCCTGGACGGAGACGTCGAGTGCCGAGACCGGCTCGTCCGCAACAACCAGGTCAGGGCGCAAGATGAGCGCCCTTGCGATACCAATACGCTGTCGTTGGCCACCGGAGAACTCATGGGGATAGCGACCGGCGTGGGCGGCCTTGAGACCGACCACCTCCAGCATCTCGACAACGCGTTCTTGGCGTTCGTCCTTGTTGCCTATCCCGTGCAGACGCAGGCCTTCGGAAATCGACTGACCAACCTGGGTGCGCGGATCCAGCGAACCATACGGGTCCTGAAAGATGAACTGCATGCGGCGACGGAACCGTTTGAGATCGCCGCCTTTGACGTGGGTGATGTCCTCGCCGTCGAACTCGATGGTTCCGCGCGTCGGCTCCAGAAGGCGGACCAGCATGCGGCCGAGGGTGGTCTTGCCACACCCCGATTCGCCGACCAGTCCAATCGTTTCGCCCCTGGGAATGTCGAGGTTGACGTCGGAAACGGCGTTCACGGTGGCAATCTCACGCTGGAACACCCCGCCCTTGACGGGGAACTCTTTGGCCAGGTTCCTGATCTGTACGAGATTGTCAGTCATCGGTGGGATGGTCCTGATAGAGCCAGCAACGCACTTTGTGCCCATCGGCGATTGGCAGCAGGTCGGGCTTGTGTTTCATACAGACCTCGAGTCCGTTCTGGACCCGTTCGACACAACGCGCTGCAAACCTGCACCCCGGCTGCATGTCGATCAACGAAGGAACAACACCGGGGATGGTGTCGAGAACGTCCTTCAAAGCACCAAGCACCGGAATCGACCCGATGAGTCCCTGGGTATATGGGTGCTTCGGGCCATTGAATATGGTGCGGACATCCGACTCCTCGACGATCTCCCCTGCATACATCACCGTCACCCGGTGCGCCATCTCGGCAACCACACCGAGGTCATGGGTGATGAGCAATACAGCGGTGTGGGAAGACTCCTGCAGGTCTCGAATCAGGTCGAGAATCTGCGCTTGGATGGTTACATCGAGAGCAGTGGTCGGCTCGTCGGCGATCAGAAGCTCGGGCTCGCAAGCAAGGGCCATCGCGATCATGACCCGCTGCGCCATGCCCCCGGACAGTTCGTGTGGGTAGGCCCTGGCCCGAGTCTTGGGATCGGGGATGCCCACCTTGGTGAGCATCTCGACGACCTTCTTCTCTTCCACTTCCTTGGTCCAGTCGCGGTGTAGCTCAAACACCTCTTTGATCTGCGCCCCGGCGCGGTAGACGGGGTTGAGCGCTCCTGATGGCTGCTGGAAGATCATCGAGATGTGCTCGCCGCGCAGTTCTCGAAGCTCGGCTTTCTTCATCTCCGCCAGGTTCTTGCCGTCGAAGATGACTTCACCTTCAACGATTTCACCGGGGTGGGCAATCAGACCCATCACGGACAGTGAGGTAACCGACTTCCCGCAGCCTGACTCGCCGACGATGCCGAGCACCTCGCCACGGTCAACGTGGAGGTCGACTGCATCGACAGCCTTGACGACACCGTCGCGGGTGTCGAAATGGGTCTTCAGTCCGCGGATCTCGAGAAGGTGCTCCGAGGGCTCAGTAACGGGTGGCGGAGTGAAGTCGGGAGAGGTCATCGGTTCAACGTTGGGTCGAGGGCGTCGCGCAGACCGTCACCCATGAGGTTGAAGCCAAGCACCGTGATCATGATGGCCAGACCGGGGAAGAAGACCAGGTGGGGTGAGGTGAAGACGTTGTTGCGCTCGTTGGCAAGCATCGTCCCCCACTCGGCGGTTGGGGGCTGAGCACCAAGCCCGAGGAAGGACAGACCGGCAGCTTCGAGGATCGCCGTAGCAACGCCCAGCGTCGCCAGCACCACAAGCGGGGTCAATGCGTTGGGAACGACGCGGCGCAGCAGGATGTGGCGCCACGAAGCTCCGAGCGCGGTGGAAGCGGCAACAAAGTCGGATTCCTTGATCGTCAATACCTGGGACCGCATGACCCTTGCATATGCAGGGATCGACACAACTGCGATTGCGATCAGGGCGTTCTGCAACCCTGGACCAAGCACCGAGACAATGGCGATCGCCAGCAACAACGATGGGAAGCCCAGGATCACGTCCATGATCCTCATGATTATGTTGTCGAACCACCCCCCGACGTACCCGGCGACGGCACCAAAGAAACTGCCGACGATCAGGGCCAGGGTGACGGTGAAGAACCCAAGGGTGAGGCTCACTCGAGCGCCAAACACAATGCGAGAGAAGTAGTCGCGCACGTTTGCATCGGTGCCGAGGATATGCTGCTCAACATCTTCGTCGCAGCCAAGCACATGGACGCATGGCTTCTCGCGGGGACCGGCTTCTCCCTTGCCGATCAGCACTTCGTTTGGCTCGTAGGGGGCAATGAGCGGCGCAAAGACTGCAACCAGGATCAACATGACGACGATGGAGAGCCCGACCATACCGGAGGTGCGCCCGCGGAAGCGGATGAGCGTCAGTCGCCACTGGCTCATCGGCTTCTCAGTGAGCAAGTTCTGATCCGAGGCCGAAGCCTCGAGCATTTCGATGGTCTTTCTCGATGTCATCTACTTCACCCTGATCCTTGGATCGAGATACCCGTAGGAGATATCGACGAGCAAGTTGACGACAACGTAGACCGCGGCCACAACGACAGTGAAGCCTTGAACGACGGCGTAATCCCGTCCGGTAATCGCGTCGAAGAGCGCTGTGCCAATTCCAGCAAGACGGAAAACGGTCTCGGTGAGAACCGCACCACCGAGCAAAGCGCCGAGCTGCAGACCGATGATCGTGACCACCGGGAGCAGAGAGTTGCGTAGGGCGTGGCGCCGAACCACATTGGTCTCCTTCTGGCCCTTCGCCCTTGCGGTACGGATGTAGTCCTTGTTCATCACCTCGAGCAGAGCGCTGCGGGTGATGCGAGCGATGATCGCCAGCGGAATCGTCGCCAAAGCAACCGCTGGCAAGATCAGGTGCTTGACGGCGTCCCAAAAGATTTCCCATTGGCCGGTGATGAACGTGTTGAAGATGACGTGGTTCGATACGTACTCGTGGAACTTGGAGGGGATGCTGCCCTCGGTCAGGGCCCATCCCCATTGCTCGTAGTAGGGCACTGGGAACACACCGGCCGATAATCGGCCCGACGGGGGTAAGACAAACGGGGTGTCTTTGAGGACGACCGCAAAGACGTAGGCAAGCATCAACCCAAGCCAGAAGACTGGCATTGATACCCCCACGTTCGATAAGGCCATCGTTGCGGTATCAATTGCTGTGTTGTGCCGACGAGCGGCGATGATCCCGAGAGGTACACCGACCATGATGGCGAGAACGAGAGCCGTTACGGCAAGCTCGGTGGTGGTGGGGAGACGCTCGATCAGGAGTTGGGTGACCGGACGCGAGAAGCGGACTGAGTCGCCGAGGTTGAACGTAGCGATGTTCTTCATGTAGAGCCCGAGTTGAACCAGCACGGGCTCGTCGAGACCGTTCGCCTCGTTGAAACGATCGCAAGCTTCGACTGTTGCCCGCTCGCCGAGCATGGCGGTGCATGGATCGCCGGGGATGGCACGAATGAGGAAGAAGACAACGATGACGATCCCGATGAGAACCGGGATGGCAAGCAGAATGCGTCTTGTGATGTAGCTCAGCATCGGTGCGCCGCATCATAGGGACTCGGCTCGGCACGCACCGAAACCGCGACTCCGACGGCACACGTCTTGTGAGGTTCCAGAGAAATTGGGTTGTGGAGGTTCAAATGCGGCATCTATTTGCGTTTGTTTTGGGGGAGACGCCAGCTGGCGTCTCCCCCAAAACGGTCGTCAGTTACTCAGACTCAGGAGCGTTGATTAGTCCGTTCCAGAGGTACGAGTAGTAGTCAAAGGCACCGGAGTTTCCTGCGTGCAACGGGCTCGAAGCATCGAGTCCGGCTGTGAAGGAAACAACGACGTCATTTGCGTCGAACGTGGTCCCGTCGTGGAACGTGACGCCCTGACGGAGCGTGCATGTCCAGAGTGACAGGTCTTCGTTCGGCTCGCATCCGGTGGCGAGCTGCGGTTGCACGTTGCCTGCGAGATCGTACGAGTACAGAGCCTCGACGACCTGGGCGCATGCACGCAGCGACTCACCGTCAGATTCGTCGGCGCAGTACAACGAGATTGGCTCGTTGCCTTGGACGAATACGAGCGGATCGTTGCCGTCGTCCCAGAAGTTGAACATCACCTGGCCCCATGGTGGGGCATAGGCACCGCTCGCGTTGGACGTGGCAGCAAAGGCGCTACCGGCGTGTGCGATCGGGACCATCGGAACAAGTTCCTTGATGGCGTTGTTTGCTTCTTCGTACACCGCGGCAGCTGCTCCGGCATCGGTCTCTTGCGAGCCTGCCTCAAGTGGCTCGTAGATCTCCGGGTGCGCAGCACCGAACTGGGTGACATCGGCACCGAAGTGGAAGTCGAGGAAGTTGGTGACGTGCGGATAGTCGCCCGTCCAACCAAGTAGGTGGATTCCATCACAGGTACCAGCGCTGGAGCACTGCTGGATGAACTCACCGGATTCCATCACGACAACCTCGGCATCAATGTTCAGGGTTTCCTTCAACTGGGCCTGGATATCCGCTGCAACGTTGCCCGGTGTGGGCAGGTAACCGCGGGTCACGTCCCGGTAGAAGATCTTGGTCGAGAAGCCGTCAGCAAGCCCGGCTTCGGCCAAGAGCGCCTTTGCCTCTTCGACGTTCTGGTCGTACCAGCCTTCGCCCTCACACCCGAACTCAACTGAGCATGGGGTGAAGTGGGATGCTACTTCGGATCCCGGTGGGTAGAACGTGTCGATGATGCGCTGGCGATCCATCGCCAAGCCAATCGCCTTACGAACATTGACATCGTCAAATGGGGTAAACGTGTTCGTGAATCCCATGTAGAAGATGTTCGGCTCTGGCTTGTCGAGCAGTACGAGATTGGCGTCGCCCTCGATGACCGAGAAGTCCTCGGGACCTGGGAACGTCATACCGGCAGCTTGGCCGGACTGGAGCTCGATCAAACGTCCTGCGGACTCAGTCGCCCAGCGCAGCACTGCAGTCTGGTGTGCGGACTTCTGTCCGTAGTAGTCATCGAACCGTTCGTACACGACGGAGTCGCCACGTACCCAGTCCTTGAGGACGTACGGTCCGGTTCCGACCGGATTGTCGATTGGTGCTCCGCCAGTCGCTTCGAGATGCTCTTCTGGCTGGATGCCAAAGACACTGAAAGCGATCTGTGCGAGGAACGCAGGGTGCGAACCACACAGGTCGAATTCAACTGTGAACTCGTCCAGCGCCGAGATCTTCTCGACACGGCCTCCATAGTCGCAGCCACCTGCATCCAGGACCTTGCCGGCAAAGTCGGCGCTTGGTGCCTGAGTGGTCGTGGCGGCCGTTGTCTCAGTTGGTGCCTCGGTCGTTCCAGCCGTGGTCTCGGTTGGTGCCGCGGTTGTTTCATCAGCGGAGTCGTCGTCGCCACCGCATGCTGCGGCGATGAGAGCGAATACCACCAGAATCCACAACAGCTTTAGGGTTGTTTTCATCTGCGGCTTTCCCCTTCCTTCTCTCTAGGTGCTCGGTGTTTCCGAGCGCGTCAAACAGCTATTCGGTGTGCGGGGTGTAATGAGTACGCATTTTCCCCTCCCCGGACAAGCTGCGTATCTCGCGCAGGTTACCCCCCTGATCCGGAAGGTGCGACACCAACCTGGAATATGCTGGCTGCTATCAGGCGAGGTTGTTGATACCGCGTCGAAAGCATGTCCCGTACAAAGTCGTAACATCCCGCCGATGCGAGCGATGCGGCGACCACCCACTACAACCGACGAGGAGCGACCGCGGCTCGGCCGCGAGCAGCTGTCGCAGGTGCGGCGTCTGTTTGTGTTTGCGCGTCCCTATCGGAACCGCATCATCGCCGCAACCGTCGCAGTCGCATTTGCCAGCGGGCTTGGCCTGGTGTTTCCCAGGGTCATGGGTGATCTGGTCGACTCCGCACTCGGCGAGGTGGGCAACGCTGACACGTCGGAACTCGACCGCTTCGCCGTCATCCTCGTGCTGGTGTTCCTAGCGCAGGCCGGCTTCAACTTTCTGCGCGCATACTGGCTCGCCATCGCAGGCGAAGGAGTTGTCGCCGATCTGAGAAGAGCTGTCTTCGACCGTATCGTGCGGCTCGGCGTCCCTTTCTTCGACGAACGCAAGACAGGCGAGATCACATCACGTCTGACGGCCGACGCTGCCGTTGTGCAGACAACCGTGTCGACCGCTGTCGCCCAGGCTCTGGCCCAGGGAATCACCCTCGTCGGCAGCATCATCCTGCTGTTCTTGCTCAGCTTTCGGCTGTCGCTAGCCGTATTGACCTTCGTACCCGTCGTCATCATCGCAGCTGCAGTCTTCGGCAGACGGCTACGTCGGATATCGACGGACTTCCAGGACAAGCTCGCCACCGCCAACAGCCTTGCGGAAGAAGCGATCTCATCAATCAGGGTGGTTAAGTGGTTCACTGCCGAGGAGGAAACTGCCCGCCTCTATGACCACGACATTCGGGCCTCCTACGAGGTCGCAATTCGCAGAGCGCGGTTGCGGGCCATCTTTGTGCCAACCGTCACATTTGTGATGTTCAGCACCCTGGCGTTGGTCCTGTGGCAGGGCGGTCGCCAGGTCATCGCAGGCAATCTCACCGCAGGCGACTTGGTCACCTTCTTGCTCTACACCCTCACCGTGGCGGGCGCCATCGGAACCTTCACCGGTCTCTATGCCCAGCTCCAGGAGGCCCTTGGTGCCTCGCAGCGGATCTTTGAGCTCCTGGATGAACCGCCTGAGGTAGCGGCCACCCGAGCGACAGCCAACCCTGAGCCGCTGGGAACGGTTTCGTTTGAGGATGTCCACTTTGCATACGCCGAACGCACTGGGGAAGTCCTGTCTGGAATCAACCTCGAGGTCCGCCCCGGCGAGGTGGTTGCCTTGGTCGGCCCATCCGGTGCCGGCAAGACAACCCTTGTCCAACTGATCCCTCGGTTCTACGACGTGAGCAGCGGCAAGGTGCTTGTCGACGGTGTTGACGTGAGGGAGCAAGACATTCGGCAGCTGCGAGCCCGGATGGCGGCGGTGCCCCAGGAGGTGGAGCTGTTCTCGGGCACCGTTGCTGAGAATCTGCGGGTGGCGAGAGCCGACGCCACCGACGCCCACCTCGTCGACGCCTGCGTAGCGGCCAATGCCCACGACTTCATCACCGAGTTCCCCGATGGCTACGAAACCGTGGTTGGCGAGCGCGGCGTCAAGCTATCCGGCGGGCAGCGCCAGCGGGTAGCTATTGCTCGAGCATTACTCGCCGATCCGTCGCTGCTCATCCTTGATGAAGCCACCAGCTCGCTCGACGCCGAATCCGAAGCCCTGGTTCAGTCAGCCCTCGAGGTGTTGATGCGGGGCCGGACGACGGTTGTCATTGCCCACCGTCTCAGCACGGTGCGCCAGGCGGATCGCCTGGTGGTGCTTGCCGAGGGGCGCATCATCGAAGAGGGCACCCACGACGAATTACTGCTTCACGGCGGTCTCTACTCAGAGTTGTACGGTCGGCAGTTGGAAGCATGATCAGATCTCTACGCGCTCGGCCACCCACCGGCGCGTCCGAGCGCAGAAGGCAAGGTCCTGCCGAGCTTCTCCCCCAGCCAGTGACCGGCCGCAATCATTGCGTCGAGATCTATGCCGGTCTTGTAACCCATCCGGTGCAAGGTGTAGACAACATCTTCTGTGGCGACATTCCCTGTGGCGTTCGGGGCATAAGGACAACCGCCGGTCCCGCCGACCGAGGCGTCGACGGTCTGCACCCCCGCGTTGACCGCGGCTACGACATTGGCAACACCCGTGTTGCGGGTGTCGTGAAAGTGACAGCGCAACTTGCCGACATCTACCACCGTTGCGACCGCTGCCGTTGTCTCGGTCACGTCCCCCGGCGTGGCCACACCAATCGTGTCGCCAAGAGCGACCTCATCGGCGCCGGCCGCCATGGCTCGCTGCGCCAACTCCACCACCGAGCCGACCGGCACCTCGCCATCGTACGGGCAGCCGAACGCAACCGAGATCGTCACCGTCGTCTTGCGGTCGTCGACGAGCGGCAGCATCTCTTCGATCGAGGCCATGGCGTTTGCCACTGAGATACGTTGGTTGGCCTGGCTGAAACCTTCGCTGGCCCCGACAACAAAGTTGATTTCCTCAACACCGGTTCTCAACGCTCGATCGAGTCCACGCCCGTTGAGAACCAGCCCGATCCGTGAGAGCGACGAGCTCGCCTCGAGACCGGCAACGATCTGCTCGGCGTCTGCCATTTGTGGCACCAATTTCGGGTGGACGAACGAAGCGACCTCGACCCGCTTCGCTCCGGCGGCGGTCACCTTTGCGATCAACTGCAGCTTGTCAACGGTGGAGACAGCGACATCTTCGTTCTGCAATCCATCTCGGGCGCCGACTTCGACAATCTGAATTTCATCCACAGCCATACAACGCAGGGTAGGCAATACCGGTCAAATCCCGTCGCGTTGCCCGTAATTGGCCACCCAACGTATTTGCCCGACCACGAAAATGACTAGTCCATGCTGAGTCACGATAAACCCTCCTACCGGGCATGCCCGCTTGGCGGTACTGTCGTAGCTGTTGGCAACGCCTCGCCAGGAAGCCAACGGACCAGGGCTAATAGAGGGAAAACTCAGGGGGTTTTCGATGAAGATATTTTGCTTGCGTGAGCAGGGGTTGAGCCAATGACAGCACGAAACGGTATGGGCACAGTGGTAGTGCCGCTGCAGGAGCTTCTTGAAGCGATGAGCGATGGTGTGCTCATCACCGACGAAAACGGTCGCTGCTCATATTCGAACCCAGCGCTCGACGACATGGTGGGAGCCAAAGCTTGCGACCCGTCCCTGGGTGAAGACGCCCCTGGATGGGTTGGTCTCCCCCATCAGAATGACTATCGGCGTTTCATAACTCGATCACTCAACGGTCGGATCCCGCGTCGACCTCAATCTGTGAGCTGGAACCTGATGAGCCTCGATGGCGAGTCGATCCCAACTCAAACCAAGATCATTCCGATGCACAACGGTACGGGCCCTTCGGCCGCCTTGCTGTGGATCTTCAGTCCCTCACCGAGCGAGGTCAGGGTTGTTCAAGACCCGCGACGTCGCGAACTCGAGGCAATGATGCGCCGCATCTCGGATGAACTCGGTCGCTTTGGGATCGGTGGCAGCGGGGCGACTGCCGACACCGTTCCGACCCACCCCGATCTGGACCTGCTGTCACGGCGCGAGCGTGATGTTGTCACCCAGTTGTTGCAGGGCCACAGAGTTGTGTCCATCGCAGAGCTTCTAGAGGTCAGCGAACACACGGTGCGCAACCACCTCAAGTCCATATTCCGCAAGCTCGGTGTGCACTCGCAGGCGGAACTAGTCGACAGGCTGCACTCCAGTTCCGTCGCTTCGTAGGGAGGCTACATCAAGTCACGGTCCGTCAGCGGCTACGCTGCGGACCGTGACTTGTCTGCCCAATAACAACGTTGCTCGCTGATGGCGCACCTTCGTCTTTTTGCGAACCTGAGAGAGAGCGCCGGCACTGCAAAAGCTGACTTCCCTGGGAATACCGTCCAGGACGTTCTCGATGCGGCGCAGGCTGCCTACGGAACCGACTTCGCCCGAGGCATGTCGATCGCCAAGGTCTGGTTGAACGGAGATCCGGCCGAACCCTCGACGCCAGTTTCCGATCACGATGAGATCGCACTGATCCCGCCTGTATCCGGTGGTGCACTGGCGGCACGAACCATGGACGGCTCCGGCGGTCTCCTGGTAGTCGCCCTCCTGGCAGCCCTGGTGATCTCCAATCTTGTCAGCACGCCAACCTTCGTCTTCGTTGTCGTCGGCACCGCACTCGCCTGGCTCTGGGACACAACCGACGTCCTCCGACTGCGCTCCATCTCCGTCAATCCCATTCCGCTGATGATCGGCGCAACGGCAACCGCCAACGGTGCGTATACCTGGGGTGCGGCGGGCTTTGCCGGCGGTATGGCAATCGCCATCATGATCACGCTCGCCTGGAGTGTCCTCGACCCGACGCAGCGTTCGACCCGAGCCGTGGCTGTAGCAATGGCTCTTGCGATCGGTTCGTCCTTGGCAACCGGGGCACTGACGATGACTCACATCTACTCGATCCCCATGGTGATCGCGGCCATCGCAATTGCCGCATCGGCGGGGTTTGCCGCATGGGGCGTACAACAGTCGGGTGGAGAAGTCGGCGGTCTCGACCCCAATCTCGGCATGGTTCTCGGTGCGGTTATTGCCGGCGTAATCAGTGGCCTCGCTGCAGAGACACTGACACTGACCACGATGATCCTGGCCGCCGCAGCCAGCGCCGCGGGCCTCATCGCCGGTCGAGCGTATGGCTCTTTGATGCGGACCGGCTCTGTGATCCACACGGCACGCGCCCCCGGTCTGCTCACGATGTTCGACGCTGCCGTTCTTGGGGTGTCGGCGTTTTGGGCTGCTATCTGGATCTTCGCCTAGGCCGTTCGGTTGGTCAGCTACTGAGTTGCTCGCCGAGCAGCACACCGATGAACGCGGCCGCCACACCAACCACCACGGAAACCGCAACGTTGCCAAATGCCAACGCCGCTGAGCCTGTTCTGGCCAGCACCACCGTCTCGGAGGTGAAGGTCGAGAAGGTCGTGTACCCACCGAGCAATCCGAAGAACAGCGCCAAGCGCATCGTCGGCCCCACCCTTCCCGCATAGAGACCCGCCAACAAGCCGAGCACAAAGCTGCCGGTGATGTTCACAAACAGCGTCGCCCAGGGAAATCCACCCGAGGTACCAACCGCACGCCAAACCAGGTAGCGCAGTGCACTACCGACAGCCCCACCGGCTCCGACCCAGAGAACATCCTTGACCACGGGCCGGAGCATAGGCTGCGACGGATGCGGGTTGGCGAATAACCCTCAAGGCGCAACTATGCTTATGCCGATCATGGGATATATGCGACGCTTCCGCGCGATTCTTCCAGTTCTCGCTATCACAGTCCTTGGCCTTGTTCCGGTCACTGCGGCTGCGCAAACTGATGCTATAGAAGATGCCAAGGAATCCAAGGAAAACGCCTACGAGGAGTACATCGCGGCCAAGGCCGAGCTTGACGATGCCATCTTTGTCTTAGTGGAACTCGAGGGGCAGCTGTCCGACCTGGAATACCGAATCGGGCGTATGGAGGGCCGCATCGACGAGGACGAAGAGAACATCGCAGACCTGCGTTCCACCGCCCAATCACTTGTGGTCAACTCCTATATCAATAGCGGGAGCAGCTCACTCGACTCCGCTCTCGACGCCTCCAATATCCAAGACATCCTCACCGCACAGCACATAATCAACCGAGCCGCCGACAAGGGAACCGCAACCCTCGACCGTCTCGATGCGATCACCCGCGACCTGCTCCGACAGACAGCAACGCTTGACGAAGACAGGGCCGAGATCACCGAGCTCGAAGAGCAGCAAGCAAACCTCGTCGGAAACCTCGATGAGCTCACCGCCACCGCCGAAGACCTCTATCAGAAAGCCAAGTCTGAGTACGCAACTGAGGTTCGGGCATGGGAGGCCGCTGAACGGGCCCGCAAGATTGCCGAGGCCGCCAAGAAGAGTGGTGCCGCCGGTGGTCTCCCTGCAGGCACAATTCCCGATTTCATCTGTCCCGTCGCCGGTAGCGTCAGCTTCAGCAACGACTGGGGGAATCCCCGTTCCGGAGGCCGCACTCACAAGGGAACCGACATGTTCGCCAACAAGGGGGTCCCGGTCCAGGCAGTCACCGACGGAACTCTTCGCTTCCGCAACGGCGGTCTCGGCGGGATCACCATTTGGCTCAAGGGAAGCGGCGCCAGCTACTACTACGCCCACCTGGACTCCCGAGCAGCGGGTCTTTCAGCCGGATCGTACGTGACCCGCGGCACGATCATCGGATATGTTGGCAACACCGGCAACGCCTATGGCGGTGCCGACCATCTCCACTTCCAACTCCACCCCGGCCACGGCAGTGCCGTCAATCCTTACCCAACACTGGCCGCAGCCTGCTAGCTCGAGGCCGACAGCCCTGTCTAGCTGGACTGTTACCCTCAAGTACAGAAGTAGAAAGGCCATACCCTGAAGCAGCATCGCCGTCGCATTGATCAAGTACTCGACCCCGAGTTCGTCTCGGGAATCGACGAGATCCCGCTGGATGATCTCCGTAGCCGACGGGGTATCTGCGACGACCTCGACGCAGAGCTCTCCTACTACCGCAGGCTGCTGCATGGACGCATGGACTTGCTCGCGTTCGAACTGCGCAGGCGCAGTGGCGAAGAGACCCGCACTCTCATCGAGGCGTTGCCCGATATTCTTTCTGACGGTTCAGCCGACGGACCATCACACTTCTTGGTCCCGAAGTCGCTCCCGGTCGAACTCCCAGATGTTCCTTTCGAGGGACGGCGACCAATCGACAAGGTGCTCGGCGACGACTTCCTTACCCACCTTCCCGATCTCGAGACGCCAGAGCTCGAAAAGATCCAGTTGATACTGACCGAAGCCGAGGCGAGAATCTCCGAACAGCGTCGCAACGTTTATGACGTCCTCGAGCAACTGACCGGCGAGGTTGCCCGCCGCTATCGAGACGGATTGGCCTCGGTCAACGAGTTGCTCGAGCAGTAGTGCAGATTGCGACCATTCGATCGGGGCAGGTCGAATCTACTCACGATGTCTCCGTCGTTATCGTTGACAGTGATAGCCGGGTAATTGGCACATGGGGTCAGCCCGGTCTCACTTTCTTCTATCGCTCCGCGATCAAACCCTTCCAGACCACCATCTCTCGTGAGGCCGGTGTCGATCTGGTTCCTGAGCAGCTTGCGATCACCTGCTCCAGCCACGGCGGGTACCCGCTCCATCTCGGACTTGTCGAGGCCAACCTCACCGGAGCCGGGTTGACCGTGGCCGATCTGCGCTGCCCTCCGGCTTGGCCACGCGATCAGGGAGCCAAGGATCTGCAATTGATTCGCGGAGAACGCCGACCAACCCGCTTGTTCAACAACTGTTCAGGAAAGCACAGCGGTTGGTTGGCAGCCTCCGTCTCCGCCGGATGGCCCACAAAGACCTATCTGGAACCGTCCCACCCCATCCAGCAGAGGGTGGCCGCGCTGGTTCATGAGGTGACCGGCGTCGCCCCGGAACCAGTTGGCGTCGACGGCTGCGGGGCTCCAACCCCACGCGGTGAATTGACCGGATTGGCGCGGTCGTTCAGCAAGCTCTCGTCCGAGAAGCGTTTTGTGGACGTCGCGCTTGCCATGAAGCGATTCCCTGCGCTGGTTTCGAGCAACACACTGAACGAGGGCAAGTTTGCGGCATGGTGGGGTGGCCCGGTCAAGGGTGGAGCACAAGGATTGATCGCGGCGGGACGCAACGGCATCGGAGTCGCCGCAAAAAGCCACGAAGGTAATGTCGACATCGCGATCGTCGGGTTGCTGGAGGCAATCAGACGGGTCGGGTTGTTGTCGCAGGCAGCGGAAGAAGCGCTGGTCGACGTCGCCCGCATTCCCGTCCTCGGGGGCAGCAAACAGGTCGGCACCATCGAACCCACCAAAGCCTGAGAACGAAGAAAAAATGCTCATCCATCCGAACTGGTCAACAGAAGCTTTCGACCTGCCTACCGTCTCTCCCCTCGTTGGCCCCTTCCCCGGCCGCCGCTGGCTCGAGACCTGGTGGAACCATCGCGGCTCCGGAGCCTTGATACTGGCAATCGCAGATGACAGCCTTCTCCCCCTCACCCTCAACGACAATCGACTGGAGTTTGCAGGCGAGGGTGACCTCACCGATTATCACTCGCCACTCGGGACCGCCACTGCCCTTGTCGGCGTTGTCGCCGACCTACCCGACGCCACGGAGATCCATCTCGACAGCATGCCCGAGGAATCTGCGGCTGCCGTGGCAACCGCTCTTCGCGATGCGGAACTCGAGCCCGCCATAGCCGAGCACGCCGTCACTGCAGTGCTCGAGCTGCCGGATACCTTTGACGACTACCTCGCGGGCCTTGTGAAGAAGGAACGCCACGAGCTGCGCCGCAAACGCCGGAAGTTCGATGCGGAACTGGGAGCAGCTCGAATCGAACGACGCAGCGGAACGGAGGCCGTAGCTCTCTTCGCCTCACTCCACCGTCAATCCGATGGCGTCAAAGGCACGTTCATGACCGAGGGGATGGAGCAGTTCTTCCTTGGGCTCCACACTGATGCAGGCGGCGTCATCGATGTCCTCGTCGACGGAAGCGGCCGGCCGGCCGCGGCAATCTTCTCCTTCGAGGATGAGGCCGGGTTCTATCTCTACAACAGTGCTTTTAAGCCAGAGCTGAGGAACCTGTCACCGGGCAACGTGGTGTTGTCACATCTCATCGAGCGCTCGATTGCCGAGGAGAAGCAGGTGTTCGACTTCCTCAAAGGCGGCGAGGCATACAAGTTCCGGCTTGGTGCCGCACCGCGACCCTTGTTTGCGGTTACGGCAACCAAGGGGAAGCCAGAGTGATCGGCCGCGTTGCCTATCTGTCATTGCACAGTTGCCCCCTGCAGCAGCCCGGCAGCGGAGACGCCGGCGGCATGAACGTCTACCTGCTCGAGCTGGGTCGCGCCATGGCGGCTTCCGGAGTCGATGTGGTTGTGTTCACACGACGCAGCAACGAAACCACCCCCGAAGTTGTCGAAGTCACCCAGGGGTTCCGGGTGGTGCACGTCAAGGCTGGGCCCAAGCACAGCCTCCCCATCAGCCGGCTGCCCAGCCTTGTCGGTGAGTTTGCAGAAGCCGCCCTTGCTTGGATCAATCAGAGCGACGAGCAATACGACATCATCCACAGCCACTACTGGCTATCGGGATGGGCCGGCGTCCTCCTCAAGGAGAAGCTGAATCTGCCGCTGGCGAATTCCTTCCACACTCTGGGTCGGGTCAAGGACCTCACTCGACGACCCGATCAAGCCCCTGAGGGAACGATCCGCACTCTGACCGAGGAAGAGGTCATTGCACGATCAGATTGTGTTGTCGCCTCGACTCCGTACGAATTCGAGGACCTCATGGAGCATTACGCGGCGGATCCGGCCCGCCTGTGTACCTCACCACCTGGGATTCGGCACGATGTCTTCGCTCCAGGGGACAAGGAGGCAGCTCGACTCTGGACGGGACTGAGTGGAGGACCAATTGTCCTGTTCGCCGGGAGGATCCAACCGCTAAAAGGTCTGGACATAGCTATCGATGCCATCAGTCTTGTCGCCAACAAGTCGGTTCAGCTAGTCGCCATCGGTGGCCCAAGCGGGTCGGCAGGTCCGGCCGAAATGACGCGACTCGAAGAACAGGCGGAGAAGCTTGGCGTCGCCGACCGTGTCCACTTCATTCCTCCGGTCCCACGCGACCGACTCGCGGTGTTCTACCAAGCAGCTGATGCGGTGATCATGCCCTCACGATCTGAGAGCTTTGGCCTCGTGGCCGCCGAGGCTCAATCATGCGGGGTTCCCGTGATTGCAGCAGCGGTCGGAGGTCTCCCCTACATCATCGAGGATGGCACGTCGGGACTCCTGGTCAGCGGACATGAGCCTGCCGACTACGCCAACGCTTTGGACCGCGTTCTCGACGACCCTTTCTTTGCCGCCGAGTTGAGCGCAGGTGCCGTGGCTCACTCCGAGCGGTTCTCGTGGGATGTGACAGTATCTCGGATGCTGGAACTGTACGAAGGTATCTCAAGCAGCCCGGTGTGAGTCGTTTGGTCGGCCAAACGTGTGCTGAACCACGCCGCCGACGACCCGTGGGATCGCTCCATCTGCGCTCGGCGGGAACCGCGAAAAGAACCCTTGTGCAACTTGTAAACACCCGTTGTGCACAACCCCCTGTGGATAGCTGTGGATATGTGGAGAACCACCTGTCTTGGGGTGATTTGGATACTATTTAGCCATAGTTAGCATCAATAACCGTGTGGAAATCGACAGAAACAGCGGACTTGAATCCGGTTCACACAACCCCTATGTTCGAAGGTGCAAAGCCCAAGGGGCTCAGGCATACCTACCTCGTCCGGGGAAGTGCGGGGGATGCGTCGCCAGGGTTCCTTGGGCTCTTGCATTAGCAACCAAGACTGGTCACGTGCCCAACCTCACAACGGTCCGCTTGCCTATCCCCTGGGAGCTGTTCGGTCTGCCCCAAGCGCTCCAAACTCGGACCACCTGCCTCATCGACGGCCCCCCGGCGTGGGCATGGGAAGGGGCCGCACCGGATCTCGGCATTCCGGTCATCCCTGCGCAGACTGGGGAAAGCGCAGAAGGCTGGGATCTGGACCATGTCGTGCTTCTCGTGCCCGACTTGGCTGCAACGATCGATGCTTTGGCGGCGGCGATCGGTTCGCCGCGACTGCGTACTGAGGTCAAGGACCGCCCCACCGCGTTCTATCGCGTTGGGCCGCTGCTCGAGGTGGTGGAGTCTCCGGTCAGAGCACCAGCGCTCTATGGGCTAGCCCTGGTCACTACGCAGCCGCTCGAGGTAACCGTCCTCAATTGGCGCTCACGCGGTCTGGATATCGCTGACCCACAGCCTGCAATGCAGCCGGGACGACGCATCTTCACCGTTCGCGGAACCGAGGCAGGCTTGGCCGTGATGTCACCCGACGGCGCAATCACGTCGAGCTAGATACCAAAAATCAACTGACGCAGCCGCACCCGGCTTGTCTCGTACGTATCGAGGTCAATCCGCATCGAACCCAAGCGGAGCCCGCGCATTTGGTCGCCATATCGTGTCGCAACCCTGACGACTCCGTCATCATGCTCCAAAGCGCCGAGACCAAGACACGCCCCCGTCTCATTGAGAACGCCGACCAACATGCCCTCGAGACGAGATAGATCAAACGCCTCAGGAAGGGTCGGGGCAAATACCGATGAGTGAACCCGCCACCGCTGCAAGTCTGGTTCGAACGCGTTCCGGAATGCGGCGATCAGTCGAGAACGCTGCTCCAACGGACCCACCAGCTGTAACCCTGGAGGTGGTTCGGACTTGGCGATACGAGCTCCGAGGAAACGCCGCAGCATGCCGATTCCCGGTTCCAGTTCCTCACCACGCTGCATCGCGATGATCAGGTTGGGGTCGCACAATTCGGTCACGTGATAGGTCAGCGTCTGCCCAACGACGCCGGAAACAACACTGCTTGTGTCCAGCACAATGAAGTCCGCACCCTTGCGGGCTTCCTCGACAAGGGTTGCCGTAGCCACCACGTGCGGGAGAACGACACCCTGCGGTTGGGTCGAACCGACAAAACGCATCGAGTCTGCCCGCGACAGGTCATCGAGATCCGCTTGGGAACGCACCCAGCGCAACGAAACACATGCCGGAGCGCCAACGCTGGGGACAGCCACATCCGCATCGACAAAGGCAACAGACCTGCCCGCGTCCAGAGCGTCGCGAAGCAGAAGCCGGGACATCGTTGTCTTCCCGGTGTTGGCGGTCCCCATCACCATGACGACTCCGCGCTCGCCAATAACGCGCTCCCGCAATGACGCGTACGGCTCGGACTGATCCACGGGGCCTCCTGCTAGCTACCTACCACTGGGGATTCTATGACTGGTCGACACCTGTCGGATCACTTGCCCGATTTCCGGCCCGGCGGTGCGCCCGCCGCCCGAAACGCTTGACCTTGGGCCGGCGATGATTTGGGGACGACCTGTCCGAACTCCACGGTGCGTACGGCGCATCGGTCACTTCGGCAAAGGCGAGCAAGACCGTGTCGTAGTTGACTCTCCAGCCCGCAAAGTCACGCCAGGCTTGATCTCGATCCGGCCTCAAATCGATCCCGTCTGCAGCAAGCTCGTCCCATGCCTCGTTGAATTCGGCCCTGGTGATGGAGATCGGATCGTCGGGGCTCGGATCGGGGTCGAACTCGATACCAAAGAAGTCTGCGAGACGTCGCAACGTGAGGAACCCCGAACGGATACAGACACCGGCCGGGCCAATCTGGGCGCCGTCGACGCAAGCTACGTACAGCGATGCAGCATCCAGGACCGTCCCCGATGCGGTCACCCAAGAACGATGTGGCTGCGGCGACCGAAAGAAGGCCAGAATCGGAAAGGTGGTGTGGGATTCCTCGATTTCAGCGAACCATCGCTCCCAGTCCAACCAGGTATCGGTGAGATCGTCGAGCCACCCAATACGGTGGTGACGAGTCAACATCTGGACGGCCATCGGCGGGTCGCCGGCGCGAACCTCCAACAGCGCAACCTGGGTTTCCCGTTTTGCGAATGTGGAATAGATGGACGGCAGATAGGTGATGAGAAGCGTCACAAGAATTAGGCCCCAGCCTGCCTCGGTGAACGCAAGCAATTGCGATGCGGTCGTCTCCGCAGGAATGAAGCCGAGCGTCGTGAGCGAGGAGCCACTCAACCCAATCGCATCGACAAGCGACGATGTGTCAAGGGCCCAGAACATCGCCGCGTAGGCGACCCAAATCAAGATCAGCCACACAATGGGCAGAGCCAGCAGGCTGGTCGGCCCGTAGAGGGCGAGCACACGATCGCGATACTCGTACTCACTCGACCGACCCGCCACGAACTGAAAGATGCGCCGTGTCCCGACGAATACCCGACGGCTGATCGCTACCTGGGCGCTACGGGGAAGCACGGTCGTACGCAGCGCTGAGATGACCGTCCACAGCGCAAGACCCAGCCCGAGAAGAAACACGATGATGCGAATTGCGATCACCGGCTAGCCCTCACCGATCGAGCCGTTTGCGGACACGACCTCCTCGAGCCAGGCGCCAAAGAGCCGAGTTGCACGCTCCCGATTCTTGTCATCGCCCGCAGCAATGTCCGCGACCAGCTGGTCGGGGTCGACACCGGCGGCGGCGAATCGATCCCTGCCAAATCCGTCAATCCATCCGGCAACGACTGCGGCGGACACCTCGGGATGAGACTGGATGGCGACCGCCGACCCAATCCGAAAGGCGTGCGGGAACCGACTACTAGTGACAACAACAGCAGAACCCGGCGGCGGCTCCCAGGTGTCACCGTGAATCGACACAACGGGCTCCGCAAGTGTCGCCAGGATTGGGTCGTCGACGGCATCCGCCGCGATTTCCAGCGCGGCGAACTCAGCCTCGATACCATCGGCAGGAAAGGCGCTACCGCCTAATGCATCGGCCAGCATCTGACATCCGAGGCAAATCCCCAGCACCGGAATATCGGCGGCAACGGCCTGTCGCAACAGCTCCTTTTCGGGTGCGAGGAAGTCATACTCGTCTTCGTCGTACGCACCCATGATTCCGCCGAGCGATACCACGGCAGCAACGTGATCGAGGTCGGGCAATGCGTCGCCCTCGTGGAGCCGGATGACGACACTATCCAGCTCGGCTGCGGTGATGGCGTCGGTCAAATGGCCGGCGGGGGCCGCCGCGCTGTGCTCGAGGATTGCGATGGGATTCATCGGCCCAACTTACCGTTGTGGGCAACCGCATCGCGGCGGCGACCCCATCAGGCTTCGGAACAGCGGCACTTCCACGGGACCCCGACGGCTCCGTACCCGCAAGAGTCAGCCGGAACTCAGCTCGATCTCCGTTGTGCTCACAAGTGAGGTCGCCGCCCGTAGGCTGAGCCAACAGTCGGCTCGCCCACAACCCAATTCCAACGCCTGGTGGGGCCTACGGCCGATCATCGCTCGACGGCTCGTAGGGCTCGAAGATCCGGTCGACGTCAGAGTCGCTAAGGCCTTCCTCGTTGTCGCTGAAGCAAACGCATCGGCCCCATGCTCGAGAGTGTCCCGATCGGCGGTGGACGCAGTGTTGCTGAGCCATTGAACGATCAGACCGCTCCCACAACTACGAGGACGGCGGCAACGAACCACAGAAGGCTTCTGCCAACCGCGCTGTTGACGGCGCGACGAGTTACCACCCTCTATCTATCGGTCTGGTGAGCCCATTGCCTAGTCCCCTGCGCATCGGGCTTCGGACAGAGTTCGTCAGCTGCAAAGATGCCTTCATGGAATTTGCACTACAAACACTGGGGAACTCCTACGACGAGTTCCTCGAATCAGCCCGCTGGGCGGAGTCCAAGGGATTCGCGGCGTACGCCATCCCCGACCACTACCTATACGGTATCGACGAGAGCGCATGGATCCGGCCTGCTTACGATGCGTTTGCGGTCATGGCCGGACTGGCCAGAGAAACCGAGCAGATCGAATTGGTGATTCTGGTCTCGCCGATCACCTTCCGCCATCCCTCCGTCATTGCCAAGAACGCGGCAACGATTCAGGAGATGAGCGGGGGTCGATTCAAGCTGGGAATTGGCACCGGCTGGATGGAGCAGGAGCACGACCGGTTCGGTATCGAGTTCCCCGACACCAAGCGCCGATTCGAAATGACTGAGGAGGCGCTCGCCTATCTGCGCGCCGCGTTTGCCGACTCTCCAACCGACTTCTCCGGCGATTTCTATTCACTCAAGGGCTTCGACATCCAGCCGCGGCCTGAACTCAAGTTGGTGGTGGGAGGTACCGGTGCGGTCAAGACCCCTCGTCTCGCCGGAACCTACGCAGACGAGCTGAACGCCTACCCGGCTGCCGCCGATGCCTACCTAGCCAAGATCGAGTTGGCCCGCGAGGCTGCCGCCAGCGTTGGGCGAAACCCGGCGAAGCTGCTCATCTCGAGCTCTGGCCAGATCGTCGCTGCCGACACCGAAGCGGAGTACCACGACATGTTGGTGGAAATCGCCTCAGAGCAAGGCACCACGGCCGAGCGGATTGAAGAGGAGGCGGCAAAGCGCAACGCCCCACGTGGAACTTGGGAGCAGGTCCGCAGCATCCTTGCGGGCATGGAGGAGTCGGGGATGACCAGGTTCTACTTCCAGGGTGAGTTTGAGCCCGCTGATCTAGAACTCAAACTCAGCAAGCTGTCGTAAACGGAGGCTGCGTGACCAACAAAACCACCGACGCCGGTCTCGACGAACCCACAACTCCAGCCTCCTCTTAAGCTGCCTCCGATGAGCACCGCCAACACAACCGCAGGAACGTTGCGCGCGGGCATCATCGTGATCGGGGTGCTGACGGCCATCTCCGCCGGGGTTCTCGCCCTGTTCACCATCGGCGAGAACTATGCCCTCATCACTGCAGCCATCATCGTCATCACGTCGCTGATCATTGCCTTTACGGCTTCGGCGATCCTGGGTCGAGTCGTTCTCATCCTTCTGATCCTCACCCTGACCGGCACGTTACTGACGGGGGCATTCGGAACCATCCAGATTCTCGCCGCGCTTGCCGGCGATCAAACGGGCCAAGTCGACCTGCCGGATGCCGAGGTCCTTGCGGCGGCCAAACGCAAGATCGACCAGTCGAGTGACGAGTCGACGTTCCAGGTGGCGTTGTCCGAGTCCGAACTCAACGCCGTTCTCCAGGACTCGCTGGCCGAGACCGACACTCCCTTCCAAAACATCTCCATCGACATCATCAATCCAGTCGGCGAGACCGCGCTCATTGGGTTTGTGGGCGATTTCAAGAACGGTCGACTTTCGGTCAACGGGGAGCTGACAGCACGAACCACCGGCGGCCAGCTCGAGCTCGAACTACTCAGCGCAGAGGTTGGCATGTTCACAATGCCCCGCGTTGCCAGGGATGCCGTTGAAGACATGATTGGCCGAGTCGCCGATCTCAACAGAGCGCTGGCCGATGAAGGCGCCGACGTGCAGAGCGTCGTTATCGGGGATGACAGAATCGTGGTTACAGGAGTCACGAGCAGCGACACGCCGGTCGACGCAGAAGTGATGCTTGCCGCTTTCGGGGACCTGGGGAACTTGGGAAGCACCCCCGTCAATGCACCGCCTTATGAACCTGGGGTCGACGCCGCAACCGCATCGGGCAACCCCGTCTACATAGCGCTGGGCGATTCCCTGGCTGTCTCTGTTGGTGTGGACGGATTCAGCGACGGGTATGTGTCCCAATTGCACCGGGAGCTAAGCCTCCGCGACGGTGTTGTGTACGGCATGCGCAATTTCGGTATCACTGGGGAGACATCGGGAACGATGCTGTTGGGAGGTCAGCTTGCCGATGCCGTTGCGTACGGAAGCGATCTGGATGTCGCCTATGTCACTATTGATGTCGGTGCCAATGATCTGCTTGGACACCTCGCCTCGTCCGACTGCAGCGAGGATGTGCAGGCCCCGGCATGCGCTTCTCGAATCGATGTTTCGCTGGCCGCCTACCGTTCCAATATCGAAGCCATATTCGCCACCCTCGCCGAAGAGTTCCCCGATGCCACGGTTGTGTTCCTGCTGGCCTACAACCCGTTCAGCCTCGGCTTCGAGAATGAGGTCGCCTTTGAGGCGCAGAGCAATGCTGTCTTGATTGAGCTCAATGAAATCGCGACCGCATCGGCGGCAAACCACGAGATATTGGTGGCAGACGGGTTCACCCCGATGCGGGGCACGACCACCTCTACAACCCACATGACGGACACCCCACCCGACATACATCCCAACGACATCGGGTACGACGTATTGACCGAGGCCATCGTCGCGACCCTACCTCGAGACGGATAGCGAATTCCGATAACTCCTGGGAAATCGGGAACCTGAGAGCGGCTTTGTGACATCAGAAGGGAGACACGCCAGGTAGCGACAGGGGTCAACATGAAACGCATCACCATCACCATCGCAGCACTAGTGGTGCTGACGGCGGCATGCTCGTCATCCAACGAGACGACCGTCACATCGATTGGTGCAAACACTCGTCAACCGATTCAGGTGTCGACGGTGTCGTATGGGCTACAGACATTTGACGCATGCGAGGATTTCCTCGACTACGTGAAGGGTCACGCCATCGACATGGTGGGTCCATGGGGCTTTGAGTACGGTTACTTCGGCCCGGCATTCCGCGACGTTGCGTTCGCAACCGACGAAGCGGTTGCATTGGAAGCGCCCGAGTCGGCCGGAGCCAGCAACTCCCCGCAACAGGGCGTCGATTTCTCCGGCACCAACATCCAAGAGCTGGGTGTTGACGAGCCGGACATCATCAAGACCGACGGTGAACGGATCGTCGTGACCAGTGGCAACGTGTTGTACATCATCGATGTCACCGGCGACGAGCCTGTGTTGGCCGGCCGGACCACGATCGAGACAGGATGGGCAAGCGACCTCTTCCTCGCTGGCGACCGGGTGTTGGTCATGGCTAACGGCGACGTCTACACCACACCCCTGGCTGAGCCGGGTTTCGGCGATGTGGCCGAGGCCTACTACCCCTCCCCCGTCACCACTCTCATCGAAATCGACATTTCCGACATCGAGTCCCCCAAGGTGGAGAGGACTCTCCACATCGACGGCGCCAAGGTGAGCGCCCGCATGGTTGGCGACTCGGTGCGGCTGGTCATCAGGTCGATGCCAGCCGGTCTCCAATTCAAGTATCCGGAAACCAATGGGCTCAAAGCCGAGCGTGACGCCGAGGCATACAACAAGGACGTGGTCAGGGATTCCACCATTGAGAACTGGGTCCCATACTTCGTGCTCGAGAACTCTGCAGGGCGGGTCATCGACGAAGGCAGTCTGCTGGACTGCAGCAGAGCCCATCACCCCGAGGAATTCTCCGGTCTCGAGATGCTCAACGTTGTGACCATCGATATCGCCAATGATCTCAATGTCGATGACGCAGTCGGGGTCCTGGCGACAGGCGACATTGTCTATGCATCAACCGATGCGATGTACATCGCATCAGCAGCGTGGCGTAACTGGGCGGCATTCGAGGAGACCGATACCGAGGACGCTATCAACGAGCACACCACCGACATCCACAAGTTCAACATCACCGATCCAGCCAGCACCACCTACGTGGCCACAGGGCGGGTCACCGGGTTCATGTTGAGCCAATGGTCGATGTCTGAGTACGAAGGCAACCTCCGGGTCGCAACCACATCGTCGCCCGACTGGTGGTGGGGTGGAGCCGAGGAGTCCGAGAGCTTCGTCACTGTGCTCGAGGAGAATGACGGCGAACTCGTCGAGATTGGCAAGGTCGGCGGCCTTGGCAAGGGAGAACGCATCTACTCCGTCCGGTTCATCGACGAGGTTGGCTACGTAGTCACATTCCGTCAGACCGACCCGCTGTACACGATCGACCTGTCCGATCCAACCGATCCTCAGGTCGTCGGCGAGCTGAAGATTCTCGGCTACTCGGCGTACCTGCACCCGGTCGGCGAAGGCATGCTGCTCGGGGTCGGACAGGATGCGACCGAGGAAGGTCAGACCCTGGGAACCCAGATCTCACTGTTCGATGTGAGCGATCCGGCGAATCCGGTTCGTGTGCAGAACTACACGTTCGACAACGGATACTCCAGCGTCGAGTACGACCACAGGGCTTTCCTGCATTGGCCGGCAACCGGCCTGACCGTGGTTCCTGTCTCGGCATGGAGCTGGGACGAGGAGACGGGTGAGGAGTCCGGCTTTGTCGGGGCCATCGCTATCGAGGCCACCGAGGATGGCATCGAGGAGATCGGCCGCATCACACACGGTGACAACAAGGACTCCGAAGAATACAGGTGGACACCAGCCATCGAGCGATCACTGGTGATAGGTGACAGCCTCTACACCTACTCGCAAGAAGGACTGCTGCAGAGCGACCTCGACACGCTCGAGGACGGGAAATACGTGGGCTTCTGGCAGTAGCCGTCACGAGTCGAGCGAGCGAAGGGGCCCCTCGGCGGAGGGGCCCCTCTCAACGCCCGAGTTCTGTGAGGCTCGCAAGCTGAGCAGAGCACAGCCAGAATGTGGCGATGCGAGAGAGAATGAAACCAAGCTGGTGGGGCGGGCGCGGCCACATCATCTTCACCATCGTCGTGTTTGTCACGCTGGCATCTCTCGACAATGCGGCGCTAGCCACTATCCCCTCGATGGTCCTACCCGTCGCAGAGGCTCTCGATACCTCCAAGACGGCCATCGGCTTTCTCACGGCAACCGTCATCTTCATCACAGCGCTCAGCGCAGTTGGCTGGGGCTATTGGGGAGACCGATCGGACCGCAAGCGGCTCCTGTTCTGGGGAACGATCATTTGGGCGGCAGGGTCCGGTCTCTCCTCGACCGCCGTCGTCTATTGGCAGCTCTTCGCCTGGCAGGTGGTCACGGCGATCGGTCTCGGTGTTATCGCATCGGTTGGATTCTCTGTCATCAGCGACTTCGTTTCTCCGAAGAGGCGAGGCCTGGCGATGAGCTTCTGGGGGCTGTCTCAGGGTATCGGCGGCATTCTCGGAGGTCTGCTGGCCAGCCAGTTGGGTTCCGATGACTTCTCCAAGGCTCTGCAGGTGATCGCCATCCTTGGCCTGGCGGTGTCCCTCTTGTACCTGCTGACCTTCAATCCACCGCGGGGTCTGCGCGAACCGGCACTGGCCGAGCTCCACGAAAGTGGCGCCGAGTACGACTACAAGATCGACCCGGAGCAACTCAAGACCCTGTCGAAGCGTCGCACCAACGTTTGGCTGATCTTGCAGGGCTTGAGCGCCCAAGTCGCATACGGATCACTGATCTGGGTGCCCCTGCTCTATCAGGAGAAGGTGATGGCGGCCGGCTACGACCTATCGACAGCGACCAAAGTCGGCGGCATCCTCGGCGCCATCTTCCAAATTGGCGGAATCTTCTCGATCCTGGCCGGCCACATCGGAGACCGCGTCCAGCGCAAGACTCTGCGCGGGCGTGCGATCGTTTCGTCGATCGGGATTCTGGGTGCCATTCCTTTCTTCCTGCTTTTCTTCTTCATCCCGCTCGATAGCCTCGAGGTGACCAACGGTGCCGGGACCGCAACGCTGCTGGGTGAGGTGTTGCGGAACACTCTCACCAATCCGTGGGTGGCGGCGACGTTCATAACGTCCGCATTCGCAGTCGCCCTGACCGGCGCCGACTCGCCGAACTGGTTCGCACTGATATCTGATGTGAATCTGCCCGAGCATCGCGGCACAGTGTTCGGCATCGCCAACTTCGCCAACGGTGTTGGCCGCTCAGCAGGTAACGGTCTTACCGGCGCTGTCGCCGGCGCCTTCGAGACGGCCCTGCCGCCACCGCTCAACTGGGCAGTCGGACTTTCGTTCTTCCAGATCTTCTTTCTTCCAACCGGCTACTGCTACTACAGGGCTGCGCAAACCTCGCCCGACGACATCATGGAGGTCCGGTCGATCTTGAGTCAGCGCGCCTCCGAACAGCCGGAGACCTGAGCGCTACACGGGTTTTCCACAACCTGTCAGCTGCAAGATAGGTTGAGAGACTCATAAAGGTTTTGGGCCCTCCTGACCGATATTCCGGGAAGGAGGTTCCGCAGAATGGCGTCACAACTCGTCTTCTTCACGATCGCGGTTATCGCATCACTTGCGATGTTGCTGCGATGGTTTGGCGAATCTCGAGGGCACGCAAAACGTCTTGCCATGGTCCCCCACCGCATCCACGTGAACGGGATTAGGGGAAAGTCGACCGTCGCCCGTCTCATCGCAGGCATGCTGCGCGAGGCCGATCTCGTAACGGTCGGCAAATCGACAGGCAGCTTCGCCGCAGTGATCAAGCCAGACGGCGAGGACCATCCGCTGCACCGCACCGGATCACCAACGATTCTCGAGCAGATCAACGTAGTCCGGGACTGGGTTACCCCATTTGTCGACGCCATCGTCATGGAATGCATGGCGATCAATCCCCGCTATCAGAAGGTCAGCGAGGAACGCATCATCAAGTCAACCATCGGTGTGATCACCAACGTTCGCGAGGATCATCAGGACGTGATGGGCGAAACGCTCCCCGAAATCGCAATGTCTCTGATGTCGAGCTGCCCCAAGAACGGCATCCTGGTTACCGCCGAACAGAATCCAGAGCTGCTCGACATCATGTTCAGCGAAGCCCGCAAGCGTGGCACCAGCCTCATCGTCGCCGACCCAACCCAGGTTCGTCCCGAGGAAGTGGCGGCTTTCGATTTCATCTCGTTCGAGGAGAACATCGCGATCGTGCTGGCTATCGCCGAGCTGCTCAACATTCCCCGGCACATAGCGATGGCGGGAATGGTGAGAGCCCCTGCAGATCCTGGCGTCCTCCGCATCGAGCGCTACAAGATTGGCGGCAAGAACCTCACCTGGGCCAACCTCTTTGCAGTCAACGATCGCGAGTCGATGGTGGCTGCCACCGAGAAGTTGCGCCCCTATATCGGTGAGAACACCACAAGTGTCGGCATCCTCAACAACCGCACCGACAGGCAACGTCGCGCCATCCAATTTGCGGACATCGCCGTCAATGACTTGGCCTTCGATCGGTTGGTGACCTTTGGCGCCTACGAAGACCTGGTCTCCAACATTGTGATCAACAACGGCTTCCCCAAGGAGCACCTGATCAACCTGGGCGAGCAACGCAATCCAGCAATCGAAACCATCATCGAAGAGGCTGTCGCCAAGATGCCAACCGACGATGTGTTGCTGGTCGGGTTCGTCAACATCCACACTCATCAGGCTGAGATGATGCTGGAATACTTCGAGGACGAAGCCAACAGAGGCAAACCGCGGGGGAAGAACCACCTAGTCGCGGTCGCCTAATGCACGACTATCTGTTTGACATCAACACCGTCCGCTTTGCCTTCATCGTCGGCGTCTTGGCTTCGGTTCTCATCTACGAGCGCTTCCACATCACCTCCGGCAGCATCGTTGTTCCCGGCTACGTCGCGGTGTTCGTTCTGCAGCCGCTGATTCTGTTGATCACTCTTGCCAACGCCCTCTTCTCGTATTGGATGGTCAACCACGTCCTGACAAAGCGGCTTCTGCTTGATGGGCGCAACAAATTCTCGACGATCATGATCATCTCGGCTTCGGTCCAAGTGGTCTTGCTCAAGCTCAGCCCTTCGACGTCCTATCTATGGGAGTCGAACATCCCGTTGCTGGTCGGGGTTGGCTACCTGGTCCCAGCCTTGATCGCACACGACTTCGGCCGTCAAGGCATCAAGCCGACCATGAAGGCCGTCGGTATGGCCTCGGCACTGGTAGCCGTGCCCATGACCCTGGCGATCATGTTCTTCCCTGATGCGCAGGCGGGAGGCCATCTGGGTGGCTTTGGCGTACTGGCGTTCCCACCCGAGTGGATCCCGATGACGGTCCTGATGTCGGCTGCGGCCGCTTGGGCACTCCAGTACAACTACGGCTTCCGCTCCGCCGGGTACGTAGGGGCGGCATATCTTGCGATGCTGACCACAAGTCCTCTCAACTTGATCTTCCTGGGCGCAATCGGCTTTGGGGCGTGGATCTTGGTGACCCGAGTTTTCATGAAGACGATGATCGTGTTCGGCCGGCGCAAGTTCGCCTTGATGATGGTCAGCGCCAGCGTCATCTCGTGGGCCGGGGTGTGGTTGTCGATTGCCGTGTTCGACGTGAGCATCACCGCGTATGAGTCGATGGCGACCGTGGCTCTGACCCCCTTGTTTGTCCCCGGTCTGATCGCCAACGACTTGGAGCGTTCCTCACCTCTGTTGGTGTTCTCGGGCCTTGTGTACTCGGTTGCGTTTGTGCTGACGACAACGTGGCTGGTCGCCACCGCGGTCACCGGCTACTACGGCGGCTGGGTGCCGCTGCAGATGTCCATCGCGGTGGCGGTGATCAGCGGATTGGTCATCTTCGGAAACCAATTCGTGCTGCTGGGCAAATGGGTTTGGGCCGGCACGCTCGGCCGCTTCCTCTCGCCCGCTCCCGCACGCGGCTAGCGGCATCACGCCGGGTCGCAGCCATTAGTCTCCTGGCTCATGCCTGGATTACTTGCCTTTCACGCCCACCCCGATGACGAAGTGACCTCCACAGGAGGGACACTCGCCAAATACGCAGCCGCCGGTGAACAAGTTGTGGTCGTCACCGCGACCGACGGGGCTGAGGGTGAGGTCCACAACTACGACAACGCCGACGAGATCAAACAGCGTCTTCCTGAGGTAAGAGCGCAAGAGATCGCCGATGCGCTCGAAATCCTCGGAGTCCCCAGGCACGAATTCCTCGGGTATCGCGACTCGGGGATGATGGGAGATCCCGCCAACAAACACCCGGACTGTTTTTGGGCGGCAGACTTTGACGAAGCAGTTGGGAAGATGGTGAAACTGATCAGGCACTATCAACCCGAGGTCATGACGATCTATGACCCATTTGGTGGATACGGACACCCTGATCACATCCAGGTGCATCGGGTTGGTCTTGCCGCTTTCTACGCCGCTCGTGACCTAGGCCGCTACCCGCTCGAAGATGGTGAAGTCGAGTGGGCTCCCGCCAAGCTCTACTGGACCGCATGGCCACGGTCCCGGGTGCGTGCGTTCGCCGATGCCCAGCTCGAGCAGGGCACGATCGACAAGTCGACGCATGAACGTATGGCAGCCGCCGGCTTCCCCGACGAGCAGGTGACGGCGTGGATCGACGTATCGGACCGCTGGAAGCAGAAGGAAGCTGCTTGGAAGGCACATCGCACCCAGATCCCCGAGGACTGGTTCTTGCTCAACGTCCCCGACTCGGTGCAGGCCGAGGTGCTTGGTCTGGAAGCCTTCGCCCGTATTGCCTCATCGGTGGCATGCACGTCAACCGAAGACGACCTGTTCGCCGGTCTGCGCTAATAGCACCGCCGGATTCGACCTGGAACATCGCGCCAGCGCGAAAAACGGGTCTGTTTCGCGAAACAAATGGACCGTCTGGGGTTGCCCTTTGCGCCAAAAACCCTGTAGAAATAGAACCTCTTCCCCCAACACGCCGGTCGTGAATACGCGTCGCAAATGACTCTTGCGTAGTTACACCCGTGTAAGTATTATTGACAACCCGTGCGCAACATATGGGGTTCGCACGACGACATCACCCACAAGATGTAGTGGGTGTGGACAAAAATGTGGATAAATGCACGTCTTGGGGACGTGACGGGAAGGGTGACAGCATGGGCCAGGGATTGACCATCGACCGGAGGTTTACAACCGAAGGTCAAGACGTCTACGCATCGGTGGAGTGGAGTAGTAGGGACTCCCGGATCACCAACCCTGATGGATCGGTCGTTTTTGAGATGCTGGGAGCCGAGATACCGGCGCAGTGGTCACAAGTCGCTTCCGACATCATGGTCTCAAAGTATTTCCGCAAGGCTGGGGTCCCCCAGCGCGACGAAGATGGCAATGCGGTGCTGGACGCAGAGGGCATTCCGGTCACTGGTGCCGAGACATCGGCTCGCCAGGTCATCCAGCGTCTGGCCTCAACATGGCGCTGGTGGGGCGAGAACAACGGCTACTTCGCATCCGAACAGGACGCCGCAGCCTTTGAGGACGAACTTGCCTACATGCTGCTGCACCAGATGGCGGCACCCAACTCACCGCAGTGGTTCAACACCGGACTCAACCACCAGTACGGCATCACCGGCACCGAGCAGGGCTTCTGGTTTGTCGACCCCGAGACCGAAGAAGTCACACCGTCGAAGGACGCCTACAGCCGACCCGCTCCGCATGCGTGTTTTCCGGAAGGCACCCGAATCTCGCTTCGCGACGGTTTCAAGCCAATCGAGAAGATTGAGCCGGGCGACATCGTTTTGACACATGAGGGTCGCTACCGATCGGTTACCGACACCATGCAGCGTCAGGTCGAGGAAGATCTGGTGCGGATGCGAATCACCAAGCTCACCGCAACCGATCTTGTCGCGACTGCAAACCACCCAATCCTTGCCGTTCGCAAAGGTGATGCGGAGCCAGCATGGATCAATGCCGGTGACCTAAGTAAGGGTGACTATGTAGTCGTAGGCGGAGCTCGCAGCAACGACGTTGTCCCTGAGCCAATCGATCTTGCTGCCGGCCTAACGGACAACTACCAGGTTGACCAGAACACAATCACAACACGCAACGCGCCTCATCGGCCGGCGATGAAGCGCTATCTCGACCTAGCCAATCCGGCCTCGATGAGGCTGCTCGGTCGTTGGCTGGGTGACGGAAGCGTGCTTCATGAGTCCCGAGACGGGACCACATCTGGAATAGGGTATGTCTTCAACGCCGAAGACACCGAGGGCATTGCCGACACCGCACACCTGATGGAAGAGATGTTCGGAGTCACCGCCAACGTAGAGTTTGCCAAAGGCCAACAGACCGCCCACCTGCAATACACCAGGCGCCCAATTGGTCAATGGTTCTCGACAACGTTCGGTGAGGGATTCAGCGGCAAGTCGATCCCACGGTTCGTCTTCGATCTACCCAGAGAACACCGCATCCAGCTGCTGGTCGGTCTCTATGCCGCCGACGGCTGCATCCATCGCGTCAAGAACTACGTAGGTCTCAACTTCGACCACTCAAACCGCGAACTCGCTGAAGGTGTCTGGCGTCTGGCACGGTCACTGGGCTATGCGCCCTCCATCACAGGTGGAGACACACGTCCCGGTGGAACGACACCCCACTACCGCGTCCAGATTTCTGCTCGCGACGGCATCGACCTTGCGAAGGCCTGTGGCATGACGCCACAAGAGCCGGGCTCGGGACGCGAAATGAGACTCGCTGATGGATCCGTCGCTTACCCGGTCAGTCGGGTCACACGGCAGAGCTTCTTCGGGACGGTGTACAACTTCCAGGTTGCCGAGGATGAATCGTACGTTGCCGACGGCGTCGTCGTTCACAACTGCTTCATCAACAGTGTCGACGACGACCTCGTCAACGAAGGCGGCATCATGGACCTTTGGGTTCGTGAAGCGCGCCTCTTCAAAATGGGTGCCGGTTCCGGTGCCAACTTCTCCAACATCCGCGCCGAAGGCGAGCAACTGTCCGGCGGCGGCAAGTCCTCGGGGCTGATGTCATTCCTCAAGGTCGGCGATCGTGCCGCCGGTGCCATCAAGTCAGGAGGCACCACGCGACGTGCCGCCAAGATGGTCATTGTCGACATCGACCACCCCGACGTCGAGACGTTCATCAAGTGGAAGGCCGAAGAAGAGAAGAAGGTGCGGGCCCTAGTGGCCAGCGGTTTTTCCGCCGACTTCAACGGCGAGGCGTACGCCACCGTTTCCGGGCAGAACTCGAACAACTCGGTTCGCCTGTCCAACGATTTCTTGCGCGCCGTCATGAGGAACGAAGACTGGGACCTCCTGGCCCGTACCGACGGATCCGTCATGCAGACCGTCAAGGCCCGTGACCTGTGGACCCAAATCGCCGACGCCGCCTGGCAATCGGCCGACCCCGGGCTGCAGTTCCATGGGACCATCAACGAGTGGCACACCTCCCCCGCTGAGGGCGAGATCCGAGCGTCCAACCCTTGCTCGGAATACATGTTCCTCGACAACACTGCCTGCAACCTGGCCAGCCTCAACCTGGGCAAGTTCTACGACGACCGTACCGGTGGCTTCGACATTGCTTCGTATCAGCATGCGGCACGGCTGTGGACCATCGTGCTCGAGATCTCCGTCACCATGGCGCAGTTCCCCTCGAAAGAAATTGCCGAGGGCAGCTACGACTACCGCACCCTCGGGCTTGGCTACGCCAACCTCGGTTCGCTGCTGATGCGCATGGGGATTCCCTATGACTCCGATCATGGTCGCTCAATTGCCGGTGCGCTGACCGCCATCCTTACCGGCCACGCATATGCGACGTCCGCCGAGATGGCAGGCGTTCTCGGACCGTTCCCGAAGTACGACCTCAACAGGGATTCGATGCTGCGGGTCATCCGCAACCATCGTCGTGCCGCCTACAACAAGGACGCAGGCGACTACGAAAGCGTGAGCCATTTTGTTATGGGGATCGACTCGGGTCTAACACCCCTCGACATGCTCGAGGCCGCACGGACGGCTTGGGACACGGCGCTTACTCGTGGCGAGCAGCACGGCTTCCGCAACGCACAGGTTTCCGTTTTGGCACCGACGGGCACTATTGGTCTGCTGATGGATTGCGATACGACGGGTGTCGAGCCTGACTTCTCGCTGGTCAAGTTCAAGAAGCTGGCCGGTGGTGGCTACTTCAAGATCGCCAACCAGTCGATCGCCCCGGCCTTGACCAGGCTTGGCTATTCCGACAACACCGTGCAACGGATCATCGAATATGTCGTCGGGACCAACTCGCTGGCCCGTTCGCCACACATCAACATGGCCACGCTGATCGCAAAGGGCTTCACCGCAGAGGATCTTGACAAGATCGAGGCAATCCTGCCCGGTGTCTTTGAGGTCGGGTTTGCGTTCAACCAGTGGACACTCGGCGAGGATGTCATGCAGAGGCTGGGCTTCACGCCGGAGCAGTACAACGCACCGGAGTTCTTGATGCTCAAGGCACTTGGTTTCTCCGATAGCGAGATCCAGGAAGCCAACGACTACGTCTGTGGTCGTCAGACCATCGAGGGTGCCCCGCACCTCCGTGATGAGCATTTGCCGGTCTTCGATACGGCTAACCGCAACGGCCGCCTCGGGACCCGGTTCATCCACCACGACGGCCATATCAAGATGATGGCGGCCGCCCAACCATTTATCTCGGGTGCGATCTCAAAGACGATCAATATGCCAAACGAGGTGACCCGCGAAGACATTGCGGAGTCGTACAAGACTTCGTGGGAACTCGGCCTCAAAGCTATGGCCATCTACCGGGACGGTTCGAAGGCTTCCCAGCCGCTGTCGTCACAATCCGATGATGGCTACGCCGATGATGAGCCAGCCGAACTCGAAGATGCGCTTGTCGAGGAGATCGAGTTGGTCTCGCACGGTCGAGTTCCGTGGCACGACACCATCAAGCCTGGAGTGTCACCTGCAATGGCCTACGCCGACATGAAGCGGCCACGGTTCTTGTTGCCGGCTCGTCGTGCGGGTTATACCCATGAGGCGAGAGTCGGCGGTCACAAGGTGTTCCTCCGCACCGGCGAGTACGAGGATGGTTCGCTGGGCGAGCTGTTCATCGACCTTGCCAAGGAAGGCGCAACATTGCGCGGCATCCTCTCCTGCTTCGCCATTGCCGTGAGCAAGGGTCTCCAGTACGGCGTTCCGCTCGAGGAGTATGTGGACACGTTCACGTTCCAGACGTTTGAGCCAAGAGGAATGGTCGAAGGCCACCCGAACATCAAGATGGCCAACTCGCTCATCGATTACGTGTTCCGGGCGCTTGGCGTTGAGTACTTGGAGCGGGATGAGTTGGCTCAGGTGCCACCGGACCGACGCAGTGAGCTCCCCGAGCCACCAAAGGGTCTGGCTATTGATGCCGGTATCCAGCTCGACCTCCGCGATGCGGCGGCCGAGACGGCGGTCGACGCCACCGTTGAAGCGGCCGAATTCGCCGATGCCGAGGTGGTCACCCCCGACGCACCAGTTGTTGCAACGTCACAGGACGACTACCGCAACAGCGGTGCGATGACGCTCACGTCGAACCCAGGATCGTCCAACGGTGGAGTGGCAACTGCCACTGCAGCCGAGGTGCAGCAGCAGGCGATGCAGGCATCGATGGCAGACAAGATGGGTGACGCCCCCATCTGCGAGACGTGCGGAGCCATCACCGTCCGCAACGGCAGTTGCTACGTGTGTCTCGGATGCGGTGGAACCACAGGTTGTAGCTAGAGCAACGCCTCGGCAGCCAGTCGAGGCGCCATGTCGACCTCGGTCGACATGTGTAGGAAGGCAATCCAGCTACAAACGAGGGCCCCTTCGGGGGCCCTCGCTCTTTAGGTTCCACCGACCGGCAGCCACCCCTCCCCGGGTGGGGTACACTACCGTCAGCTACGGCAAGGATCCCATGCTCCCCGACCACAAGAAGGCTGCGCTCAACCGTCTCAAGACGGTCCGCGGCCACATCGATGCGGTAATCGCCATGGTCGACGGGGAGCGGTACTGCCCTGACATAATGAAACAGGTGTCGGCACTCCAGGGTTCTCTCGAGGGAGTCAATCGTGTTCTCCTCGAAAACCACGTCGAGACCTGTGTGATGCATGCTGTCAAAGACGGGCGCACCACCGAAATCGTCGACGAACTCCTCGAAACCATCCGCTACACGCCGGCCATCACCGGCCCTACCAAGGAAACAACGCTGTGACTGAAACCACCCTGTCTGTACCCGACATCAGCTGCGATCACTGCAAGAACTCCATAGAAGGTGCAGTAAACGCCCTCGACGGTGTCTCCTCAGCCGCGGTCAACGTCGATGAAAAGACCGTGAGCGTCGGATTCGATACTCCCGCATCGATCGAAGGCATCATCGGTGCCATCGAAGAACAGGGCTACGACGTCGCCACCCAGTAGATCCCCAATGGCCGACCCCACCACCGAAACCGTCACCTTCGACGTCGAGGGCATGACTTGTGCATCGTGTGCGATGCGAATCGAGCGCGTCCTCGGCAAGCAAGATGGTGTAGAGGCAGCCGTGGTGAATCTGACAGGCAAAGAAGCCAAGGTCACAGTCCATCCGGGCATCGACATCACCGACCTCACCGCCGCTGTCGAGAAGATGGGGTACGGCGCTACACAGGTGATGGAGGAGGAGGCTCGCGAAAGCCTCGCCGATCGTTACGACGCCGAGACCCGCTACCAGCGCCGTATGGCAATCGGGGCAGCAATCCTCACGATTCCGGCGTTCCTCCTCATGATGTTCGGACCCGGCGGGCACGAAGACGGCAACGACGATGCCATCGTCCTGGAGTCCGAACTCGACGCCGGGGTCATCGTCGAGGAAATGGACATGACCGGCATGGACACGGACGCCATGGACATGGACGGTGGAGCGACCTGGCCCGATGTAGTGATCTGGCTCCTCGTTACTCCGGTCGTCTTCGTGTTCGGATGGCAGTTCCACCGAACCGCGTTCCTCCGCCTCCGCAGCGGCGGGGCGAACATGGACACGCTCATTTCGATGGGCACGCTGGCCGCATACACCTATTCGGTCTGGGCATTCTTTGCGGGCGAGCCGGTGTTCTTCGAAACGGCGGCGTGGATCATCACGTTCATCCTGCTCGGCCGATTCTTCGAGGCTCGCAGCAAGGGACGGGCTTCGAGTGCGATCACTCGATTGCTGGAGCTGGGAGCCAAGGAAGCTCGTGTCCTGCGCGACGGTGCGGAGGTCACGGTCCCGATCGATCAAGTCGCACCCGGCGATCACATGGTGATCCGACCCGGGGAGAAGGTACCCACCGACGGAAAGCTGCTCGAGGGACGTTCTTCGTTCGACGAGGCCATGCTGTCGGGCGAGTCAAAACCCGTCGACAAGTCCCCCGGCGACGAGGTATTCGGCGCAACCATCAACCAGCACGGGATGATCGTCATCGAGGCCACCCGAGTCGGCTCCGACACGGCACTGGCTCAGATTGTCCATCTCGTCGAGGACGCCCAAACGAGCAAGGCACCGATCCAGCGGCTTGCCGACCGTATCTCCGGCGTATTCGTGCCGGTCGTTCTACTGATCGCAACCGCGACGCTGGTCGGATGGCTGCTGGTCACCGGGGACGTCCCCAAAGCAGTGCAGACGGCGGTCGCCGTGCTCATCATCGCCTGCCCGTGCGCCCTCGGCCTGGCCACACCAACGGCGATCATGGTCGGCTCCGGCCGAGGGGCGGAGCTTGGGATTCTGTTCAAGAACGCCGAGATTTTCGAACGGACCAGGGCTGTCACCACCGTCGTATTCGACAAGACAGGCACCCTGACCCGAGGTGCGATGACCTTGAGTCGGGTCGTCACCGGCAATGAACCTAATACGCTCCACCTCGTCGGATCGGTTGAGTCCGCTAGTGAGCATCCGATCGCACGGGCCGTGGCGCTCGGCGCCGAGGAGGGCGGGGCCGAGTTGGTTCTGCCGACGGACTTCGAGAACCTGCCAGGACGGGGAGCACGCGGCACTGTCGACGGCCTTGAAGTTGCCGTCGGATCGACCAAGTTGATGGCCAAGCTCGGTCTCCTCGTGCCCGCACGGTACGAAAATGCCCTCGAGGAAATGGAGCTGGCCGGTGAAACCGCATTCCTGGCCGGATGGGACGGCGAGGTTCGTGCGGCACTGGCTGTGGCCGATACCGTTCGAGAGTCGTCGGCGCGGGCAATCGCATCGCTTCAAGCCAAGGGGCTCGCAACCGGAATGCTCACCGGGGACAATCACCGCACAGCGGAAACCATCGCCGGCCAGATCGGCATCGACCGGGTGATGGCCGAGGTTCTCCCCGGCGATAAAGCCGCCGAAATCTCCCGACTCCAGAGCGAGGGTGAGCAAGTGGCGTTTGTCGGCGACGGGGTCAACGACGCACCGGCACTGGTCCAGGCCGATCTGGGAATGGCGATCGGCACCGGAACCGATGTCGCCATCGAGGCCGGCGACGTTGTGCTAATGAACGGCGACCCGGAGCTGGCCGTCACCGCACTTTCGCTGGCTGCTCGTACCTTCGAGGTGATCCGCCAGAATCTCTTCTGGGCCTTCGCCTACAACACAGCGGCTATCCCTTTGGCGGCTGCAGGACTCCTCCACCCGATGATCGCGGCCAGTGCCATGGCGATGTCGAGCGTGTCGGTGGTCGGGAATTCGCTCCGACTGAAGCGCTTCGGGCGGTAGCCGCAACCCGAGAGCATTCGGGCAACCACCTTGGGTCCACAGCCGTTACTCAGGATTGGCTAGCCGGCGCAGACCTCGCACCCGGCAGGATCGGCTGGCAGTGGCGATAGCGCGGACCAACGCGGTCCTCGCATCGTCGCCTATTCCGTAGCGATAGTGCATGTAGGCCCCATGGAGAACGTCACCGGCACCAAGCGTGTCGACCACATCTACCTCCGGCACGGCAACCTCGGCCTGTCCCGCAGCGTCTGCAACCAACACCGGGCGACCCCCACGGCTGGCGGCCACCAGGCCCAGCCGATACTCAGCACGGATCGCCTTTACAGCCCCAGTCGTATCCAGATCAGCCATCTGGGGTGGGCGGAACGAGTCGGTCATGATCACCGCAGACGCCATTCCCAGCAGATCGGTGAAGACCGGTCGCCATCGGCCACAATCGAGGACCAAAGGGATGCCCGACGCCACAGCCGCCGCCCCAAGCGCTCGCTGCAACTGCGGATAGTGACCATCAAGGAGAACGGCTGATGCGTCACCCAGGTCAACCGCGTTGGCGACTACCTCCGCACGTTTGTTGTCGGTCGACAGGATCGTCCGCTCCCCTGAGCCGTCAACCCAGACGCTCGCCACGGGCAGCTCCAACCCGGGAGCGTGATCAAATGAAGCGACTCCGTGAGCCTCCAGACCGGATCGCCCAAAGCCCGCCAGCGACCCGCTCCCCAAGACCGTGTGCAAAGTCGTCTCACTCCCCAGTAGCGCGGCGGTGATCGCGGCGTTGGCTGCCGGTCCGCCAACATCCATCAGCGAAACGTCGGCATTGGCTTTCTCGCCCGGGTTGGGAAGCTCAGAGGCGAAGTGGACCAGATCAACCGTGGTGAGGCCGCCGAAGACGAGAGTGCTCATGTCGCAACCATAGATCGTGCCGAATGGTCAGTCCTCGTGCGTTCGCCGATCGGTTAGCGTTGACCAAATGCGCCGCCGTTTCTCTCCCGTTGTCCTTGGCGTCGCCCTTGTTGTGGGCGCTTGTTCCAACGCGGGTAGCGGCATCGTTGCAGTGACAGACTCGTGGGCACCCACCACTCCCCCAGGTGCGCAGGCGGCTGTTGTATACCTGACCATCGATAACGGCACCGATACCGACGATCGGCTGGTCTCAGTCGCGTCGGACCGCTGCGGAACGATCGAACTACACGCCACCCAATTCGACGAGAATCGCGTTATGCGGATGCGCCTCGCCGAACCGAGTGTTCTGGCATTGCCCAGCGGCGACACCATGGAAATGGAACCGGGCGGCTTGCATGTCATGTGTATCGCCCCCACAAGCCCGTTTAGTGCCGGCGAAGAACTCAACCTCACCGTAAGCATGGAGACGGCAGGCGATATCGCCGTAACCACGGCGATCGCCAACCGCTAGTAGTTATCCGGGTCCGAGTCATGCGAGCGTCGCTTGCGAGCCGGACCTGCTGCAACACCGAGGACCCAGAGCAGCGCCAAACCTACGATCTCGATCAGATGCGTCGACTCACGCAGCAGGGTGCTCTCTCCCCTCGCGAGATCGATAACGGCCGCAATGCTCAAAGCTAGCGTGAAGGCTGCCGCAAATGGGACCATCCCATAGGCACGGTCTGGCCGCCACGCCACGAACAAGAACGCCATGCCAAGCGCAACATCAAAGGCTGCCTGGTGCCGCTCGAGATGAACCGCCGATCCGGTGCCGGCGGAGAACATGTCGACGATGTTTCCGACAATCAGCAGGACAGCAGCCCAGGCGAGAGCAAGCCGAACCCAGCGGTGCAAGGCAAAACGCCGGGGTTTCGTGGTGACGGCAACCTGCTGTTTCGGCACCGGGGCCACCGAGCGGAGGGTGGCGCGCCGCAGTTTGTGGACCCCTTCCTGCCATTGCCTGCAAGAGGGACAGGTGTCGAGATGTGCCTCAACAGCCTGGGAGACGGCAACGCCGTCATCGATGGCAGACGAGATCTCAATACGCGAAGTATCACAATCCATGCTTGTATTGTCGCAGCAGTTGGCTTTTCGGTTCCCTCATGGAACACTGCACCAATGGACTCAGTCACTGTCTTAGCTCTGCGCGCCAAAACCGGCGATCAAAACGCCCTCGACGAATTCATTGCCGCCACGGTCTCCGACGTGCTCGGCGTCTGTCGCTATCTGGGCAAACCATCGGACCCCGAAGACCTGGCCCAGGAGACCTACACCAGGGCTCTTGGCTCAATCCATCGCTACCGCGGCGACGGCTCCGCCCGGGCGTGGCTGCTGTCAATCGCCCGTAGGGTTTGCGCCGACGCCACCCGACGCGAGATCAGGAACCGCAGGCTCGACCGACGACTCATGACTGATCTCGCCACGACCGACCACCACGACGAGACGTGGTTCGAAATCGACGAGCTGCTTTCAGTCCTCGACCAGGAACGACGGACTGCGTTCGTTCTCACCCAGCTCGTCGGCCTGTCATATAAGGACGCGGCACAGACCGTCGGATGCCCAATCGGCACAATCCGTTCTCGGGTGGCAAGAGCTCGTCAACAGCTCCTCAACTACGAAGCCTTGGGTCTAGCCGACGAAGCCTGAGCTGTCCCGGGTCTCTTCCAGAAAACCCGGGAACCAGATCGCCTAATTCGCCGACCTCTCTGAGACAAGCATGACTATGCAGGAGGATGAGAAGTGCGAAGGCTATTTTTGTTGATGGTTGCGCTGGGCTTAGTGGCAACCGCATGTGGAGGCGACGATGGCGTTGCCGCTGACGGGGTCTGGGCTCGCAACAGCCCGATGATGGCATCGGCTGGCGCTGTGTACCTAGACCTGACGAGTGGTGACGCTGACACGCTCATCGGGGCATCGGTTGAATCGTCGATCGCAGGCAAGGTCGAGATTCATGAGACTGCACCCGCCGACGCTGAGATGACTGATGATTCAGACGCTGAGATGACTGATGATTCGATGGACGAAGGCATGGGCGGAGCCATGACGATGCGAGAAGTCGGCCAGATCACGCTACCCGCCGGCGAAACCGTCAACCTCGAGCCGGGCGGCTATCACATCATGCTTCTCGACGTCGCAACACCACTGGAGCTCGGCGACAAGTTTGACCTCACCCTCACCTTCGAAAACGCCGACGAGATGGTCGTCGAAGTTGAGGTTCGCGAACAAGCCCCGTAGCCGAACCGCCCACCGGACCAACACCGACAGGAGCCGCCGCAGCCACGACAATGGCTGCTGCGGCTCCAATCGCGCTCACGAGGACGATGCTCGCCACAAAACGATCCACCCAGAACGGCAAGCTCGTTGGCAGGATCGCCGACCACAGCCACCCCCAATGGGCAATCCCCCAACCGATCAGCTCGAGAGCGGCGATCAGAAGCAAGGCCCCCCGCTGTCGCTGCACAAACCCACCCCGGTTGCCAAGAGCTGCGACCACCAAAGTCAGCAGACCGGCTGTGACAGGGAACGCCCACAGGCTCCAAGGTGGACCAGTCTCGGCGGGCACAGACAGATAGGCCAACGCGCCGACAACCGAGGTCGCCAATGCAGACATAGCGAGCACGGGCAAAACCGCATCACGCCTGCGCAGCAGGGCGAACGCGATCAACAGCCCGGCAGTGAAACCGAACGCCACCGGAAGCGACGAAGGAGGCTGCTGCCACATTGAAACAACCGTCACATCAACTTCAGTGCCAGCCACAACCAGGGGCACCACCCCTTCCGCAACCCGATCCCCTGGCGCTCTACCCGGAGGCGGCACCTCATTCATCCAATGGGTGCGATGGTCATGCCACGCAAACGAACCATCCCCGCTCACCCGATGCCACTCAGGCTCGGCGTCTGCACTGGCTTCGCGTGGCATAGGGCTGTCTGCGTAACGATCCTCATTGAGATACTTCGAAGGCGAAAGACGATTCTCCTCAACCGTGCCATCACCGAGGAACCGCAGATACGGCTCGCCCTGATAGCCGACCACATCGATGGCGACACCATCGTCCGCGGTGAGAAGCACAAAGGAGTCGCCGCCCACGATCTTGATTGAGAAACCATCCGTTTCGGGGTCTACCTCGGTGACTTCGCTCATGTAGTCAGAGGGACCCGGTGGGTCAGCGAGTGCAGTCGTTGTCGTTGCCAACGACCACATCGCTACAAGGGCAACAATGACCGAAGCGCGATGCACTATCACTCGACCACGGTGAGAACAAATTCCCCTGACGGATGCACCGAACACCCACCAATGAAGGTGCCGGGAGCGCTAAATCGTTGCCGCAATGTTTCACCGGCGCCAACAAAGAACGGGCCGACAAGATGTCCTCGATCGTCGAGATTGACCAACTCGAAGAGCTCACCCACCTCGACATCGAGTGCCTGAGGAAGAATGTCGACCGGTTCGCCTCGGTCAATCGCCTCACCTGCACCCGCAGGGATCACATACGAGTAGTCGGGAACGTCAGAAGATGCATCGTCGCTCAGCAGCGGCCCCGGTTCATCGGACCCACAGGCGACCAATAGGAGGCTGAAAGCAAGCAAGACCCCGGTCAGTCGCAATCTCATTCGGACCTCAGCAGGATTCTAATGTCGGCCGCAATGTTCTCTGGTTCGGTCCCGAACGCCCATGTCACCTGAAGCAAGCCCTTATCGTCGACTGCATAGAGGTGGGCGGTGTGAATCACCTCGTAATCGCCTTCTTCGGTGGTCGTCACGCCGTAGTCGGCCCCGAAGACGTCGGCAGCGGCACGAAGCGACTCGGCATCACCGGCTCGCAGCCCGTGCGCAGAGGGGACGAAGGACTGGACATACCCTGTGATGATCTCGTCGGTGTCACGATCGGGATCGATCGTCGCCATGGCGAGTTGGACTCTGTCGGCATCATCGCCTAACTCTCGCAGCGCCGACCTGACGTCAGCCAAGGTCGTCGGACAGACATCGGGGCAGGCGGTGTACCCGAAGTAGACGAGTAGTAGATCGTTCTCAGCTGCGCGCATCTCGAAGTCCGCGCCCCCGGCCGTAGCGTCACGCAAGGAAGCTTCCAGAACCGAAGGCAGCGGGCTCCGCACGAATCCGGCCAACTCCTCGGGCTCCGAAGAGCAGGCAGCTGCAATCAAGCCAAGGACGATGATGACCGCAAGCAACCGCTTCACTTCAGCTCCTCGATGTAGGCGATCAACGCAACTATCTCGTTCTCGGAAAGATCGGTGACGGGCATCATGATGGTGACATCGGCCACGATCTCGGCTTGAGGATCAACCATCGCCCGCCTCAGGTACTCCTTATCGGCGACGACGGAGTCGCCGCCCTCCAGGGCAACGGTGCTTCCAGCGAGCCCCTGCCAGGCCGGACCGACAACTCCCTCGCCGTTGTCACCGTGACATGCCGAACAGCCCCGCGACAGGGAGACTTCTTGCCCTTCCGTCGCCAGTGGCGACAGATCTGTCGTCGGTTCCGAGCTACTGCTGCATCCGCCGAGGGCGAGCGCAACGACGGCGAGTGCAGCACCTAATGCTTTTGTCGAGTTTGTTCTTGTCGAGATCTTCATAACAGCTACAAAGTCGCCAGCAGGCTTCTTTCAGTTCCCGGGAATCGATACGAGTTAACCACGGATGAGTGGCTAGCTGAATATCGTATCGATCTGCGCCATGTGCTCGTCGGTGAGTACCTCGAGGACCTCGAGCGCTTTCAGGTTCTCGTTGAGCTGGTCCAGCCGTCGTGCGCCGATGATCACCGAACTCACGTTGGGGTTTGATGCCGTCCATGCCAGCGCCAGCTGGGCAAGCGAGCAGCCGACCTCATCGGCGACACCCGCCAACTCGCTCACCTTGGCAAGGCTGTCCGAGTCGGTGACGCTTGCCTGCAGCCACTCGACGCCAGCCGCCCTGCTCCCCTCAGGAATACCTTCTTGGTACTTGCCGGTGAGCAGACCTGAGGCAAGTGGGCTGAAAGTCGTGAGCCCGAGACCGACATCACCGTACAGCCGGGCGAATTCGTCTTCGACCTTGCTGCGGTTGAGCAGGTTGTACTCCGGCTGCTCGACGACGGGCTTGCGAAGATGGTGACGTTCTGCAATCTCCCATGCCGCCCGGATATCGGCGGCCGGCCACTCCGACGTGCCCCAGTAGAGCGCCTTGCCCGAAGCGACGATGTCAGACATCGCCCATACCGTCTCCTCGATGGGCGTGTCGGGATCTGGACGGTGGCAGTAGACCAGGTCGACATGACCCAGCTGGAGCCTCTCGAGCGACTTGTCGATGGCCTCCATCAGATACTTGCGATTGAGGGTGTACGTTGCGTTCGGGTTCTCTCGATGGATGCCCCAGAAAAACTTCGTGGAGACGAGATACGAGTGACGCGGCCACCCCAATTCCTTGAAGGCTTCCCCCATCACCCGCTCGGCCTTTCCCCCTGCATAAACCTCTGCGTTGTCGAAGAAGTTGATCCCGGCCTCGTATGCCGCCTGCATGCAACGCAAGCTCTCATCCGCCTCTTGCTGGCTGCTAAAAGTCAGCCACGAACCGTAAGAGAAGACGCTGACCTTGACCCCGGCCGTACCCAAGCGCCGATATTCCATATCCATATCGGATCCCTCCTTTGCGAGCCACCACTGTAAGCATCGAAGTACCCAACAGAATCTTGCTCGACGACTCGGCGCTACTCGAGCCGGCGGACGATCTCGGCGACTACATCAGCAACCGTCCTGTCGTCCGTGTCGACCTGCTCAAACTGTGCATATCCCGCGGCCCGCTCACTGAGAAGGTCAGCGATCCGCTGCACCGGATGGTGGTGTGCAAGCAACGGTCGCTCCGGGCCGTCTTGGATCGAGACTCGACGAAAGACCTCATCGGCGCAGGCAGCGAGACAGAAGACACGGAAGCGACGGGCGAGCAGGTCTGCATTGTCCGGGTCCAACATGAGACGGCCGCCTGTCGAGATGACCAGACCAGTGCGGTCAGCCAGTTCCGCAGTCACGTCTCTCTCCATGTCGCGGAAGGCTTCCTCGCCACTGCTGGCGAAGATCTCCATGATCGGCCCGTGTCGAGACTCAATGAGTTGGTCGGTGTCGATCCACTCGAGGCCGAGAGTTTCAGCGAGCAGGCGCCCAACCTCACTCTTGCCCGTCCCCATGAAGCCAGTGAGAACAACGTTCCCTGTCACAAACCCATCCCTTCAGCTGCACAGCGCGGCCGATAGTACAGCCAGGGAATCTGGAGCCGACCAGGTCACTCACTCCAACAGATCGACGGACTCGAATTCCTCACCCGCACCATGGCCGACGGGACCGCAACAACCACCACCTACACGGTTGCGGAGGATGGCGGGGACCCGCTCGGGCCCTTCGGTACGGGTAATCCTGCGAACCCGTCGTCGGCCAGCGTCGATGTCGAGGGCCAGGTGTTCCGCTTTGAGGTCACCGACTCGACCGGTGGCAATACCGGCGCAATCGAGATCCGTATTCTCGCTCCCTAACCGGCTCGGCATCCCTGGCAAAAGGCCCTGGCTGCAAGCCTTTGGACCCTACCGACGACCGTTGCCTTTGCATACGGTATACCCAATCACGCATTCAATTTGTTGAAGGGGTCTGCCATGGCCAATACGGCCAATCGATGGAAAGTAGTAGCAGGAGCGCTGCTGATTCAGTGGTGCCTTGGCGCCATCTACGCCTGGTCGGTTTTCACGCCGGGGCTGAAGGATGCTGGATGGACAAACGCCGAAACCCAGATCGTGTTCGCCGCGGGTCTGGCAATGTTCGCCATCGTCATGGTGTTCGCCGGCCGCAAGCTGAACGATTGGGGTCCGCAGCGTCTCGCTTTCGCCGGTGGTATCACTCTCGGTCTTGGCTACGTCATCGCTGGTCTCGGCAGCGGAACCAACTTCTGGACGGTTCTGCTCGGTGTCGGGCTCATCGGCGGCTCCGGGATCGGCCTTGCGTATGTAGTTCCGATCGCAGTCGGGATGCGCTGGTTCCCAGACAAGAAGGGCATGATCACCGGTGCCGCGGTCGCCGGCTTTGGTTTTGGCGCAATGGGCTGGGTCAAGCTGGCCGGGTCGTGGGGCAATCTCATCGACAATATCGGGCTCGACGGCACGTTCTTTGCCTATGGCGTTGCTTTTGCTGCCCTGGTGGTCATTGGCAGCATGTGGATGAAGATGCCGCCCGATGGCTGGCTCCCCGAGGGTTTTACCCCACCACAGGCGATAGGCGCTGGCGGCGAAGACTTCACCCCGCAAGAGATGCTGCGCACTCCCCAGTTCCACCTGATTTCTCTCACCTTCCTGGTCAGCGCCGGTGCAGGCCTCATGGCCATCGGGCTCATGAAGCTATATCCACCGGAGGCTCTCGTCGACAACGGATTCACCGTCGACAACGCAGACGCAATCGCCGGAACCGCGATGGCGGTGTTCTTCAGCCTCGCCAACGGAATCGGCAGGCTGGCCTGGGGCATCCTCGGCGACAAGCTCGGCCGGAAGAGGTCGGTCGTAACCATGGCCGCTAGCCAGGGTTTGTTCTTGCTGCTGTTCACCTCGATGGCAGGCAACGAGTACACCCTGTATCTGTTCGCAACTCTCATCGGCTTCAACTTCGGCGGCAACTTCGCCTTGTTCCCTGCGCTTACCGCAGACGAATTCGGCAACGGAGCCGTTGGCAAGAACTACCCATGGGTCTTCCTTGCGTACGGAGCGGGCGGAATCATCTTCCCGATTCTCGGCGGATGGCTTGGTGACGGCGGCAACTTCCCGTTGGCGTTCTCGATCACGGGCGTGTTGTGCCTGGTCGGTGCTCTCGCATCGTTCCTGGTGTTCCCCCCTCATCACGACGAGGCCTCGAGGCCGTTCAGTGTGCATGGTTTCCTACACAACGCACACCTGTTTGAGAAGGAGAAGTCACCAGCCCACTAGGGCCGACAGATCAAAGGAGCGGGCCGTCTTTGTCCCCCCCCTCGGGCGGCCCGCTCTTTCTACGCTCTGACCAACGTAGAAGAGCGCCGGCTCGGGAGCCGACTTCTGTAGCATTCATCCGGAACCTAAAGACAACCGTCTTGGATACCGATATTGACTTGGATCCATGAAGGGAACAACGTGAGCGGGACTTCAATAGCACGACTTGGTCGGTTCGTGCTCGGCTTTGTGATCGTGGTGAGCGTGGCAGTCGGACTGCCAAGCACGACGTCGACAGCTGATGCCGCCGACCTTCCCCCCGGTGGGACATTCTTTGATGACAACCACAGCCTCCACGAAGGCTCAATCGAGGCCATCGCCGCGGCCGGCGTCACGTTTGGGTGCAATCCCCCGGAGAACGATCGGTTCTGCCCGACCCAGCCGGTCACTCGCGCCGAAATGGCCACGTTCCTCTCCCGTGCCCTCAACCTTGGCGAAGCCTCTGTCGAGCCGTTCTCGGACACAACAGGCTCTGTTCATGCTCCTGCAATCAACGCCATCGCCGCAGCCGGAATCACCAAAGGCTGCAACCCGCCGACCAACGATGCTTTCTGCCCGGATCGGTCCATCACGAGAGCCGAAATGGCTTCAATGCTGGCCCGTGCTTTTAGGGAACCCGCCATTGCAGAAACCCCTTTCACCGATCTCGACGACTCAATCCACACCGGTGACATCAACTCAATCGCCGCCGCCGGACTCACTGTTGGCTGCAATCCGCCCACCAATGACCGGTTCTGCCCCGATCGCTTGGTCACTCGGGGACAGATGGCGACCTTCCTCACCCGCGGACTCGACCTCGACCCCATCGAGCCACCAGATTCACCGTTCCATCTGATCTCGAGTTTCACCACTCACCACCCTTGCTGCCAGACCCGCGTCGTCTACGTGCAAGAGGTCGCCAAGGCCATCGACGGCATCGTCCTCGCCCCCGGTGAGGTGCTGTCAATGCTCGACGTGCTCGGCAATCAAGTCGACAGCGGCAACTGCCAGACCTCGACAACCCTCTTCAACGCCGTTTGGTATGCGGGACTCGACGAGATCGAGCATCGCCCCCACAGCGTGGACTTCGCCCGCTACCCCCAGGCGATCGAATCGACGTTGATTGCGGGTTGGGTTGACCTCAAGTTCAGCAATGACACCGTACACCCGCTGGAGATTCGCTCGCACTACACCGCCACATCCGTGACAGTGGAACTATGGGGCGACAATGACGGACGTAGCGTCATCGGCGACTTCACGTCGACTGCCGGGACGGTTCTGGACGTTGTCAGTGAGGGCGGCCCGAACGCACGGGTCGTCGACACCAGGACAGAGTCGAGTGGTCGTTCTTATACGGTGACCCGGACGATCACCGATGCCAACGGCTCCGTATCCGAAAGCTGGGATTGGACCTACCTGTACTAAAGGCTGCCTAGGCGAACGTCTGGCGGCCGGGAGCCTCGAGTTTCTGCCTTGCAGGGCTCCCGCCTTGCAGGAGCCCTATTCGCAGGAGTGGCCAAAGCCCTGGTGAACACCGGTGATTGATGCGTTCGGATCGATCGACGTTCCCTCGGCTTCGACTGCTCCATAGCCAAGATCAACCTCGGTAAACGAGAACGGGGTGGTCATGATCGAGTTGCCGGTGGCGGTGACTGCATCACCAATGGGATCGAACAACTCAAGACCGAATGGCAGCTCGATATGGGAAGCAGCTGGACCTCCCGGTTCGGCCGAACCTCCGAGCAACGCATAACGCCAACCGGCCAAGCCCAATCCACTACCGGTGTCCCTGGTGAAGACAGTGACGCTGAGCGACCCCCAACTCACCCGACGCATGTTGGGAGCGACTACGTAGGGACATGACCAGGCGATGTCTGCGGTCGGCGCACCAAACAGAGTGGTCAACGCAGCGACGGTCTCCGTCTCGCTAGTGCCCATTTCGACACCGAGAAGACCCTGGTCCGCAGTAACGACGATCCGCGGCGAGATGTCGAGCTCGAGCCCGCGGGCGAGGAATGAGGCCATCTGTTCCCTAGTCACCGGATCCGTAGGGCAATACAACGTGTTCGCAGGCGGATTACACCCAGCGGTAATCCCCGCAGAAGCCAACGCCGCAATATCAGCCTTATGAATCGACGAATCAATATCAGTAAACGAAGACGAACCAGCAGGAAGATCCAACGCCCTCACCAAAAACGAAGCCATCTGCTCCCTAGTCACCCGCGACGAAGGGCAATACAAC
>JAAETI010000144.1 GCA_024228555.1 bacterium | reverse complement strand
GTTGCCGTCAACCACCCAGGATTCGGTCTCGGTGCGCTTGGTGACGATCCGCCGCATCTCTTCTCGTTCGATGGGTGTCCAGTCGGGTAGGTGATGGATTGCATCCAGTTCGATGTGATCGCACCCGAGTCGCTCCGCGATCTCTTTGGCGATCGTTGTTTTGCCGGATCCGCTGTTGCCGACAACTGAGACGCGGCGTGGTTTCTGCATCCGATGAAGTCTGGCAGAGTCTGCGGGTCTGGGGACGTCAGCCGTCGAGCGAGGAACGAACTTCGATGGTCTCCCAGTCGAATGTGTGCTCGTTGAGAAGCAGACCGGGATCGATATTGAGGACGTTGCCCGCCGGGTCAACCGCAAGACCCGCCCACAGTGTTTGGATGGTGAATCGATGGAACGCCCTGGTCTCGTATTCGAAGGTGTAGACCGGGTTCTCAGCCGACCCCGCACACGGGGCGAGCGTGCCGGCATCAGAGCCCGGGCACGTCTTGTCGAAATCCCACTCACCATCGCCATCGATGTCGACACGAATACCCGACAGCCAGATGTTGAGAGTGAGCCTGTAGCTGTTGCCCGTGGTCGGGATGTCCACAGTGAACCCACCCGATGTCAGATCATCACCTTCTGCAACGTCATACCAGACGCTGTTCTCCAAACCTACGAGCGTCCGGAATTGCGGGAATGTCGCTCGAACCGGTTCAGGAACAAGGGCGCTATCGCTGACGATTTCGAGCCATGGATCTCGCTCGATGACAACGAGACAGTAAAGGTTGCCGATGTCATGGTCGTCGAAACTGCCGGTAGAAATTGACACCGCGGTACGGGAGTCGAACACGATCGATGTCGCAAGGACCCCAATGAGGTCTTCTGTTGAGCAGTCATCGCGTCCGACGAATGCCCCTTGGATACACGAGCCACTGTCAAACATGTCCAGCTCAGCGAACCGGGACAGGTCGACGGTCGGCGGCGTGGTGCCGTAGTCGATGAGGTCTCGGATGAGGTTGAAATGCGGAGCGGTGTCGTTGATTGCAATGATCGTCCCAGAGTCGTCGAC
>JAAETI010000143.1 GCA_024228555.1 bacterium | reverse complement strand
TGGCTCAGGTTCTTGCTCAGGTTCTGGCTCAGGTGCTGGAACTGGATCCACGTCCGCAGTGACATCGATGCGCGTCTGGGCCGAGGTTACACCCAGGTCTGTGGCATCATTCACCGTGAAGTCGAAGGTCGCCAGCGGGTTACCGTTGCTGTCGGTTGCCGGAGTGTAGATCAAGCTGTACAGTTGGACCGCAGTCAGGGTATCGCCATTGTTAACAACCGTGCTACGACTGTGGGTCAGACTGCCGCCAGCCAGGGACTGGTTGGTGATCGTTAGATCGGCAGAGCGGCGAGTAGGGAAAGCGTGTAGATCTCGGTGGGCGCCGTCTCATGAAAAACAACACCAACCCAACTCGCTCACGAGTTCGAAGCCCGAGCCTTTGCGCGCTGCGAGAATCCAGCCGCTGGGCGTCTCGCCCGAGATCGTGACGCTCGAGTGCATCGAGGAATGCCATCGCCGCGGCGATCACGCCGATCATCACGCTCACCATCGTGAGCGTGGCCACGCCGACGGTCAGGTCGGTCCGACCACCGATCAGATTGAGCATCGTGCCGAGCCCGGCAGAGGTGGTGAGCACCCCGACGGCGATGAGAGCGCCGTCGACCCGCCGCACCCCGCGGACGTGGG
>JAAETI010000142.1 GCA_024228555.1 bacterium | reverse complement strand
GGTGGTGTATGCCGGAGACTTGGCCTTGGCTCGAGGAAATCTGCGGGCGGTTATCCAGCCAACGGACGAAGGAGCGTTCGACGCTGCGGTTGTGGATGAGACAGGAACCACCTTCGTTCGGATGTCCGGCTATCGGACCGTACAACTCCCGACACCGCTCGACGCCGACCTCGCCACCCCATTGCGGGACGCGATGACACAAGAAGGGTGACGCTCACGGCCATCAATAGAATCGCCATCGTCAATCGCGGTGAACCTGCGGTTCGCCTGATCAACGCCGTCGCCGAGTACAACGTTGAGTACCAAACCGACCTGAAGACGATTGCGCTCTACACAGAATCAGACCAGAACGCGCTGTTCGTACGAGAGGCTGATGTCCGATTCAGCTTGGGTCCGGCCATCGTTGGCGACGGCAACGGTGGCCGACACGCCGCGTATCTCAACTACGAGCTCCTCGAAAGTGCCCTAGTCGAGACCAATGCCGATGCGGCTTGGGTTGGATGGGGATTCGTCGCCGAACACCCTGAGTTCGCTTCATTGTGCAAGCGTCTCGATGTCACGTTCATCGGACCTGACCCAGAGGTGATGCAACGCCTTGGAGACAAGATCACCTCGAAGCACATCGCAACTGAGGCCGGTGTCCCGGTAGCTCCATGGAGCGGAGGCCCGGTCGAGACACCGCAAGAAGCGACTCGTATCGCAGGCGAGCTTGGATACCCTGTGATGATCAAGGCCACATCGGGAGGCGGCGGTCGCGGCATCCGGCGGGTCGAATCTCCAGCTGACGTGGCGGATTCGTACTCCTCGGCCCGCGCCGAAGCGCTCGGAGCCTTTGGCGACGACACGGTCTTTCTCGAGAAGGCGCTTGTGGCGGCACGTCACGTCGAGGTTCAGATTATGGGCGATTCGGTGGGGACGGTCTGGCCGCTGGGGGTGCGAGATTGCTCTGTGCAGCGACGAAACCAGAAGATCATTGAGGAGGCCCCCTCACCGGCTCTGTCCCATGCTCAGGACCTAGAGATACGGCAAGCCGCCGCCCGGCTGGGTAGCCAGGCTGGCTATGTTGGGGCGGGCACGGTGGAGTTTCTGTATAGCCCCGCCCAAGGCACCTTCTCCTTTATGGAGGTCAACACAAGACTCCAGGTCGAACACCCCATCACTGAGGTGACCACAGGACTTGACCTAGTCAAACTCCAGCTCCACATCGCCGGTGGCGGTCTTCTCGAGGGAGATCCGCCGGCAACGAACGGCCACTCAATCGAGGCTCGGCTCAATGCAGAAGACCCCGACCGAGATTTCCTGCCGACGGCCGGCCAGATTGAACTACTTCGCTTCCCTGCGGGGCCTGGAATTCGGGTGGACTCAGGCGTGGAGGAAACCGATGAGATACCTCCCGAATTCGACTCGATGATCGCAAAGGTGATAGCACACGGCTCGACCCGCGAGGAAGCGCGGGGCCGGCTGCTGCGCGCATTGAGCCAAAGCAAGGTTGTCGTCAGAGAAGGTGCCACCAACAAGGCGTTCCTGCACACATTGCTCACGGACCCCAAGTTCGTGGCTGCGGACTACGACACAGGCTGGGTCGACCGACTGGTCGCAACCGAGCCTGCCGACACCTCGGCGGCGGGTCCGGCACTCATAGTTGCGGCCATCGATGCCTATCACGAGCAGACAGCCACCCACATTGTTGCGTTCCGCAATGCAGCGAACCATGGGCGCCCCGAGATTCAATCGGGATACGGCAAGAGCATCAAACTCGGTTTCCTTGGCCATCACTACGACTTGACCGTGGAGCGCACCGGCCCGACCAACTACCGCATCGTGTCCGATGGACACGATGTAGAAGCCACGCTTCAGCAACTTGGCCGCACCGGCAACCGGCTCACCTGCGCCGGACGTGACTACAAGGTGATGTCAGTCGTCCACGGTGCCACTCACTTCGTGGAAGTCGATGGCGTGGCACACCGGATCACCCACGACGAAGGTGGCATCGTCAGGGCGCCTTCCCCTGCTGTAGTTGTCGCGATCAACGTCTCCCCCGGCGATCAAGTGAAACCAGGCGATCGTCTTGCGGTCATTGAGGCGATGAAGATGGAGACGTCAATCAAGGCAGAATTCGGAGGAACCGTCACCGACGTGCTGGTCAAAGAGAACACGCAAGTTGGCTCGGGCGCCGCGCTGCTGGTCGTCGACCCAGGCAACGCGGATACCACAGGGCCGTCCGGCACCATCGTCGACATCGCCCCATATGCGGTCGCCGATGACGACGTCACTCATCACGGCTGCCGCCACTACCTCGAAGCGCTTCAATCAATGCTGTTGGGCTGGGACATCGATCCGCACTATCTCGACTCGATGATCGCACCAGGCAGTGAACGTTGTGCTGCGGGCGCCGCGGATCCGACCATCCGCCAACTCGAAGACGATGTCCTGGGCATCTTCGTCGATGTGATTTCTCTCTTTCGCAGAGCGCTCACCGCCGACAGTGCTGATGGCGAGAGACGGACTACAGAGGAATACCTGTTCGACTATATGCGGGATCTCGGCGCTCACCGCGGAACCCTTCCGAAGCAATTCACCGATCAATTGCTTCGAGCTCTGAACCATTTCGATGTTGACTCACTCGACCACACGACTCCGCAACTGGTCGAGGCGCTCTTTCGGCTGACAAGATCACACGCACGGATGAACGCTCAGGTGTCGGCGCTGCTGACGGTCCTCGAAGATCGGCTTGCCCACATTGGCGAGCCGGACGAACACTTCAGCGAACTGCTGGACCGCCTGATCTACGAGTCCCAGGACCGATATCCGGCAGTCCACGACATCGCCCTCGAGCTTCGTTACGCCGGGTTTGACCTTCCGTTCCTCGAACAGGTCCGACAACATGAGTACGAGAGGGTCAACGATCTGCTCGCCCGACTCGAGAGCAATCCGGACGACACGGAACGCTCCGCCATCGTGGCGGATCTCGTAGCGTGCCCCCAGCCGCTCAAGCCAACTCTCTCGGTGCGATTCGCAGGAGCATCACCAGAGTTACAAGAGACGCTCCTCGAAGTCATGACGCGGAGGTATTACCGCATCAGGGAACTAGGCCCATTCTCGAGTCGACACATCGACGGCTTCGTCATTTCGACCACCGAATACGTCTACGAGGGTCGACCCATCCACCTGGCGAGCACCCACCTCACCTATGGGGACCTGCGACGCGGTGCCGCCACACTCCGCTCCGCACTCGAGGACATCGGGCCCGAGTACGACCTCGCCCTCGAGATCTATGTACGCCGGACCCGCTCCCACGGTTCTCCGAAGAAAACGGAGAAGAAGATCAGGAAGACGCTCGACAAGGCATTGGGGCCGCTTGCGCTACGCCGAATCGTGGTTGCGGTTTCAGGACCGGGCAGCGATCAATCCATGAGTGGTGTGTTGAACTTCACCTTCCGCCCCTCTGGCGACTGTCGATACGTCGAAGAGACTACCTACCGAGACCTGCACCCGATGATGGGTAAGAGACTCGAGTTGTGGCGTCTCTCCAATTTCGATCACCAACGCCTGACCAGCCTGTCTGATGTCTACCTCTTCCATGCAGTCGCCAAGGACAACCCAGCCGACGAACGGCTCTTCGCACAGGCAGAGGTGCGCGACCTCACCCCCGTTCGGGACGAGACCGGCAAGGTTATTCGCGTGCCCGAATTCGAACGTGTCTTCCGCGAAACGCTTGGCCCAATCCGGAGATACCAGTCACGGTTGGCACCTCGTCGTCGATTGCACTGGAACCGCGTCATCTTGTACGTCTGGCCCGTATTGAACTTCAGCCTTGCCGAGGTCGAAGCTCTCGTATATCGGCTTGCCCGCGAAACCAAGGGACTCGGTATCGAAAGAGTGCTGGTGCGGGGTCGGGTCGCCGATGACGAAGGCAAGATCATCGAACAGGTGCTCGTGGCCAACAACCCAGGTGGAAGCAGCCTCCGACTGGAAATCCGAGACCCGCGCGAGGGACCAATGCAACCGCTCTCCGCCTTGGATCAATCCATCGTCCGACTACGACGTCGCGGCCTGATTCACCCGTCGGAAATCATTGAGATACTCCGGCACTCCGGCCGCACCAACGGAAACGGGGATGACCTCGGGAGCTTCGTTGAGTACGACATGTCATCCGATGGGAACCTGGAACCGGTCTCGAGACCGCCTGCGCAGAACGCATCAAACGTAGTCGTCGGCGTCATCACCAATGCCGCCGATCGCTACCCAGAAGGGATGCGGCGAGCAATCATCCTTGGCGATCCCTCACGGGGAATGGGCAACCTTGCCGAACCGGAGTGCAGACGGATCATCGCTGCGATGGACTTGGCGGAGCGGGAGCAGATACCGCTCGAGTGGTTTGCGGTATCGGCCGGGGCGCGGATCTCGATGGAGTCCGGGACAGAGAACATGGACTGGATCGCAAAGGTCCTGCGGCGCATCGTCGACTTCACCCAACGCGGTCACGAACTGAATGTCATCGTTGTCGGCATCAACGTCGGCGCTCAGCCGTATTGGAACGCCGAGGCAACCATGCTCATGCACACGAAGGGCATCTTGGTGATGACTCCCGATGGAGCAATGGTTCTCACGGGGAAGCGAGCCCTCGACTACTCCGGTGGCGTGTCTGCCGAAGACGACCGCGGCATCGGGGGCTACGAACGGATCATGGGTCCCAATGGGCAGGCGCAATACTTCGCCGGGGATATCTCGGAGGCCTGCCGCATCCTCCTCGACCACTACCGGTTCACCTACACCAACCCTGGAGAACGTTTCCCACGTGTCGCGATCACCGACGATCCAATCGAGCGTGATATCCGCAAGGCCGACCATGGCGGTGCGTTCGCCACCATCGGCGACGTCTTCTCCCTCGAACATAATCCCGCCCGCAAGCTCCCGTTCGAAATCCGCAAGGTTATTGAAGCCGTCACCGACAACGATCTCCCCACCATGGAACGGTGGCACGGAATGCAACACGCCGAGACCGCGGTAGTGATGGATGCGTTCATCGGCGGACACTCTGTCGCCATGATCGGCCTCGAGTCCAAGCCCATTCCTCGCCTTGGTTTTGTGCCCGCAGACGGCCCATCACAATGGACCTCCGGCACGCTGTTCCCAGTCGCCTCGAAGAAGATCGCCCGGGCCATCAACGCCGCATCAGGCAACCGTCCGCTGGTCGTGTTGGCCAATCTCTCAGGCTTTGATGGTTCACCCGAGTCGATGCGACGCTGGCAACTCGAATACGGCGCCGAGATCGGGAGATCAATCGTCAATTTCGACGGTCCGATCGTTTTCTGTGTCGTGTCGAGGTACCACGGGGGCGCATTCGTGGTCTTCTCAAAGACGCTCAACGAGAACATGGAGGTGGCCGCCATCGAGGGGTCACGGGCATCAGTCATCGGCGGTGCCCCAGCTGCAGCCGTGGTATTCACTCCCGAGGTCCGTTCCCTAACGGACGAAGACCCCCGTGTGGTCACACTGGATCGTCGTCTCAAGGAAAGCCCGCGCGGTAACCGTGGGGAGCTACGACAGGAACTCGACCAACTGCGGAGCACGGTGGCGGCGGAGAAACAGGGTGAGGTCGCTGAGGAGTTCGATCGGGTTCACTCGGTGCAACGCGCCCAGCAGATGGGTTCCATCGACGTGATCCTGCCGGCAGGAGACCTGCGCCCCTATCTGATCGATGCGGTCGCCCGAGGCACTGCCAAAGTCACCGACGCATGACAACAGCGACGGAGGTGAGCTGGCTCTCGGTTGGCTTGGACGAGGTGCCGCAGGGTGACAGTTGGGTCGATGAGCAACTTGCCAGGCGACTCGCCCGGATGTCATATGCAAAGCGATACTCCGAGACCCGCATGGCTCGATGGACCGCCAAGCGGGCGATCGCCATGGCTCTGGGAATGACCGTTGATAGCCCCACGCTGCAATCGATCGTTGTCGGCAACGCCATGGACGGGGCCCCCGAGGCATACGTGAACGGCGAGCCCATCGATGCCGTCATTGCTATGACAGACCGTGCCGACTGGGCAGTGTGTGCGCTGATACACGGAAACACCCGGGTGGGATGCGACCTGGAACTCGTTGAGCCCCGCAGCCCAGCTTTCGTTGCCGACTATTTGACAGCGGCCGAGCAGGACATCGTGGCTCGCAGCACCGAACCAGCAGTCACGACGAATACGATCTGGTCGGCGAAAGAGAGTGCTCTCAAAGTCCTCAGGACTGGACTTCGCCAGGACACGAGAACGGTCGAGGTGAGCCTCTCCGGCGTGGGAACTCCCGAATGGCAGCCGCTCGAGGTGCGCGAGAACACCGGACGCGTCTTCCCCGGATGGTGGATTAGGTACGGAGACTTTGTCCTGACGTGCACCGCCGCGTCCCCCACCGTTGTCCCTGTTTCGCTTGAGGTCCCTCCTGCGTTGGCTACAGCAATCCCTTCGCATCGTTGGATGGATGAAATGAGGGCAAGGTCGGACCAGCCGTCGTCGCGGTCCGGATCTGGGGCGTGATCGACTCCGACCCGTCTGAGCCGTTCGTCCTCGGGGTCAACTACTGGCCGCGCCGCAAGGCGATGTATTGGTGGTCTGACTTCGACTCGGAAGAAGTCGCTGCAGAGTTCGACGTCATCGCTGCAATCGGGATGACCGTCGTTCGGCTGTTCTTGCTCTGGGACGACTGGCAACCAGAACCGGGCCGTGTCCCTATCCAGCGGCTGCGGGATTTGGAAACCGTCGCGGACCTGGCCGCAGACCGGGGCCTTGGGCTTGATGTGACCTTCTTCACGGGCCACATGAGCGGCCCCAATTGGGCCCCAGACTGGCTGCTTACCGATGAGCGACAGTACCCAGCGCCCGACGTGCAACAGTTGGTGAGCGGAGGGCGGGTTACCGACCGCGGGTATCGCAACCCCCTCCACGACGCTGTCGCTCTGGATTCGGCTCGACAGCTCCTACGCACAGTTGTCGAGACATTTCGGGATCACGATGCGATCTGGATGTGGAACCTCGGCAACGAACCCGACCTGTTCGCCCGCCCCCACTCCAGCGTTGCCGGACAGCTGTGGGTTCGTGAGATGACCGCCCTGATCAAGGACAGCGATCCGGTCCACCCAGTCACATGTGGTCTGCACGCAGACAGCCTCTTTGGGGACAATGGATTCCGGGTCGACCAAGTGTTCGCCGAGGTGGACAGGGCCGTGATGCACGGATACCCGATGTATGTCCCGTGGACCCGCCACCCCCTTGATCCTGACTTTGTCCCCTTCTTGTGTGCGCTCACTGCCGCCCTGAGCGGGAAGCCCTGCATCGCTGAGGAGTGGGGTGGTTGCACCTCGCCTGGCGAATCTCATGTTTGGGAATGGGAGTCCTACGGCGGAGTGCGTCGGCAGCAATTCATGGCCGGAGAGCAAGATTTCGGTGCCTATGTCAACGAGGTCCTGCCAGGACTGGTCGAGGTCGGCTCTCCCGGTTCGATGTTGTGGTGCTTCGCCGACTACTCCGAGGAACTGTGGAACAGGCCTCCCTGCGACGACAATGGTGCCCGCCACGAGCGCCATTTCGGGTTGGTCCGTCCCGACGGGAGCCTCAAGCCCCATGCCGATGTACTCAGAAGGTTCGCCGAGTCATCGCCAACCGTTCAGGAGGCAAGCCGGACGGTGAGCCTGGGTGTGTCGCCCGACGACTATTACGCAGATCCGAACGGACACGCCCAACGCCTGTATGCGGATTTCGTATCATCAACCGACTAGACGGTGACCTCGACTGCAACGGTCTCGCCTGCAGACGCATAGGGAATGACGGTGCCTGCAATCTCTACCCCGTCCACGCAAACGCCAGAGGCGTCCCCGCGGCTCACCGAGATCCGATAGTCGGCTCCCCGGCAGCGACGAGTGATCGTGAGGTCCGTGAGACTGTCAGGTAGGCAGGGTTCGATGCGGAGACCGTCGAACTCAGCACGAACCCCCAGGATGTGCTGAGTTATGGCGACGAAGTTCCATGCTGCCGTTCCAGTCAACCACGAGTTCTTGGCCTCACCGTGTTTGGGGGCATCTTTGCCTGCGATCATCTGGGCATACGCATAGGGCTCCAGACGATGGACCTCGGAGATCTCCTCGCGGAACGCCGGTGCGATCTTGCTCCATATCTCAAAGGCCCGGTTGCCGCGTCCCAGCTTGGTTTCGGCGATGGCCACCCACGGGTTGTTGTGGCAGAAGATGCCAGCGTTCTCTTTGTAGCCGGGCGGGTAGGTGCTGATCTCGCCGAGTTCCGGGTAGTAACGGGTGTAGGGCGGTTGAAGCACGACGATGCCGTGGTCTGAATCCAGGATCTCACGGACTGAATCGAGTGCGCGCCGCGCCTCGCCTGTCTCGACTCCGATCCCCGCCATGACGCAGTAGCCCTGCGGTTCGATATATATCTGGCCTTCTTCACGCTCGGCCGAGCCAACCTTGTTGCCATAGAAGTCATAGGCCCGGACAAACCAGTTGCCGTCCCAGCCGTGGTCGAGCACCACCGCACTCATCTGATCGGCAGCCGTGCGCGCTGCATCAGCCTCGGCAGACTCGCCCATCATCGCGGCCATTGCGGCGTAATCGGGGGCGCAATGCACAAAGAGACCAGCGATGAACACCGACTCTGCGGTGCCGCCCTCTCGGTTCTCGGTGGTCTGGAACGATTCGCCTGGCGTCTCGGAGAAGCAATTCAGGTTGAGGCAGTCATTCCAATCCGCTCGCCCGATAAGCGGGAGACCATGCGGGCCTCGATTGTGGAGGACATGGTGGAAGGATCGCCGCAGGTGCTCGAATAGCGTCCCGGTATTCTCCGGTTCGTTGTCGAACGGGACCGCTTCATGGAGGATTCCCGTGTCGCCGGATTCCTTGATGTAGGCGGCGACCCCTTCGATCAGCCACAGCGGGTCGTCGTTGAAGCCGGTCCCAACCTCGTGATTGCCTCTCTTGGTGAGCGGCTGATACTGGTGGTAGGCGCTACCGTCGGGGAACTGGGTTGCTGCGATGTCGAGAATGCGTTCCCGAGCTCGTTCCGGCACCAGGTGCACGAAGCCCAGGAGGTCCTGATTGGAGTCTCGGAATCCCATCCCACGGCCGATTCCGCTTTCGAAGTACGAGGCGCTCCGGGACATGTTGAACGTGACCATGCATTGGTATGGATTCCAGATGTTGACCATGCGGTCCACCCGCTCGTCACCACTGTCGACCGTGTAGGCAGCAAGCATTCCATCCCAGTACTCCCGCAACGCAGCCAACGCAGCATCCACCTGTTCGCTCGTGGAGAAACGGGCCAATAGCTCGCGGGCCGGTTGCTTGTTGACAACCCCAGGCGATTCCCATTTCTCTTCCTGTGGATTCTCGACATAGCCAAGGACAAAGACCAGGTCGCGCTGCTCCCCAGGCGCCAGCTCCACGTTGATTTGATGGGCACCGATCGGCGACCATCCGCTCACCATCGAATTCCGGCAGCCACCTTCCACGACTGCCGCCGGTGCCTCGAACCCGTTGTGCAAGCCCATGAACGTGTCTCGATCGGTGTCGAACCCTGCAATCGGGGCGTTGACGCCGTAGACGGCGTAGTGGTTGCGCCGTTCCCGATACTCGGTGGTGTGATAGATGGCAGAGCCTTCGACCTCAGCCTCGGCGAGCGAGAGGTTGCGCTGGTAATTCGTCTGGTCGTCAAACGCGTTCCACAGATTGAATTCGGCAAACGAGAAGAGTTTCACCGACTTGGGAGAGTCGCCCTTGTTGGTGATCCGAACCCGGTGAACCTCGGCGGTGATTCCCAGCGGAACGAAATGGGTGGTTTCCACGTGCACGTTGCCCCGTTCGCCAGTAGTCACGGTGTACGACAATCCATGGCGTGTTTCGAAGTGATCCAAGTCGGCCTTGACCGGCGACCAAGTCGGTGCCCAGACGTCGCCGCCATCGTTGATGTAGTAGTAGCGACCGCCGAGATCGATGGGCACGTTGTTGTAGCGGTAGCGGGTAAGCCGACGCATCCGAGCATCCTTGTAGAAGCTGTAGCCGCCTCCGGTGTGGGAAATCAGCGCAAAGAACTCCTCAGTTCCGAGGTAGTTGATCCATGGATATGGGGTGCGCGGCGTTGTAATGACGTACTCGCGCGCTGCATCATCAAAGTGCCCATATCTCATCGTGTGACCTCCGAGCCGCAGCATAGGTGCTCGGCGACCCGGGCAATCTGAGACCTAACCCGGCGTCGTCCGCAGCTGTTTGAGTTCCTCTCGGTGTCGCATCGATTCGACTCCAAGTGTCACCAGCAAACCGGCACACACCAGTGCCACCAAAGTGGCTCCGCTCACCTCTCCGAACGCTAGGCCGGCGATAGGCAGCAAGCCAATGAGTGCGAAGCGTTCCCACGTCGTGGAGCCGGTGAAACGGTAAGCCATCAACGATTCTGCGGCGAAGAACAACATCAGGCCACCAACGAATGCCCATCGGCCAGCTGGCTCCAGCGAAGCTTCCGGGTGGACCAGGAGCTCTTCTGTACCTAGCGCAAAGAGGATGATTCCGGCCACCAGCGGATAGTGGGCAATCGAGTATGCGTCGCGCGCCAAGCGACCTCGAGCAAGCCCCGTTGCGGCCTCAAGTGCCTTCTCGCCGGTCTGGAACAGCCAGTCGAAGTACGACCACCAGAGCGCCAGGACAATCAGGAGCATCGCTGTGCCCGCCACGTAGAACGCAGCCGAACCGTCTTGGCCGACCAGGCCTACGCCAATAGCGATGAGGCCCTCGCCGAGCACGATTATCACGAACAATCCGTGCCGTTCTGCAAAGTGGGAGGCATTGACGTCGTACTCATACCGCTCCACCGATAGCGCGCTGAGCAGGTTGACAACGACAGCCGCTACCCAGAACCAGGCTCGGTAGTCGGCAGAAACGAAGCCACCAACCAGTACAAGGAGCGACCCGGCCATCATCCGCACGATATACACCACGGTCCCCGCCAGACGGTCACGATCGGTCTGGCCGTCTCCGTCACCGGTTCTGACGTTCAACCACATGAACGCACCAGCCAACGCCATGACACCGAAATAGGCCATGCCGAAGAAGCGACCTTCGTCCGCCCAAGCGCCCTGCACAGAGACAGCCAGAATGAACGTACCTGCTGTGGCAATCAACATGACAATGCGTGGTCGAATCTCATCGAAATCGGCGTACCCCGCCAGCCAGGTGTACTGAGTCCACGCCCACCACATGAGCCCAAGAACCACGGCCGCTCGCCACAGAGTTGGCCAGTCGAGGTGACCGTGGATTGAGGCCACAACCTGAGTCACGCCAAATACGAAGACCAGATCAAAGAACAGCTCTACAAAACTTGCGCTGCGATCCTCGTTCACAAATCAACCCTCCCTAGTGAGCAATGAACCATAGAGAGCGAGGAACAACGTAGTTGACGCGAAGGCTCGGAAAGCCCGCCGGCCGCCACGGGCCCGCTTCCTGAGTTCGCATTCTGACGGAAGCCGCATATCCTGCCGCCATGCGCAGATTCACTGCCGTACTCATCGCCGGCTCACTACTAGTTTCCGCGTGCGGCTCTTCGGTCTCGACCCCGGACGTCGCAATCGAGATCGACGGCCCGACGCGGCCCGACATCCCATGGGACGAAACTCCCGAAAAGGCTCGGTCCAACATCAGTTGCCCGGACGACCTCCCAGTCGACAGCGTGACTTCGGTGGACAACGCCGGCCCAGGGAGCGTGCCTGCCGTTACGCTTGCCCACGTTGCCGAGGTCCCTGAAGCATCGGCGTTGGCGTTCACCCCGGATGGAACCGCCTTCGTGGGTACCCGGCAGGGTGCGATCCTTGGCTGGGTTGAGGGAAGCGAACCCGAAATCGTGCTCGATCTGACCAAGGACACCTCGGCCGAACGTGACCAGGGACTGCTCGGACTGACGGTCGAAAACGGCTACCTCTTTGTCAATCGAACCGACAACGACGGCGACAGTGTCATCGAGGCTTATCCACTGGTCGATGGGGTCCCCCAGACCGACGGGCTGGTTGAGCTGCTACGAGCCGACCAGCCTTCAGGGGAACACAACGGTGGAGATGTCGTGTTCGGTCCCGATGGCCACCTCTACCTCACTGTCGGTGACGGCGGCGCCCAAGGCGGACCGTTCATGACTGACCAGCAGGAGGCACATGCCTTTGGATCCTTGCTCCGCTTTGCCATCTTGTACGATCCGACACCCGCGCTGATGGCAGCTCCAGACAACCCGTTCATCGGAGACGCCCCCGGCAGCGAGTACGTGTGGTTGTGGGGTCTGCGTCACCCGTACCGCTTCTCGTTCGACTCGGCCACGGGCGATCTGTGGGTGGCAGACGTCGGCCAGCAGTGCGTTGAAGAGGTCACCATGCTGCCCGATGGTGGCGCCGGCGGCGAGCACCTTGGCTGGAACGCCTTCGAGGGCAACCTGCCATTCATGGAGCAGGAGATCGAGTCGCACACTCCCCCGACCTTCTCATATGGCCATCGCTCCGGATTGTGTGCGGTCATCGGTGGCCACGTCTATCACGGCGACGCCTTGCCTGCTCTTGACGGGAAATACGTCTTCGGCGATTTCTGCAGGCGGGCCATCATCTCGTACGACACCGACACTGGGGCGCTCCAGGAAATTGAGAAGGACACGGTATCTCCGGTCGGATTCGTCGTTGGGCCAAACGGCGAGCTCTACGTTGTCGATATCGCACAGGGCATTTGGAGAGTCGAGTCGGCCTGAGCCGGTTCTCGCTGAGCGTCAACCACAAGAGCGCACGAGAGGCATCTGGCAGCTTTCGCACCGCGGTGGCGACTGCAAGTGACGCAGGCATTGTGATCACAGCCGCCAGCAGCAAACGGCCCGGCTTTGACAGACCGACATCGCTGACCAACACCGCGGTATGGACGACGATCGGGATATGGACCAGGGACGTGGCGCAGCCGGTCCGGGCCAGCAGCCGACCGAGAGCGCGTTCACGGTTGGGCAAGAAGGTCCGCGTAGTAGAAGCCCAAGCCGCCGGCATGACGTCCTGAGACTCGTCGCAGTCCTCGCAAATGAATCGACCACCTAACGCCAGGTCGCACTCCCCTTCCACGCTCGCACGCTATGACACCTCGGCAAGCCGAACGACGCACGACGCACGACGAAGGGAACGCTGCGGGAGGTTTCACGGCGTGGAGGTTGACGATTCGCCTACGATACGAGGAGTGTCCACTGAGCGCGATTTCGAAGAGGAGATATGAGCTTCAACGCCCTTGTCGTGCGGCAGGATCCCGAAGGTGCAGTGAGTTCATCGGTCGAACAGATCGAACCAAGCCAGCTGCCGGAAGGTGAAGTCACCGTTGCAGTCGAGTACTCCACCCTGAACTACAAAGACGGCCTCTGTCTCACAGGTGGCGGCGGTCTGGTTCGAGACTATCCGCATGTGCCTGGCATCGACTTAGCGGGGACAGTCGAGGAATCAACGGACGATCGGTACGCAAAGGGCGACCGAGTCGTGCTGACAGGCTGGCGAGTCGGCGAGGTTCGGTGGGGAGGTTATGCGCAGCTGGCGCGGGTGAAAGCTGACTGGCTGGTCCCTCTTCCTGAAGACATCTCGACCAGAAACGCAATGGCCATCGGCACGGCCGGCTTCGCCGCGATGCTCTCCGTTATGGCGCTAGAAGACCACGGTCTGGAACCGGAACAGGGCGAGGTCCTCGTGACCGGTGCGACCGGTGGGGTGGGCTCGATAGCGACCGCCATCCTCAGCAACCGTGGTTATGGGGTGGCCGCATTGACTGGTCGTCCCGAGCTGGAGCCATATCTGCGGGATCTGGGAGCAAGTAGCGTCGTGGCGCGCCAGGACATGGAGACTGCAGGCAGGCCGCTGGAGTCCGAGCGATGGGCTGGATGTGTCGATGCGGTAGGTGGAGCCGTCCTTGCGCGAGCTTTGACTCAGATGAAGTACGGCTCATCTGTCGCCGCGGTGGGCCTTGCGGGAGGCCCGCGTCTCGAGACCACCGTGATCCCTTTCATCCTGCGTGGAGTCAACCTGCTGGGCATCGACTCCGTTATGCAGCCGTATGCCAATCGTGTGGCTGCGTGGGCCCGCTTCGGTGCCGACCTACCGCTCGACAAGCTCAATGCAATGGTCGAGTCCGTATCGTTGGCTGAGGTCGCCCACCTTGGACCCGCGATCCTGAAAGGTGAGGTCAGAGGGCGGGTCGTGGTCGACTTAAACGCCTAGCGCACACAGGACCGGCCAAGGCCCTCGTCGTGTTTCCATCTCTCACGGGAGATCGGTCCTAATCGGCCAATCTCGGATACCCCATCGTTGACAACGCCTCGCTGATCTCCTCGAATATCACTGGGTCGTCGACGGTCGCCGGCATGGTCCACGGCTCGTCATCGGCGATCTGCGCAATAGTGCCTCGCAAGATCTTGCCGGATCTCGTCTTGGGGAGTCGGGCGACCACTACCGCAGACTTGAATGAGGCGACAGGACCGATGGCGGTGCGCACCAAGGCAACGACGTCGCTGGCTACCTCGTCATCGCTGCCGGCTGCGCCCACCTTGAGCACAACGAAGCCGACTGGCAGTTGGCCCTTGAGCTGATCGGCTACACCTACCACCGCACATTCGGCGACATCAGGGTGCGACGTGAGGACCTCCTCGAGCGCACCCGTCGACAGCCGATGCCCCGCCACGTTGATAATGTCGTCTGTGCGCGCCATGACATGGACATACCCGCTGTCATCGATGAAACCGGCGTCTGAGGTCTCGTAGAACCCTGGATACTTCGACAGGTAGGTCTCGACGAATCGCTCTTCTGCGTTCCACAGGGTGTACAGCGCCGACGGCGGCATAGGCAATCGTGCACATAGTGCACCAACATCGCCCGGCGGTAGTTGTCTCCCATCGGGTCCCAGCGCGACGAGATCCCAGCCCGGGGCGGGCCGACCCGGTGACCCAGGCACGACGTCCGGCTCATCGATCCCCAGGCAACTGGCTGCTATCGCCCAACCGGTTTCTGTCTGCCACCAATGGTCGATCACGGGCACTCGAAGTTGCTCTTCCGCCCAAGCCAACGTGTCGGGGTCGCACCGTTCTCCTGCAAGAAAGAGCGAACGGAACCGGCTCAGGTCGTAGCCCTGGATCAACGTTCCTTCCGGATCTCGTTGCCGGATGGCTCGGAGTGCAGTTGGGGCAGTAAACATGCTGGCGACGCCGTGTTGTGCGATGACCCGCCAGAACGCACCCGCATCTGGTGTACCGACCGGCTTGCCCTCGTACAGCACGGTCGTAGCGCCGTGCAGAAGAGGGCCGTAGACGATGTAGGAGTGGCCAACGACCCACCCTATGTCGGAAGCCGCCCAATAGACCTCTCCCGGGCGCACGTCGTAGACACTCCCCATTGTCCATTTGAGAGCAACGGCGTGCCCCCCGTTGTCGCGAACGATTCCCTTGGGTTGCCCGGTGGTGCCCGAGGTGTAGAGGATGTAGAGCGGATCGGTGGCCAGAACGTCAACACAGTCGTGAGGTGTGGCGACCGCCATCTCCTCTTCCCAGTCGTAGTCTCGCCCAACTTGCAGGTCTGCGCTCACCATCGGGCGCTGGAATACGATGCAATGCTCCGGCTGACTTGCTGTCATGTCGATTGCAGCATCGAGGAGCGGCTTGTATTCAATGATGCGATCGACTTCGATCCCACACGAAGCCGTGACCACGACATTCGCCTGACAATCGTCGATGCGAACTGCGAGCTCCTTGGATGCAAACCCGCCAAACACGACGGAGTGAACCGCACCGATCCTGGCGCACGCCAGCATTGCGATGACCGCTTGCGGGATCATCGGCATGTAGATGATGACGCGGTCGCCGCGACCGACACCGTGGGCGCTGAGGACACCAGCGAAGAGCGCAACCTGGTCTCGCAATTCTCTGTACGTGAACGTGCGGACCTCACCAGTTGTGGCGCTGTCATAGATCAATGCCGCTTGCTCGGCGCGTCCACCATCAACGTGCCGGTCGACGGCGTTGTAGCAAGTATTCAACTCGCCACCGACAAACCACCGGGCAGCTGGCAAAGCTGAAGGGTCTACCACCGTATCCCACGGCTTGGCCCAGTCGATATCCGCAGCAGCTGATGCCCAGAACTCTTCCGGGTCATCCAGCGACCTGCGATACATGGCTAGGAACGGGTCGTGACTCACTCTGCAACCCTACTGTCGCAGGATCCTGATATGTCGACGACTCTTCCGTCTTGCGGATAAGCGACGGTTCTGGAGCAGGTGATGCGACATCTCCGTGAGCTGGCTGAAGCCGCAGTCGTCGTAGTCCTCACCCTGTTGCGTCGCCCAGCGCTGCGACCCGCTCCGCCAGCCTTTCCCTAGCAACTGCTATCAGCTCCTCAGCAGCCACCGGGTCCTCCTCCAGCGTTGCCAGTACAGCCCTTTGGGCCTCGTAGTCCGGGTTGACGACACCAGCCCTGCTCTGCAAGAGACGCCACGCCTTGCGCCGCTCGACACAAAACAGGACCATCTGGCGAGACAGGACCAGGGTGCGTTGGCCGTTCTCGTCGTCGGTTTCGAGGTAAACACCGAAGTCCTCCACATAGGACCGATGTGCAGGGTCGAGCACCCGCCGCTGCACAACGTCGTCCTGCATGATCAGCGTCAGGATGTCGTCGAGGTGGGTCAGGCCCGTCGTGTCCTTCACCGGACGGAAGTGCCTACGGAACCTTGCCTCGGTGGCCGCCCAATGGGCCACCGTGTACGAGTACTTCTCACCGCTGCTCTTGGATGTAACTTCGGCCCAGTCCCGATCCCGACTGGGGTTGCCTGCCAAATCGAGAGCCTCCGCATAGGTCTCGCCTCGTTGTGGGTTGAACACGAACTGCGGCATGTTGCGTCCGTCACGGGCTCGATTCGCCTGGATCGTCGACATATTGTCCGGTACGCCGTGTTCGGGTTGGCACGTAGTGAACGACTGCAGGAACGCAGTGCCTCTGTAGTCCAGAGCCTCAATGATCGCTTTGTAGAACTGAGCAACATTCGCCATCGACACCTGTGCGACGAATGGTGACCCGTGACCGCCGAGGAACGTCTCGGAGACGCTCTTCTTTTCAGTGAACTTGCCCTCTGACGCAACACCGAACTGGTTCATGTCGCCACCGCCCGGCATCGGTGACGAGTCCGAGTTCTGGCCACCGGTGTTTGAGTACACCTGAGTGTCCAGCATGAGCAGCTTCACGTTGGGGCGGTTCTGCAGGACCACCTTGGAGACGTTTTGGAATCCGATGTCGCCCATCCCGCCGTCACCGCCAACAGCCCATGCCTTGGGCAACTCTCGTATCTCGCGGGCAGTCATGGCTGCGTCGTTCATATGTGTCAGTTCGAAATAGTCGGCCTCGGTGATGACGGCATCTTCTTGGTCCAGCAGCATGTCCGCCAACCTTTCCGGGATCACCGAACGCCGGGCGTGGTCCATGATGAAACTCTCCCCGAGCAACCACGCCACTGTCGAACCGTCTTGGAAGAGCGAGTTCATCCAAGGGTACGGGTGCGGGTTGTTGGGCGGAGTTGACCCATAAACCGTGTTGCACCCCGTGTGAGCACCCATCGCCATCACCGACATCCCATTCGGCATCATCCCGTCGACCGCCTGCAGGTCACGGTGGTTGAAGGCGTCTTGCCGCATAACCGTCGTCAGCGCAGTGACCACCTCACGGTCGGTGATGGGACCGTGCGCCGCCAGTCGGGCATCTGTGTCCTCCTCCGACTCTCCGCCAAGACCGAGCAAGATGTGGGCCACGGTCCGCTTGAAGAGCTGGTATTGCCCCGGGCTCGCTGCCGCCAGCTGCTCTAGTCGAGTAGCGCCGCCATCGTCGAGCCGAACGGCGGTCGCCTCGAGACGCTGTGCCTTGGCGTGATAGAGCGGCCTCATGTACGCCTCGGTGAGTGATGTCACCGCGTGCAGCACGCTCTTCTCCCCGCAACCGGCGCACGCCCCATCGCCGCTAACCAACGCCTCGTAGTTGCTGCGCACCATCAAGTGGTTCTTGAGATGTGCTGCTGCCGACTCGACCGGATCCTCCGGGTCGAACCGACCCAGGTACTTCGCAGGAGTGTCCTCGAGCAGGTCGAGAAAGTTCGTCCCGCTCACATGGTCTGCATTGAGTTCAGCAGTCTCCTGCGCCATTTCCAGCGCCTCATGCGGGCACTCAAACACGCATTCGCCGCAGCCCTTGCACAAGTCGGAGACCATGATCGAGAACAGGCCCCCGGACCCCTCTTCCTTGCGCTCTTTGGTGCGGAAGATGCCGGCTGTCTTGGTATAGGCGAACGGCACTCGGTCGAAGAGCTCCAGGTACTGCTTGCGGGCCACGTCGTCGACATCGAGCGCCTCTAGCTCGATGTGGAGAATGTCCTTGAACGGCACCTTCTCCTTGTCGCCCAGGATCGCCGTCATCCTGGTGCGGACCCGATCTTCCAGCTCGGGCAGGACCCGCAGCAGGATGTCCCGCTCCCCTCGGTCGGCTACGTAGGCCTTGGCCGCTGTGGCCAAGATGGTGCTCATGTCCTGGGCGGTGTTGGGCAGGGCGGTGTCGGGACAGGCGGTGATGCAGTCCATGCATGCGGTGCAGTTCTCCGCTATCCAGACCGGTGTTTCACGACGGGCAACGTACTTGGAAGCGGTTCGTCCCGAAGCGGCAGCCATTACACCGATCGAAGCGAGCGGAGTCGAGGGTTGGTCGTAGCCGAACCCGTTGCGGTACTCCTTGTCGAACGTCCTGATCCTCGCCAGCGGGATCCTCACCTCATTGCTCTCCGGGGCAAGATATGAGGCAAGGTCCGGGGAGCAACCGTCACACACGGCCAGAGCTGGTTCGCGCATCGACGAACGATCGGTCGCGTCGAGATCACCGTACGCAACTTCGCGCACCGACTCGTAGCCGCTGGTCATCACTTGCATGTTCGATTCGACGACCGCGTCGCCGAATCGGCCGAACTTCTTGTTGTACTGAGCCAGCACGATCTCCCGGAACCTGGCTTGAGTCACGTCGTAATCCTCGAGGATCCCCGAGACTGCAAAGAACGCACCGAGGAACGCATTGCCCTGCATCCGTAGCTGCAGATCCTCCCGGTCGGTAGCACCCCGAGCAATCTTGAATCCCGGCAACGTATAGATGCGGATCCTGCGGTCGATCAGTTCCTGTCTGTATTTGACTGGGATCCGTTCCCAAACTGTCTCAGGGTCCTCCTCGGATTCCCACACGAAGATGCCACCGTCGGTCAGACCAGAAAGCGGGTTCGTGTGAGTGAATACCTTGGGGTCGCAACACAAAACGACGTTGACGTGGTGGAGGTCGCAGTTGACTCGAATCCGCTGCGGTGCTGCGACGAGGAAATATGAGGTGGGGGCGCCTTTCTTCTCCGACCCGTATTTGGGGTTGGCGCTGACGTGGATGATCTCCTTGGGTCGCCCAAACTCATCGGTATCGTTTGATGCGGCAATCAAATCGTCACCGACGGCGCCAATGATCTCGCTGAGGTTCTTCCCGGTGGTGATCATGCCCCAACCACCGATCGAATGCAGGCGCACAGCCACAGAATCGTCAGGGAGCAGCGACGGAGTGCGCTCCGAAGACACGGCGTAAGGATGATCGATTCCGAGAGTGAAATACGTGGCTCCGTCGTCGACGCCGGAACCGTCGCCGCGACGGGTTTGCCCGGTCACGTATTCGTAGGCTCCGAGAATCGCCTCAGGTCGGAAGTCACGCGAACCAAGCCCGTAGGATCCGCTGACGATCAACGGCACATCAGAGGGACTTATTGCAGGGACGTCATTCTCGAATCCTTCCCGGCCCGCCTCCACCGCCTTGTTGAGAGCGACCCGGATGTCCCTGGTGATTGGATTGTCGTGGGCCAAGGGCTCGTCGGTACGTTCGAGGACAATGACTCGCTTCTTCCCCGCAAGGGTCTCAACCACTGCCGCAACAGGGAACGGTCGGATGACGTTGAGGTGGACCGAACCCACCTTGGCTTCATCGTAGGCGCGCAGATAGTCGACGCCCGCCTCGATGTTCTCGGCAGCTGAGCCGAGCGAGACGAATACCGTGTCTGCATCCTCGGTTTTGTACTCAGTGACCATGCCGTACTTGCGTCCGGTCAGGTTGGCGAACTCGTCGTAGGCCTCCTGAAGGAAGCCGAGGATCGGCTCGGAGAAGTTGCTTCGTCGTGCGATCACACCGTTCATGTAGTGCTCTTGGTTCTGCACGGGCCCCAACAGGAGTGGATTCTCCAAATCGACCATCACCGGCACTCGACGACGGGTCGGGCCGAACAGCAGTCGCTGCGCTTCCGTCGGGCAGTCGATGATGTCGTCCGGCCGCCCGAGGAACTCCCGCAGCAGATCCGACTCAGCTTTGTAGAAGGTGCGCTCCAGATGCGAGGTGAGAAAGCCATCCTGGATGTTGATGCCAGGGTTGAGGGCAAGCTCGGTGACCTTGCGCAGGATCAGCGCTTGGTCGGCCGCCTGCTGCGAATCACGGGCAAACAGCATGATCCACCCGGTGTCGAGCGCGGCGTAGACATCGTCATGGCCGCAATGCACATTGAGGGCGTGCTTGGTGAGGGCCCGGGCGGCCACTTCCAGCACCATGGTGGAGAGCTTGCCGGGAGCGTGGTAATACTGCTCGATCCCGTAGACAATGCCCTGGCCGGAGGTGAAGTTGACGACACGATGACCCGCGGCTGAATACGCTATCGCCCCGCCCTGGGCGGCGTGCTCCCCCTCGGCCTCGATAGCGATTTTCGGGAGCCCAAAGACGTCCAGCTTCCCTTCCGCATAGGACAACTGATAGTTCTCACCCATCTCGGTGGAGGGCGTGATCGGGTAGAACACACCACCTTGGGTGATGCGGGCCTCAGTGTGATAGGACACCAGCTGGTTGCCGTTTGTCGTGACGCGGATACCGGGAAAGCGAGGTGTGGACAATGGATTCCTTCAGGTCAGACGCAAGTTCCTTGCGAGGCTACCCCGCCGTGGCGCCCTTTGGTGACGGTCGGTCGGGGTGCCGACTGCCGTGGCGAGGTCAATCACAGCCGCGTTGGCAGCCGGACTATCGCCGAGTTTCAGCAGTCTCTCGACGGTGCGAACGGACATCTGGCTTGGTTCGGCTTCGGTGGCCGGCGACCGTTGCGACCGGAGAAGGTCTCCAGGTGTCGGCGGCTGCCGACCAGCAAGTCGCCAACTGGCGGGAGCTTCTCTCCCGCCGAGCACCGAAACCCTGAAACGCAACCGAAACAAGAACGTTGCACACCGTTAACCGAGCAGTAACGGCGATGACACTCGGATCGCATAGCTTGCCTCCATACATTGGAGGTAAACATGCGAAAAGGGATCTTGGGAATTGGCCTGGTTGCCCTGGCGATGTTCGGTCCGCTGGCAGGCATAGCGTCGGCGAAGACCGATATTGAGACTGTCGCCACGGGAGTGGACGAGATGTGGCTTGTACTGGCCGCAGCCCTGGTGATGTTCATGCAGGCAGGTTTCGCCCTCGTGGAAGCCGGATTCACACGCGCCAAGAACGCAGGGAACATCATCATGAAGAACTTCATGGATTTTTCGGTCGGGGGAATCGTCTACTGGGCCCTTGGCTTTGGCCTCGCCTACGGTGGGACCTCGGTCGGTGGTCTCTTTGCATTCGGTGACGGATTCTTCTTCAACGATGCAAGTCGAGGCTCGGAATGGCTGTTCCAAGTTGTCTTTGCCGCAACTGCGGCCACGATTGTTTCCGGTGCGGTAGCCGGACGCGTGAAGTTCGTCTCCTATCTGATCTACACACCCTTCATTACCGGTCTCATCTATCCCGTCGTATCCCACTGGGTGTGGGATGGTCGTGGCTGGCTGGCGGAGCTTGGCTACATCGACTTCGCCGGCTCCGGTGTTGTCCACTTGTTGGGTGGCGTTGCTGCCTTCGCCGGAGTCCTGATCGTGGGACCCCGAATCGGCAAGTACGACGACAACGGCAAGCCGCGTGCCGTCCCCGGCCACTCGCTCACGCTCGGTGCCCTGGGCGTGATGATCCTCTGGTTTGGCTGGTACGGATTCAATGCCGGCTCGACCCTGGGCGCGGTTGGCCAGGATGTCGCCTACCCGGCGGTCACCACCACCTTGGCCGCCTGTGCGGGCGCAATGGGTGCGATGTCCGCCGCGTGGGCGATCACAGGGAAGCCCGATGTCGGTTTCACCCTCAACGGCGTGTTGGCCGGCTTGGTCGGGATCACCGCCGGTACCGCTTCGATCGGATTCAGCGCTTCGATCCTGGTGGGAGCAATTGCCGGCGTCCTAATGGTCCTGTCGGTAATCGGACTCGAACGGGCAGGGTTCGACGATCCTGTCGGCGCTATCTCAGTGCACGGAACAGCCGGGCTGTGGGGGGTACTGGCCGTCGGCGTCTTCGGTGGAGGCAGCTTTGTGAACCAGGCTATAGGAGCTGGGGCGATCATCGCCTGGACATTGATTGCCAGCCTGGTCGTATTCAAACTTGTGGACAGCCTGGTCGGAATGAGGGTGAGCGCCGCAGAGGAGCTATCCGGCCTCGACCGGTCCGAGCATGGTGCAGACTCGTATCCGGAGTTCGTGTTCCGGGAGCAAGTCGCCGATCCAAGAGAACTCGACCCGGTCGGATCCAACGGTCACTGAAGCTGAGTTCTCCCTATCAATTGACACCCGGGACAGCGGAGACAGATCAAGATCCGCTCTAGACGCCGCTACGACGGCCGGTGGGACTTCGATTGGACCCCGGAAGGGCAAACCTGGTTCGACATCGATGAACGTCCCGGTTTGCCCTCGCGATGGATCACCCTGCGTGCACTCCGCGTGCTCCGACGGGCAGACGACCACGTCTGAGCACCGGCTCGCCGGTCGTGCGGGAAAGGGAGCGCTTCACCGAGACGAGTGGGTTCGAGCGTGTTGTGGTCTCCCACCCAATGGTCTTCCGCCTTCAGGTGAGTTCGCCCTCGGGACGCTGTCTAGCGCTCGCTCCTACGGACCGGTGACTCCCGGCATGTCAAGGTTGCGTCACGCCCGTTGTGGGGGTCGCGAGTCGGGCGAGAGTACGACTTCGTTGAGCCGAACCACAACCTGATTGGCTGCCGATCGGACAACTGCCCTGTCTACTTGGGCGCGCATCATGACGAACTGGCCCATGAGCACAGTGGCAAAGAAGGCCGCCAGCTCGTCTATAGGCGCCGCTTCGACAAGTCGGTCTTGGTTGGCAGCGTTGCGAAGAGCGTTGGTGAAGACCGTTATCAAATACTCGACATAGCGGGCCGTCGATTCTCTGCTGGTTTCGAGCGTTGGTGCAAGTTCGGTGCTGGCGTTGCAGAGAAGACAACCGCGATAGGAGCCTTTGCGGTCACCACTTTCTCCAAAGAAATCCAGCACGTCGCGGATCTCTTCAAGAGATGCGTCCTCGGCTTCCAACCCTCCGAAGTGCCCCACCATCACGGTGCTCTCGTAGCGTTCGACGGCTGCGCTGTATAGGCCCTGTTTGCTTCCGAACTCTGCGTAGAGGCTGTACGGGTTAACTCCCATCGCCTCAGTTAGGTCTCGCGTTGAGGTGGCGTGGTAACCACGCTCCCAAAACAGGTTCATCGCCCGGTCGGTGATTCCCTCCCGGTCGTACATCTTCGGTCGACCCATGTCGCTCCGTTCTTCAGTTCAGGCCTGGACGCCCTTGTTTCCAAGCGATCGTTCAGCTATGTTACCTCAAGCCCGACCAATCCAAGATGCAAACCGGCAAACCGGTGCAGTTGTGTCGAAACGCAGGAAGGAACCAGACATGCGGCATTCCGGTGCCACCAGGACTGTCAATGCAAACCCAGCCGAGGTGTGGGCGCTCGTCGGCAATGTTTCCACCGTCGACGGCTGGCATCCCGATGTCGCCTCTGCTGAATTGCTCAGCCCCAAGGCCACCGGCATCGGAGCCACTCGCCGCTGCTTCTTCTACGACGGCACCAGCGTCCGCGAGGAAGTTGTAGAACTCGACGAAGGCACAAGAGTGCGGATACGACTCTCCGAATTCGAAATGCCCATGAATCGCATGGAGGCCGAATTCACGCTCGTACCGTCTGGCCAAGATCAGACACAGGTGACCTTCACCGTGTTCTACGAGATGAAGATGAGCTTCCTCGGCAGGATGATGGGCACCACAGTCGTGCGTCGTCGCCTAGCCACTATGGCGAGTCGGGTCCTTGCTGGACTCGACCATTATCTCGCCACCGGCGAGACCATTGGGGAGAACTTCGACGCGAGCGTTGCCCGCAGTAGCTAGGCGGCAGGACACTCGATCGATCAGGAGCCAGGCACGACGGCCCCGAGTTCGCTGATGAGTTCGTCGAGGTGGGGCTTCTCGGATTTCCCACGCTGCAAGCATGATCGACAGCGGTCGGCGGTTGCCCTACTCCGCCGCGTTTATGGCGATGACGCCGACGAACGAGTCGGGCAGTCATCCGACACTGAGTTGGCAACCCGCTGATGGTGCAGCCTCATACTGGCTGACTATTAGAGACGCTGACGCCAGACCGTATTGGGCGTGGACAGGCACCGAGACGAGCGTGCGTTTCGGTGGTGGCGACAGCCCCGAGACCAACCAGACGGCCGTCCTCCATGAAACGATGACCTGGAGGGTCGCCGCATTCGACGCAAATGGTGGCCTAGTCGCTATCAGCGATTCGGCTTCGGTCTCTCCGTAGTAAACGGCCGCGCATGACGGGGCGTCTTTGGTTCGAAATCGTCCGACTCCCGCAACAGCGATCCTGGACGTTGAAGCATCAGCTCGTACGAAATTCCTACTATTAGCTGCGCCGGGCATTCTGATTTCGTTTGGCATTGCCTACGCTTCCCGGTCGGTGCCGCGATTGCGCGACGTCCTGTGCACATCAGCAGCCCCAAAGCAACGGCCGACACGTCGAGAAACGTACCGAGCTGACGCTAGGCGCGACGAACGAGCCGATGCGGTGCAGAGAGCGTCCCCACAGGCTGTCGCGACTTCGGCTGCCGATCGAACGTTGCCTCTTGCACGTGTCGGGCGCATTGGGTACAAAGAGGAGCAAGGCGCATCGCCACGCGCGGAAGGGCAGACCGTCATGGCCACCGGAAAGGCTCCGCCCGATCTGGTTGAGTCGCGATCCGGTCACCAGGCTGAAGCGGGCCAACGGATGGTCTTTGTCGACGCGTTGCGCGTCGTAGTCATTGGTTGGGTGATTGCTCACCATGCTGCTCAGCCGTACGGGCCCACGAGTGGAGATTGGCCGATAGCGGATCCCGGCAATCTCGAGTGGCTGCGGCCTCTTTACCCACTCGGCGCTGCCTTCGGTTTGGGCCTGCTGTTTTTCCTCGCCGGCTACTTCGTCCCTAGGGCCTATGACCGCAAGGGGCCTACGCAGTTCCTCAGGGAGCGGTGGGTGCGGATTGGGCTGCCGCTCCTTGTGTTCGTGCTGGTGGTGCATGTGCCGGTCGTGTACCTGATCGACTCTCCGGGGGCAACCTTCGGCGAGTTCGTCCGCTCTCTGTACGACTCGGGATGGCGCGACGCGTATCTCCACTTGTGGTTTCTCGGACACTTGGTGCTCTACTCGGCCGGCTACGTGGTGTGGCGGTCACTGAGGGATCGTCGCTCCGACCGGCCGCCAACGAGCTGGCCGATGCCGAGCTACGCAGCGGTCATGGGGTTTGTTGTCGCGCTGGGTCTCATCACTTGGATCGTGCGGGGCTGGTACCCGATCGACGAATGGGTACCGCTGCTGTTCGTCGTTGCCGCCGAGCCCGCCCATCTCCCCCAGTACGTCAGCCTGTTTGCGCTCGGTGTCGTCGCATACCGAGGCGACTGGCTGCGCCGGTGGCCTACGCAATTCGGAGCGATCTGGCTGAGCGTCGGCTTGGTCACGTCTGCCGCCGTCTACACCGCGGTGATGCTCGCCAATGATCCGGGATCGGACATCATCGAGGGTGGCGGGTTCACCTGGCAAGCATTGCTGTGGAGCATGCTGGAGGCGCTGATCTGTGCTGGCATGGTTGTGGGCATGACGGTCATCGGCAGGCAGGTATTCCAGCGTTCCAGTCGGATGCTGGAAGCGATGGCTGCGGCAAGCTACGCCGCATACATGCTGCACGTCACGATCGTCATCGGTCTGCAAGCCGGACTCGAGGAGGTCGATCTCTCGGCTGGCATCAAGTTCGGGATTGTGGCGAGCCTGGGCATCGTTCTTGCGTTCGGTGCCGGTCACTTGTCGCGTCGTGTACCAGGGTTGAGGACAGTCTTGGGAACCAGCCCCACGGCTCCGAAGGGTGGCCCGCAGCGAGAGAGCCACCATGTCTAGTCCGAAGCCAAGCATCCATGAAGCGCAAGTCCCGGGGACCAAGTCGACGCGACGCCGCGACCTCGACGCCCTCCGGGTCTTCGTCGTAATTGGATTGGTCTTCTTCCACTCGGCCAGGGTGTTCGACACCGGCGAGTTCTACGTCAAGAACGACCCGCCCAGCGAGAGCGTCGATGCCGTCATCGCGTTTGCGGTCATGTGGGGGATGCCGCTTTTGTTCGTCATCGCGGGCATCGGTATCTGGCATTCGCTGCGGTCACGGGATCTTGCATCGTTTGCGGCGGAACGGACCAAGCGCCTGTTGGTCCCGTTGATCTTCGGGACACTGGTCGTTGTGCCCCCACAGGTTTGGCATCGAATACGAGTGGAAACAGGGCGTTGGCCGGATTACCTGGACTTCTACCGGAGTTTCCTCGACGTCGAGGTGAACCTCAAAGGCTTTCCATTCATAGTTCGAGCCTCACCGGCGACCGACTACTTCGAGTACGGCCAGCTCTGGTTTCTTGTGCTGCTGTTCGGATGGTCGCTGTTGCTGATCCCGTTCTTTGCGCTGCTACGCCGCCGGCGCCTTGTCGAACGCACCATCGATCGGTACGGAGCGTGGCCGATAGCGACGGGGGCAGTGGCAATCCTGGCCTTGCTCGGTGTTTCGTTGCCGCTGCGACCCGAGATTGCACTATGGAGCAAGTGGAGCTACCTCGTACTCATCGCCTACGGCTTTGCATTTGCATCCGACCGACGACTTGGAGAACTCCTCCACCGGGCTCGATGGTGGATACTCGCCGCGGCGGTCGTGGGCTTCCTGACGTTCGCCGGCACCCACATCGCCACTTCCGACGTAGTGGGGAGCGACCCGCTGGTGGACTACGACGCAGACGGGTTCGTACTTCGCACGTCGTTTGCGATTGGCGGCTGGTGCTGGGTGGCGTCGATCCTGAGCTTCACTGCTGCACGTCGGAGAGATTCTCGCCCTCGAGAGCACGTTGACCCCCGGCCCACGTTGTGGCGTCGGTTTGCCGAGATGGCCAACGAAGCCGTTCTTCCGGTCTATGTTCTCCACCAGACTGTGATCGTCGCCATCGCCTTTGCGGTCGTTTCGTACCCGATCCCAGCGGGCCTCAAGTACGTGATCGTGGCGACATCCTCGCTCGCCGTCACATTGATGCTCTTTCAACTGGTGCGTCGGACGCAGATAGCCCGATTCCTTTTCGGGATGAAAGCCAGCACCGAAGCCTCACCTCCATCGTCCGGGCTCAGCTCGACCCAAGGGGCACAAGAGCACCGACGTAGCTGATCCGCACGCCTACAGCGATGAATCCGCCGAGGCTCTAGTCGATGAGCGAGGCTTGGGTCGGGCAAAGCGACTGCGGAGGATTCCGTTCCGCCGCGACGCCCGCGGAGATCACAGCTGAGTACCTGAGAGTCAGCGCCGGGTCGCGGGCTGGTACGCGTCGAGGATGCTCGTGGCCACTGTGCTCGCATCTCGTAGTTGCTCCGGGGGTGTCTCAGCACGGATGCTTGCGGCGACCCCGATCAACGCTGTCGTAAAGAAGGCCGCAAGTTCGACCCCGGTACGGTCGGGCCAACCGCAACGTATCAACGCCGATCAATGACGTCCAGCCGCCGGGCCCGACCGAAGACTGAAACAACGGGCCTACAGGGCACGTGACAGGCACCGACTGGGAGGGCGGCCCGATGCCGGGCCGCCCTCCTGCTGTCTTCGCAACGCAAGCGCATCGGAATGTGATGCGCTCGAGTCGCTAGAACTGCGCCTACGGGCTGTAGGTGCCGATCACCGCGTTCGTCGAGTAGTCCGTGGGCAGCTCGAGGACACCAGCCGCATCGTCTTCGGCATAGTCGATGAGCCCCTGGGCATAGTTGATGAACGTGTCCACAAACCGACCCGCGTCCCAGGCCGCCCCGAAGGTGAGGTAGCCGTCCCGACCCTGGGCGATGAAGTCGTTCGTCGCCACGGTGTAGGTAGCCGTCAGGTCGATGGGTCCCCACGTGCCGGCGTTGCGTGGATTCACCTCGATACCGGTGATCTCACCGGTATCGAAATTCGTGGTCCAGCGAATACCCGACCCGTAGGGATAGGCACCGGTTGAGCCGGTGGGATCGAGGGCGTAGGTGAACGCCTCATTGAGCACGTCGACAATTTCCTGTCCGGTCAGCTCCATGTTGACCAGGGTGTTCGAGAACGGCAGGACCGTGTAGGCATCGGCGATAGAGAAATCGCCTACCTCGATCTCGACCCGGACGCCACCAGCGTTTTGGATCGACAAGTCGGCCTCAAACGCTCGAGCCAGGAACGCCTGGGCCACCAGTTGCTGGGTATCACCACCGTTGGCCGCCCCGTATCCGGTTTCGCAGTCGGGCGAGACCCGGTAGTCCTGACCGGGGATCCGTTCCAGACAGAAGTGGCTATTCGACGTGGCGATGGTCTCTGCGGCCAACGCGTCAACTTCGGTGGCGTAGTCGGCGATGATGGCGGCGGTAGCGGCATCTGGTTCCACCACCTCGAGCAGCGATGTCCCCTCGATCTCCGCCAAGACGGCGGCAAGGTCGGCACCGGTGAGCTCCACGTCGTCCTCACCCACTTCTCTGGTGAACGTGTCGCCCAACAGCAGCGTCGGAGCGCCGCCACATTCGGTCACGACACCGTCTTCACTCCAAGTCACGTCGAGCTGGCCGACAATCTCCGAGTACTGCCAGGCGTGTGCAATGCACACCGGATCGCCTCCGGCGTCGGTCGCCATGGTCGGATAGGGACCGGCCGGCCCAAGCCCAAAGGCGGTGAATCCGTCGCCCAACAGCGTGTGGGAGTCGCCGCCGATGATCACGTCGACCCCGTCGACCGCAGCCGCCAGTGCCTGGTCGTTGCCGTACCCGTGGTGGGTCACAACCACGATGTGGTCGACGCCCGCGGCCTCTAGTTCGTCAACGTAGTCCTGGGTGGTCTCCACCTCGTCCAAGAACTGGGTGGTCGCGAGTGGCTGCGACGAGTTCTTTGTCTTGTTGGCGAAATCGATCCCGATCACGCCCACGTTGCGACCAAGGTAGTTGACGATCGTGTAGGGCTCGAGATAGCCGTCGGCCAGCGGAGTGCTGGCGGCGGGGACGACGTTGGCGGCGAGAGTCACCGTTCCGCAGCCTCCCTCGTTGAGCCAGTCGAGGAATTGGGCGAGATTGGCGTCTGAGTCGTCAAACTCGTGGTTCCCCAACTCGAACACGTCGAAGCAAACCTCGTTCATAACGTCGGCATCGGCCCGACCAGAGAACAGCGTGTAGAACAGGGTTCCAGTGATGGCGTCACCGGCATGAACCTTCATCAGGTTCGTGGCCGATTCCTCGATCAGGCCGAACTTGGCCACAACTCGAGCGAATCCGCCGGTTTCGACATCGGTCTCCTCACCGTCGAGCAACAGCGTCTGTGACCGTGGCTCGAGATTCGAGTGATGGTCGCTCATGTGGGCGATGGTCAGATCGAATGATCCACCGATTGCCCGATGGAAAAAGGCCGTCATCTGCCCCCTGGTGACCTGGTCATCGGGGCAGAACTGGTCGTTGGTGGGTGGGTTGCAGCCCTGGGTGATGCCGGCCGCCGACAGCTTCAAGATGTCGTCTTCAAACACGATACCGTCGGTGTCGCTGAAGTCAGTCCCGCCGGCCGTCTCCGTCAGCGCAAGCACCCGCACGAAGAACGCCGCCATCTGCCCTCTGGTGACCTGGTCATCGGGGCAGAACTCGTCGTTCGTGGGCGGGTTGCAGCCCAAAGTGATGTTCTCGTCGCCGAACCACGAGATGTCGTCGGCGTATATGTTGTCGGTATCCACGTCCGTGAATGGGCCTGCTCCCAACGCCGGGGCCGCTAGGCCCAGACCGGCGATGGCGAGCGCAAAGGCCAACACGATCGTATTGGCTCGTCTCACGATTTCCTCCTCGATCCTGGAAGGCTCCCCACCGCCTTCGCCTTCTCCCGGGACCATACGATCCGGGGATGTCCATAGAGCAACTGCATACTAGTCCGATCTACGCAAAAAAAAGGGCGGTTGCGGCAGAATCTGGTCAGATTGGGACACGATGTGACCATCGGCCCCATTTCACCTGGCTGTCAGTCATGCGGGCAAGAACTCGAGCTTGTCGACTCTCAGGCGCGATACCTAGCCCAGTCTCCGGAAGGAGCTGCGCCCCGGCCTGCCGCCACCTTCGACTCCGACAGCGCCTGCAACGAGCTACGTGTTCAAAACCACCCACGCGTCCAACCCAATCAATACAAGCGGCATTTGCGGGTGGGCCCGGCAGGACGGCTTTCACACTTGAAGAGCCCGGAAGAGTGAGGCCCGGTTCCGTTCCCTCGGCACACCGGTGGGGATCTCAGCTGAATACCAGCGACTCAGCGCTGCGCCGCGGACATGTATGCGTACGCGTCGCGCATGCTCGTGGCGGGGTGACGTTGGAACTGTGGAGCACTTCACGCACAGCTCCCGTCGCCATCTCGATCTGGATCTTCGACTGGTCTACCCGAGTCCACAGGATCCGTTCCTCCCTATCTAGTTACGTAGAGGTCCGACTCGCTGACAGGATCGGAACAGACTTCGAGAGAAAGATAGGCAATGTCGCGAACCACCACCCTACGAGTTGGCGCCGTAATGAGCGGCTTCCTTATCGCCATGCTCATGGTGATGGGAGTCTCGCGGGCGCTCTTCACTAATCCAACGTCCAATGATGCCAACGCTTGGAGCTCAGGAAATGTTGTCCTGGTCAACGAGCTCGCCATAGTCGATGGGGGATCTCCGGCGTTCGACGAGACTGGGTCGGCCCTATTCACTATCACCGATATGGTGCCGGGCGATACCAACACCACATGCTTCGAGGTGATCTACGAAGGCTCAGTGGACGCCGACATCCTGTTGGACTCGGTGATAATCGCCGGCGTGAACGAAAACGGTATCGGTGACGAGTTGAATCTCACCATCGACCGACACACGTCAGCGACCTGTGCCGACGGTTCCCCCGTCGCTGTTGCCAGTGGGACACTATCCGCACCGGGCATCACCGAGACGGCGTGGCAGCCAGCTACGCCTGGTTGTTGATGAAAGCCGCTACTACGAGATCACCGTCACGTTGGATGCAGGCGCCCCGAACACTGTCCAGGACAGCACCGTCGATGACGTCGAACTCGAATGGCTCGCGACCAACAACTAGTCAGCTGACCCGAATTCACTTTCGGAGGCCCCATGGCGGTCATCACAAAACCACGGGATCGACTCCCCGGTCCTAGCAAGGACCCTAAGAGCACTCGCGCCGATCAGGCGCTGCTCTACAGCGGTCTCGTGGCATTCACCGCCCTGCTCGTCTTGGGAATGCTGTCGGTGATGGCCGTACTGCCAATGATCGTTCCCGGCTATATGGCGGCATCAATCACATCGGAATCCATGACACCGACCCTCTCCGTCGGTGACGTGGTCATTGCATCCGATCACGACGGCACGGGGATTGTCCCCGGCACCGTCATCGTTTACGACGGACCACGTGGGCACGACCTGGTTACGCATCGCGTCGTCTCCACCACTGCAGAAGGGTTATATGTCACCAGGGGAGATGGGACGGGATTCGACGACGGTGCGCCGCTGGCCGCGGCGAGTATCCACAGTAAGGCGCAGTGGATCGTCCCGTTTGTCGGACTGCCTCGCGTCTGGGTGGCGCAACGTCAGTGGGCGCTCGTCTTCCTTGACTTCGCGGTGACTGCTCTGGCCCTTTGGCTGAGCCAGTTCGCCTTCGATCCGAGATACGATCCCTGGACAGAATCAGCGGGTCGGTATCAACGCCCGCTCCACCCCTACCAGGTCGGGAACCTCGATTCCTGTCTCTTCGCTGAGCCGGGTGACGAGTTGCAGCATCTCGGTATGTCCGTAGGTGCCCACCGCCGTATAGATCCCTTGGGAGGGCAGGTCCGAGGACTCGATGATCCGCTCGGCTATCTCCGGTGAGAATTTCTCCTCCACCATTTCAACGAACTCGGTGAACACGACGCCCTTCATTGCAATCCTCCATCACTAGATCCAGGCAATTGGCCGTTCCTCCAGTGCTATCGGACTATCGGACTATCGGACCCAGAATTGAGTCTTCTCTACATCCGCGACCGGGGATGTCTGTCGGCGGTTCCGCGGAACTGATATCCGGCCTTCACACAGTGAGGGAAGGTGAGTTTCCCATCGTGATACCACTTACTGCCCGGTGCCGTGTCCATTTGGGTTCCCAGAGTTGCGGCAAGTCATCTTCTCTGGGTACGAAGTAGACAAATCAACGAACTAACCCGTGTCTCGTAGATTTGATTCCTTCGTGCCGACCACACCCCCCCAACCAGCCAACCCAAAACGCAAATCTCACTGTATGTCACGGTCGTGAGAAAGAAGACAAGCTCGACACTGCTTGGGTGATGCCGTGCCATCGCCGCGCTTTCCGATCCCGCGCAACATTGTGCGGTTTCGAGATACTCGAGCCGGGAAACTCGACGGGGAGCATCGAAGACCGCGTACCAACATCATGGGCGCCGGCAACACGTCAATACCAGTCGATCCTCCCCGGGAAGAGGAGACCCTCCAGCTGCGCGGATCGAGCCTGCTGCTGGCAGGTCGCGTGCTCGCCATGGTCATCTGGGCCGCAGTAGCCGTGTTCGTTTGGTGGGGACGCATAGCGCGAACAACGCGAGGCCGGCCGGTATGTCCGGCGAGCGCTGCATCATGGGTCGGTGGTGGACGCTCCGCCGGACAGCTGTTCTCGCATTGCGACTGCCTCGGCGGCAGCCTCTGGCTCGAGCACCGCAAGTGCAAATCCCAGATGCACCAGCACGTGATCACCAATCCTCAAATGAGGCACGTATGCCAGGCAAACGGCGTCGTCATCAGCACGCTCGCCGCACCCCATCGGCATACCCCCGGAATCCCAGATCTCCTCCAGACAAACGATCAAGCCGAGACACATCAGGTTGGTTCCTCCAAGACCCAATCCTCAACGGCAATCTGCGGCGCCGATTCGACAACGAGGCCGACATTGGAGCACCGTGGGCTGGGATCGGCGTGCTCCCCTGGAAACTCAGCAGCACAAGTGAGACACCGCATCTGGTGCCTGACACCAATCCATTCAACGTTCGCATCTCCGATGGTGGTGCCGGCCGCTATGTGTTCCCAGGCCGCAATGGTTGCCTCGCGATGCATCCCAGGACCAAGCGAGTTTCGACGACTTCTGGTGGTAGCGAAAGGAACCCTGATGTCGACGCATGCAGAACGGCTCCGATTGCTCTCGCCGACCGTTCTCTTGCGGCCGATCGACACATCCGAACGTTGTTGGTTCGAACATGTCCGGCAACCCACCTAACCGGCCCCTGGCCGCAATCGCCACGAATCCCAGTGGCCAGAAAGGCGAATCACTGTTCGCGCATATGGTTGTGGACCTAGCCGGGAAGAACGCGAACCAAGACACGGTCCGGTGCGAGAGCTTGCCTACTTGTTGAGGAGGGATTCGTGTCGGTCATTCACCTTCGCAACGCTAGGTTGGACATCACGGCTTCGCGCGACTGCTGCGTGAGCCGGGACACCTATGTCGTGGGTCCTCCCTGGCCGTGCGTTCAGGTCTGCTCCGGTGCTGCAGCTAGCCCAGCAGCATCATCGGTACAGGAACGGCCGTTGTCCCTCGCGTCGGACATCGTCGACACTGCATCCATCCCGGCCGCGTGGCCGATCTTCCGATACGCCTCAAACTGTTCATGGTCGAAGAGTTGATCTCCAGTGGAATGTGATGGGTAGTCGGGATAACGATCCTGGTACGCCAGCACGTCAGCTGGATCGCCGTCTCTTACTGCGGCCTTGCAGTACACGAGGATCCCCTCTGTCCCGTCCGGGTAGGTGATCTTCCCACAGAGGTGATTGCGTTTCGACCTGAGGGGCGGCGGATCCTCTTCGCTGTCCGCCGACGCGAGGGGTGGGTCGGGGAGCATCGTTTCGATCCGCAGATCAATCTCGACACCAAGATCAGAACGCGCGATGGCGACAGCCTTTCCGATCGCCGCGTATTGATCCTGATCATCTCCCGATGCATCAAGGCAGTAGATCTCCGTGCATCCCCTCCGTAGCAATTCGACGAGGCCGAGCACCTCCCAATGGCCGCCATCGGTCACATACACAAAGGGAGCGCTACGACTGTGTAACCCGAACATCTCCCGGAACAGGTAGTGGAATCGGGGCCGCGACGCGAATCGACTTTGATATTGGACCCAATCGGGGTTCGGAAGCCAGACCCCTAGCCGAACGTTGCCCAAGGCCAGAAGGCTTCGGAATGGCCACATCTTGGAGTGTGCCTTGCCCATTCCTGGGGAAACCGCGGCACCGACAATGGCTCGCGCCGCCTCGAGAGTAAACGACTCCCGGTTTCGTAGGCTCAACTGGTTCTCTAGGTCCACGGTCGGGATTGTGATTCCCGGCATCCGGATTTCTGCTCCGGAGAACGTGAATGATGCGCCATGGCGCCCGGAAGGAGCCGAGCCCACGTCAGACAGATTGACGGTGCCGCAGAGGATCAACTCGGGCGGCTCGTGGCTCCGCCCGGATTGGTACGCGTAAGTCGAGAGGAGGTCGGCCCCCCTACCGGCTGGCTTGACGCCATAGATGTCCTCATCCTCTGAGTCCAGCTCGAAGTCCAGTTCATCCTCCATCCCGGGCTTTGCGGTCCTGAGCGTCGAAGCGGATTGACGCCGGACTCGGTATCCGAAGGTGAGTCGCCGTCTATACGTCGGGTGCAGCGACGAGTCACGGGCCGAGACTGATCCCAAGAGTACAAGGAGTACGATCAAGAGCCCCAACCACACCAGCCAGTTGATGCCCTTTGCACCGATGCTGGCAAACCAGACCAGGCCAGCGAACGCCATCAGAGGAACAAGCAGAGACGCCGCATACACCGCAAGTCTCACGAGGCGGTTGGGCTTCGCGGCTCCAGCAGCTGCAGCGACACCAGCCGCTGTGCCACCGATGCCGACCGCCGCGAGTACGCCCTTGAACTGGTTCATCCACCCTACGACTGCTCGAGTAATCCCGTCCAGGCCACGAAACGCCACCTCGGACGGAACCAAGAGCAGGTTGACGAGATACGGCAGGATCACAAACACCAACACTGTTGCGCTCAATACGACCGAGCCGAGGATGGTTGCCCGCTTCAGAGCCCGTCGTCTTCGTGGCGGGTGCCCAACCGCAATGAGAACTAATCCTGGCACCAAGGCGATACCTGCTGCGGCGAGCACTATCCACCAGGTGCCGGCGCGCGGAACATCGACCCGGGTCCGGGACAGCGAGTCTCTGTAGTCTGGTGTCCATGTGCCATCCTCACAGGCCGCTTCCGCCTCGGCCTCAGTGGCCTCCCGGTCAAGGCGGTTCTCCAATCTGGCAGACCGGTCTTCGCCGGAGAGACCCTTATCGCTGAGATAGGCCTCGGGATCGATACTTCGGCAGTCAACAGTACCCAGGTTCGGGTATAGGTAATCCTGCTTCAACATGTTGCCAAGCGGCAGGCCGACCAGAAGCAGGATCAGGGCTATTCCGATCAGATTCATCGTCAACCCAAGCAGGATCCGCCAGATTCCCCATAGGTACATCCCGACACTGGGAAGGAGGTAGGAGCTGTTGTTTCGCAGGTATCTCGCCTCAGGCGAACCTGCCTGGCCGGCTGTTTCGGGTTGGAAGATCCAGGGGTCTTCGCTCCCGCCCGGCTCCAATGGCACGGGCACGGATGATGTCTTGGCAACTGTTGCGTAACTCGCCGCTACATAACCTCCACCCGATACTGCGGATAGGTACCGAGCCTTCTGGAACTCCCCCTGTTGAGTGAGCGCCTGGAGAGCCCCCAGGCTGTAGGTGGCAGCGCGCACTCCTCCGCCTGAGCACGATATTCCGAGCTTTGCTGGCGATCCCTGCTCGGTCTTCCTCGGTTGCCACTCGCGGCGTAGCCCCACATCGTCAATAGCACCTCTCAAACGACTGACCCATGCTTGGGCGTGCCTCTCTCGCTCCTCACGCGAGATCTCGCTCTCGGCTCCATACAACCGCCCTTCGACGAGGCGCTCCTCGACGAGGATCCTGGACCAGTCACGATCCGTGTAATCGGGGAACAGAAGAAAGAGCTCGGCGAACTGCTCTAGTGCGATGTGTTCCTCGCTCACGATTCGCCCCCCTCCTGCTCCCGGATGCGTCGGTCGAGCTCATCCCTTATCTGCTCAATCTCGAGTCGGCCGCGGATCTTCTGTTCCACGAGACCGTCGACATCGAGGTAAGCGAGAAAATCAAGTTCCCCGGCGGGCTTTGCACCGGGTTCACGTTTCTCTGAGCTCAATACGCATTTGGCCCACAGCTGGAGACGCGGGTCCCGATCGTCCCTGAATGCTTGCGCAGCCTCTATCAGAGCCGTTTCCGGCGGGTAGACCGCGAGGGGATTTGGCGCGTCTCGCACACTCACCGGGGCTGCGGTAGCTCCAGGGGGTGGTTTGAGAGCCATACCGACCGCACGCCACTCCCCCGCCAACCTTCTCCACGTGCGGCCACTACCTTGCGCAAAGAGTCCGGCTACGACGCACAAGACGGCTAGGAAGGCAAGAACAAACTTTGGCACAGCCGCCGCCGCTGACACCTGAGGCCACACTCCGTAGCTTCCGCTCAGCATGCGGATGATCGCTAGGTTCTCGACATAGTCAAGGACACCAGCTCCAAGCGCACCCCAACCGAGCGAGATACCGGCGAGGTTCAAGCGCGGCGTCCTGAACTCCCCGGCCGCCCACCGGCACCCAGCCCAGAGCGCCGACGCATACGCTGGAATGAAATACCAGGAGTCGTACCTAATCGCAGTCCTCACGTCGGCCAACTCGGCCCCGCTGAGAGAGTCGACAAGCTCCCGCGCAGCTGCCTCCGTACCGGCGAGCTCAAGGCAGACGACACAGAAGCCCTCGGCTGCGGACCAAGTCCTCCATGCCGCGTATGTCGCGATCGCAGCCAGCACAATGACCAAGAACCCAGCCGCCGGAACACCGAGGACCCGACGTCGTAGACGTTGTAGGGACCCGGCCGACGCGTGGTCGCTCGGGTTGCTGCTCTCGGACATCTCTCCCCCGTGTCCGGTGGGCCGCCTAATGCGGCTCCAACTGGTGTACCAGTCCTCTCGCACAGGTGTCAAAACAAAAGTCTACACCTGAGAGGACCGGATTTGCAGAGAAACCTAGCAGGCAGGGAGACCCAGGTGCGGGCTGTTCGGATGGCTCCTTCGTACGGGTGCGCACTCGTCGCAGTAGGTGACGATTAGTGCGATCGCGGCGACGCTCGTGGCCCGGCAAGCCATTTCGCCCATTCCGCTCAGTGCCCGAAATCTGCACCCACTACGCGCGGTCGGTTCGCGCCAGCGCTTGTGGGCCTAACAGGACAGAACACGAACCGACCATCTCGAGTTTGCGAAGCAAAGTCGCAAGGAACGCCATCGGCGTTCCCGTGGGCCTAACAGGACAGAACACGAACCGACCATCTCGAGTTTGCGAAGCAAAGTCGCAAGGAACGCCATCGG
>JAAETI010000141.1 GCA_024228555.1 bacterium | reverse complement strand
TCTCCCTGAGGCTGCGAAGGAGTCGCTCGGGCAGCAGGTGCTGTTCCCCAAGCGTCTCGGCACCACGGCTGAGTATGCCGATCTCGCCCACCTGCTGATCACCCATTCGTACATGAACGGCGAGACAATCCGCATGGATGGCGGCATCCGGATGGCACCGAAGTAGCGGACAATAGGGCTGGGCTGGATACAGCTTGGCTTCCAAGCATCTAAAGTCTCGCCGATGCTGAATACTCTGTCCGACCTGCCGACTGGTTCTATATGAAGCCAGTGATTGCCGTATCGGCACAGACTGCGATCTCCGAGACGAAGTACTACGGGGAGCAGAGGCTTACCAGCCTCTACGATCTGTACGTGCGAGCGCTCACCGCCGCTGGTGCCCTTCCCGTGGTATTGGCCCACAGCGAACCCGCCGATGTTCCGAGACTGCTGGAACGCTTCGACGGGCTGCTCCTCCCCGGTGGGGGCGACATCGAGCCGAGTACCTACGGTGAGACGCCGGGGGCAGACACGTTGTACGGGATTCGTCCCAAGGCTGATGAATTTGAGGTCGCGCTGGTGCATGAGGCTGCCAAGCGACGGCTTCCTGTGCTCGGTATCTGTCGTGGTCTCCAGGTGGTCAACGTCGCGTTTGGCGGGACGCTGCATCAAGACCTTCCCGACCATCCACAAGACCTAGTCGGTAGAGCCTTCGCTGGTCACTATCGAACCAAGATCGAGTCCGGCTCCCGGCTCCACGACGTTGTTGATACTGACGAGCTGGTCATCAACTCACTCCATCACCAGGGCGTGAAGGACCTAGGACGTGGTCTCCGCGTCGCTGCTACCGCTGGCGACGGAGTTGTCGAATCGATTGAGACGATCGACCCAACGTGGGACATGCTTGCGGTGCAATGGCACCCGGAGTGTCTCCGCTCCGACAACTCCGCTGCCCTGTTCGACTGGCTGGCCGATGCCGCAACGATCCAGATGATGAAGACCGATCTCCAGCCTCACTTGGTAGTCGCCCCACCAACACCCACCGCCGCTGCCGCTTCTTAGGTCGTATCGCCGTACGAGGCGGGTCAAGTCCTCACCCGATACGACGACAGCAGGCTCTCCCCTCCCGGTCTGGTCCTTCACTTCGTTCAGTCCCAGCCCCGCCCTCCCACCAGTGGAGGGCTGTTTCTGATAATCCCCCCTTGATGGGGGGATCGGACGGGCGGAGCCCGTACGAGGGGGGTGAGGACGTGAGTGGCCGCGTGTTGCGCTTTCCCCTTCCCGTCAGGCGCGGGCTGTATTGCTTGTCTCGCCGCGGGTATTGCAGGGGCGCTACATTGGGGTTATGAGCACTCTCTTGGTCAAGCATGCGCAAGTACTGGCAACGATGGACGACCAAAGGCGAGAAATCGCCGATGGGGGTTTGTTCATCGAAGATGGATTCATCAAGCAGGTAGGGCCGACTGCTGAGCTACCCGACACTGCCGATGAAGTGTTGGATCTGACCGGGCACCTAATCCTCCCCGGGTTCATCAACACTCACCATCATTTCTATCAAACGTTGACCCGCGCCGTCCCCGGAGCGCAGGATGCTGGACTGTTCGATTGGTTGCGCACCTTGTACCCGATCTGGGCGCGGATGACGGCTGAGCACATTGAGGTCTCGACGAAGTTGGCTTTGGCTGAGTTGGCGCTCTCGGGATGCACAACTGCGTTTGATCACCTCTACCTGTTCCCCAATGACTCTCGGCTCGATGACGAAATCGAAGCCGCCAAGGACGTCGGGCTCAGACTGCACGCCTCGCGCGGGTCGATGTCGCTTGGCGAAAGTGACGGCGGCCTTCCTCCCGACTCGGTCGTCGAGACCGATTCCGAGATCCTCGCCGATACCCAGCGGCTTATCGAAACTCACCACGACGGTTCGCCAGGGTCGATGACGCAGGTTGTGGTCGCACCGTGCTCGCCGTTCAGTGTGACCACCGACATCATGAGGGACTCGGCCGAGCTGGCGAGGGCCTTCGGCGTCTCTATGCATACCCATCTTGCAGAGACCATGGATGAAGAGGAGTTCTGCATCTCGACATATGGGCGTCGTCCTATCGAGCTGATGGAAGACCTCAACTGGATGGGTGACGATGTCTGGTTCGCCCACAGTGTGTTCATCAACGATGCGGAAATCGGCCGCATGGCGAATACTCGAACCGGCGTAGCCCACTGCCCTTCCTCGAACATGCGGCTCGCGTCGGGCATTGCCCCTGTTCGGAAGTACCTGGCGGCCAACGTGCCGACCGGTCTCGGTGTCGACGGGTCGGCAAGCAACGACGGCAGCCATCTCCTTGGCGAAGCGCGGATGGCAATGCTGTTGTCCCGCCTCGACGCGGCCCCAAACCAGAGCGGCGGCGAGCTGATGAAGGCACGTACCGCCATCGAGATTGCCACTCGTGGTGGGGCGGAAGTCATCAATCGCCCGGACGTCGGATCGTTGGAAAGCGGCAAGGCAGCAGACTTCATTGCGGTGGATCTCAACCGCATCGAATACGCCGGTGCGCTGCACGATCCGGTGGCGGCCGCCATGCTCTGTGCTCCGGTGAATGTCGATTTCAACTACGTCGCCGGCAGAGCGGTCGTGGCCAACCGCAACCTGGTGACCCTGGAGCTACCGCCCCTTATCGAGCGTCACAATCGGCTCGCCGGGCAACTTCTCAACGATTAACAAAATGTAAAACGCTGGCTAGAATTGGCGGATAACGCATCATTGTCAGTGCTGTGAGGAAGAGGGAGCCGATGCAGCAACCCCCACTAACACCGTTTTCGCTCAACCTACTTCTGGGCCGGATCGCCCACGAGTGGGAGACGCGGCGACGCATCTTCGATCTGCCCCCGGCTCGGTTCTGGGCCGCTGATCCAAGCGTTGATCTTTCTATGGAGTTCATGGGAAGACCCGCGGCCACTCCACTCGGACCTGCCGCAGGACCACACAGCCAGATGGCACAGAATCTCGTTCTCGGCTGGCTGGCGGGAGCTCGCCTTTTTGAGCTCAAGACAGTGCAGATCCTCGATGATCTCGATATCGAGCGTCCCTGTATCGACATGCAGAACGTCGGTTTCAACATTGAGTGGAGCCAAGAGCTGCTGGTTGCGGAATCGCTGGAAGAGTACGTGAAAGCCTGGATGATGATCGAGATTCTTCGTGACTGGGATCCGATCAAACCTCACATCGGAGAAGAGCCAGGCCCTCATGTCTTCGACATGTCGGTTGGCTATGACCTGGCCGGTATCCAATCCGAGAAGGTGGCCGGGTTCATTGATTCGATGATGGATGCGACTGCAGTAATCGACCGCCTTCGGCCGCTCATCCCTGAGCCGTTTGCGGCGTACCGAGACCACAAATTCCCGACGAATGTGGCCGACTCCATCACGGTGTCAACGTTCCATGGCTGTCCACCCGACGAGATCGAAGCCATCGTCAAGCATCTGATGGACCGCCACGGTGTCGATGTGATCGTCAAGCTCAATCCCACCCTCCTCGGTTTCCCTCGAGTCATCCAACTCCTCCAGCAAGACCTTGGCTATAGGGATATCTGGCTCGACCCACTTTCGTTTGTCGATGACCTCGACATCACCAGAGGTGTCGAGCTGATCGGCGACCTCAGCCGGTACGCAGCGAAGAGCGGGCGCCGGTTTGGGGTCAAGCTCACCAACACGATGGTCGTTCACAACGACAAGAAATTCCTACCGGCCGACCCGATGTACATGTCGGGCCCGCCGCTGCATGTCCTCGCAACTGCGTTGCTTGACGAGCTGCTCATCACCATGCCGGGGGCGTTTGCGGTAGCCGGCCACGATGGTCCGATCCAGGTGAGTTTCTCGGCCGGTGTGACCAAGGAGAACGTCGGAGAGACCATTGCGATGGGCGTCACCCCTGCCACGTTGTCTTCCGATCTGTTGCGACCCGGCGGGTACGGACGACTCGAGCCGATGCTGCGGCAATTGGAGAGAGATCTGCAGGAAGGGGGGGCAAGGACGCTGCGGGAGTGGCACGAACTGCAATGGGATGAAGCGAAGGCAGCGGGCTACCGCGGTCCTGCGGAAGCCCACCTGCAAGCGACGCTCGACGGCGATGCCAGGGCGAACTACGACATTGCAGCCAACGAAGGCGTGCCCCGAGCCGTCGATCACGATCTGCAGATGTGGGACTGCGTTGCATGCAATCTGTGCGTGACGGTATGCCCCAACGATGCGTTCTTCCGCCTCCCCACGCCGGTGGATTCCGGCCTGTCGGCCCGGCAGCAGTACATCGTGCTGGCCGAACTCTGCAACGAGTGTGGCAACTGCATGGTGTTCTGCCCCGAGAACGGCGATCCTGCCAAAATCAAGGCGAAGATATACGTTGATCAGGAACGCTTCAGCGGCGGTTCGGGGCAAGGCTTCCTGATCACGACGGCTGACGGCATTCTCGAGCTGGAAGCTCGTGACGGATCCGACGGCGAGCTACCTCGTCTTCATGAGATCCTTGCGGACGCCGATGAAGGCATCCCGTTGCGTTTGCAGGACTTCGGCGCCTAACGACGACCCGATCAGGTGCACCCGGAGGTGCACAGATCGAGAACTGCGTAGTCGCGGTCGCCACTCACGTACAGCTTGACGTGGATCGATGCCCCATCGCTGTATACCCCGTCACCGGTGCTTGCCTCGAGCGCTGCCAAGCTGCCGAATTCCGGAAGCTCCTGTCCGGCCGCCACGTAGTAGTCGCGATAGACGTCCGCTCCCGACATCGGAAGCGACACGATCACCGAGTCGCCGGGCGTGACGTAGAGCATTCGCAGGCGAACGTGGCTGGGTGCGGTTCCGGTGAAGGCCACGTCGTAGGACCGGTCCTCGATGGCGCTCGTGTAGAAGTTGGTGTTGCTACCCGGGGTACCGACGATGGTGTGGGCGGGACCGTCGTCGCGGGTGACCACCACCGGCCCGATCGAACCAGGGCTGCTGTCTCGGTTCTGCACAAGGAGATCGACGTAGTAGTTGGGGCAGACCCAGGCGCCCCATGCTGTGCGTTGGGAGCAGCTCCCCGTCAGCAGGAACGGATTATCGACGACGACGTAGTCGCCTGCGGTGCCGGTTACCGATCCATCGACATCCAAGATGACTGTGGATCGGTAGCCGTCCTCGCCGTTGTCGGGGTCGGTCGGAACCGATCGCGTTTCCAGCCAGACCCGATTGGTGCCGCTCGCAAACGAGACCCCTTCGGCCGAGTTGGCTGGACTCACGTGGAAGGCGGTGAAGCGGAGTTGGCTGAGCGCTCCGGCGCCGCGGTCGCCGTCTGGAACGAACTCCGCAAAGTAGGTGTCGCGCACGCCGACCTTGCCGTCATAGAACTCGAAGCCCCGGATCGGGAACGATGGATCGTACGTACGCGGTGGGTTCCCATCGTGATTGGCAGTCTCTCCAACCACCACGGAGTCCTCCAAATAGGACTCGTTCGACGCAAACGTTGCCCCGATCAGGTTGTCGGCGATGGCGGCGCCGGTGACGACGTGATCCCGGCCCCGCAACCAGATTCCACGGGTGCGGTTCTTGTACGTGGTTAGGTCGGCGAACACTGCAGTCACTGGATCAGAATTCTCATCTTGCGGGTTGACACGGGGGTGATACGAGGTGGTCTCGGTAGTTCCATCGTCCCGGGGGCCGTTGTCGACGTGGAGACCATCACGGCGATTGGAGTGGGTGGTGTTGCCCGAAAACGTGCCGAGCGGGGTGCGACGCGGCCAGATGTCATCCGTCGCCGAAAGGCCGGTGGGATGCTCGGGCAATGCCACCCAGAATCCGGTGCCGTCGGAGCCGGCAGCGGAGTTGTCGGTGAATGTGTTGTCGGGGTTGGTAATCCAGAACACCGACGGACCCTGCGACGTGAAGTCAGAGGCGAGAAGCGCTTCGGACTCATCTGGCTTGCGGATCGACAGACCCAGATTGTGGTCGAACGTGTTTCTAGTTTCGTTGCCGTCTTCAAGGAAGTAGCAGTGGCCCAGAATCTCGTGGCCAACGTTGTCCTGCACGAGAGCGTTGTGGGTGCCGTGGACGGTGACACAGCGTTGGAAGGAATCGTGGATGCTGGAGCTCCTCACATAGCTACCGGTCATGTCGCCTGCCATATGGAAGTGGACCGGGTAGCGACCCATCAACCCGGCCTGGCCCATGTGCTCAAACTCAACGTTGGAGATACGTCCAGTGCTTCCCGCCATCATCATCACGTGGCCACCGAACCGAGACGCCGACGATGTAGCGTCTCCTCGGATCAGGATGTTGTGAGTCAGTAGACCGACTTCGGCGCGTTCGTCGACGGTGCTCCCGCCATAGATTTGCGCCTGACCCCAGTGCAGGTGATCGAGCGGCTCGTCGAGCGTGACGACTGCACCCGCCACTGAAACGACGGTGCGCACCTCCGCCTCCTCAAAGTCGTAGTCAGTGGAGGCAACGACGATCTGATCGCCGGTGCTCCAACTGACGGACTCTGCGAGAGTGATGCTCGTGGCGCCCGCTGCTGCGGTCGCACCGAGGCGGGTCCAGCTGGCGGTCTCCGGTGTCCCGTGCAGGTCAAGTGTCCCGCCCGGGCCGATACCGAGGACTTTGGTTCCCATTCCCGCACCAACATCGAGGGCGGGATTGGTTCCGGTCAGGGTGATTGCGGCGGTGTCCGTATAGGGCCGGCTTGCGGTCCCCACGGTGAGCCGGCCCCTGACCACGATGGCATCGGCGGTCAAGTTCAGATCGCGGTCGTCGAAGATCAGCTCGCCGCGGATCTGGACCTCGCCAAGCGGGGGAGGGCTCACATCGAGGACGATTGTTGTTCCCGCATCGATGGCGACGTTGTCCCCTGCGGCGGGTAGCTGTCCGCCCCAGGTGGCCGGGTCCGACCAGAGCTGGCGGTTTGCTGCCATACCGCGCTGGAGAAAGGCTGCCATTTGGCCGCGGGTGACGTTGGATTCCGGGCAGAAGTTGGTGTTGGTTGGTGGGTTGCAACCGGCGGTGATCCCGGCGGTTGCGAGTTTGTTGATGTCGTCTTCAAATATGGAGGTGTTGTCGTCGGCGAAGTCGGTGGTTCCGGTGGCGGTGAGGTCGAGGGCGCGGACGAGGAAGGCTGCCATTTGGCCGCGGGTGACGTTGGATTCCGGGCAGAAGTTGGTGTTGGTTGGTGGGTTGCAACCGGCTGTTATCCCCGCATCGGCCAGCCACTCGATGTCTGAGTAGAACAGATGATCCTCAGCAACATCGTTGAATCTGGGAGCGGCCACAGCCGTAGCCGCGGCGAAGAGAGCAGTCGCCATCACCGCCATCAGCAAGACCTGGGACATTCGTCGCATCGTGTTCCCTCCCAATGTGTCCGTCGTTGCACGCTAGTGAGGGCGGGTTGCTAAGCAGGGTGGTTGTTGGCGCAGACCGGAGATCCGCAAGCCGTGGAGCGGGATGGTTGCGCGGCGTTTACAATCGATAAAGAGGAGGTGTCGAGTGGAGATCACCCGTCCCACAAGTCTTGTCGAAGCGCTCGAAGCACGTGCCGAGGACCCCGGCGCCGATCTGCTTGCGGGCGGCACCGATCTGATGGTCGAAGTCAATTTTGGGCACTCTCGCCCGGAACATGTCATCGCACTACGGCGTATCGCCGAGCTGGCCCAGATCGATGGCAACCGCATTGGAGCCGGCGTCACCTGGGCCCGTCTCGAAAAGAGCGACCATCGTGCGTTGGCCCAGTTGGCCAGAACTGTCGGCTCGCCCCAGATCCGGGCCGCCGGCACGATCGGTGGCAACATTGGAACCGCTAGCCCTGCTGGTGACGGTCTCCCGTGGCTCGCTGCGGTCGAGGCCGAGATCGAGGTCACTTCGAAGGACAGGGGCGTACGCCGCCTGCCTTGTAGCGAGTTCTTCACCGGGGTCAAGAGAAACGCGCTCGCTCCCGACGAAGTGATCACCGCTGCAATCCTGCCTGAGAACGTTCCCACCAACCAGGAGTTCGCCAAGATCGGCCAACGCAGCGCGATGGTCATCTCGACGGTGTCTGCCTGTGTTGTTCGCGACGACGACGGCACCGTTCGTGTGGCACTTGGTTCTGTGGCGCCCACCCCGCTGCGGGCCACGAGAGCTGAAGCTCTGATCGCGGAGAATCCCGATCCATCGGAGGCTGTCTTGGCCGAGTTCGTCAGGACCGTTTCGGCGGAGGTCAGTCCGATTACCGATCACCGCTCCACCGAGTCCTATCGGAGACATGCTGCAGGTGTTCTGGCACGCCGACTTCTCGAAAGGTGTTTGGCAAGATGATTGTCTCTTTCAACGTCAACGGGGAGGATCGTGTTGCCAACGTCGCCGGCTCCGAGAGCCTGCTTCAGGTGCTTCGTGAGGAGCTCGGTCTCCCCGGATCGAAGAACGCTTGTGAACAGGGCGAATGCGGGTCGTGTTCGGTGGAACTCGACGGGGCGATTGTCACGTCTTGCCTCGTCATGGCCGCCGATTGTGAAGGTTCAGCTGTTACGACCATCGAAGGGATTGGCAGCGACAAGGAACTGCATGCGGTGCAACAGGCACTGATCGACCACGGTGCGGTGCAGTGTGGCTTCTGTACTCCTGGCTTTGTCGTAACCGCCGCTCATCTCTTTGAGAAGAACCCCCACCCCGAGACCAACGAAATCAAGGAAGCACTGTCGGGCAATATCTGTCGCTGTACGGGATACGGAGCAATTCTACGGTCCCTGGAAGCTCTGGCGGAGGAGGCACGATGACTACTTCACCGGTAACACGCAAACGGATTAGGGGCGGGATCGGCGAGTCGCCGTTGCGCCCTGATGGGATTCCCAAGGTGACCGGCAACTTCGCCTATGCGTCAGACCTCCACGCTGAGGGGATGCTGTGGGCCGCCACCTTGCGCAGCCCGCATCCACGGGCTCGCATCACGAAACTCGACACCGCACCCGCCCTTGCCGTCGGTGGGGTGGTCGCAGTGCTCACCCAGGACGATGTGCCGGGGCGCCCCGGCTTCGGCATGCACGTCCCAGATCAACCAGTGTTCGCCGCCGGCGAATGCAACTACTGGGGAGAGCCGATCGCGGTCGTCGCCGCAAGTGATCTCGAAACCGCCAAGCTTGGCGTTGCTGCGATTGTGGTCGAGTACGAGGTGTTGGAACCACTGACCGATATGGAAGAGGCAGATGCTGCCGATTCCCAGACCCGCCGCATGAAGATACGCCGCGGCGACCGCACGGTCAGCGGTGCCGTCTCGGTCGAGGGCTACTACGAAGTCGGACAGCAGGACCAGGCGCCGCTCGGCAATGAAGCCGGACTGGCTATCCCCGATGGTGATGGCGGTGTCGATCTGTACGCCGTCAGCCAGTGGGTGCACAGCGACCACTGGCAGATCTACCCGTGTCTCAACCTCGAGCCGGAGCAGATCCGTTGTCATCCGGTTGGTATGGGCGGTGCATTCGGATCTCGCGAGGATGTGAGCATGCACATTCATCTGTGCATGCTGGCGCTGCGCACGGGTCGGCCGGTCAAGATGATGTTTGATCGGGCCGAGTCGTTTGTCGGCCACGTTCATCGTCACCCCGCTCGCATGTGGTACCGCCACGAGGCGGATGCCGACGGCAAGCTGGTGAAGGTCGAGGCGAGGTTGATTCTCGACGGCGGCGCCTATGAGTCATCGTCGAACGCCGTTATTGCCAACGCGGCGTACTTCGCAATGGGGCCATACCTGTGCGACAACGTCTTTATTGACTCGGTTGCCGTCAAGACCAACAACCCGCCGGCCGGAGCGATGCGGGGGTTTGGTGGCGTGCAGACCGCGTTCGGGCACGAAGCGCAGATGGACCGGCTTGCCGACGAGCTGAGTATCGACCGGTTGGAGTTCCGTCGCCGCAATGCGCTCGGTCAGGGCGATCCGATGAACTCGTCCGGTCAGATCATCGAGGGTTCGTTGCCGACTGCTGAGCTGATTGACGAGTTGGCTTCGATGCCGATCGTCGAACCGCTGGCATCTGACGATCCGCGCCATCTGCCCGGCGGCACCGGGCTCACCACGAACCCGGATCATGTCAAGCGAGGCATGGGCTACGGGGTCACCATCAAGAACCTGGCCTTCTCAGAGGCGTTCGATGACTACTCCGACGTCCGTATCTCGCTCAGTCCGATTGGCGTCGAGGTGTACACCGCCGCCGCCGAGGTTGGGCAGGGAATGGTCACGATCATCCAGCAGCTTGCCCGTGAGGTTCTCAAGATCGAGCAGGTTGCCGTGGTCTGGTCCGATACCAATGTGATCGGTTCGGCCGGATCGACGTCAGCCTCGCGCCAAACCCAGATGACCGGCGGCGCAACATATCAATGTGCGGTCGAGCTTCGCCAACAGATACTTGACGAGTTCGGTGGCGATGACCTGTCGAGCGAAGGCGTGTGGCGTGACGGCGATCTGCTGGTGACGCTTGCTGAGGTGTGTGGTGGTGGCGCCAAGGAGCACGAGATTCGGTATCGCCATCCCGAGACCTTTGCAACCGACGAGAACGGCCAAGGCGATCCTCATCCCGCGTTTGCGGTTGCGGCCCATCGTGCGGTTGTCGATGTCGACCCGGAGCTGGGATTGGTGCGAGTGGTCCAACTCGACACTGTCCAGGACGTTGGGAAGGTGCTGAACCCTGTGGCCGCACTCGGCCAGATCGAGGGTGGTGCCCTGCAGGGTGTCGGAATGGCTGTGCTCGAGGAGTTGGTTGTCGACAAGGGTGTCATCAAGAACCCGAACTTCACCGACTACCTCTTGCCGACGTTTCTCGATGCGCCGCACATCGAGGTGCGGTTTGTTGAAGAGCCGGAGCGGTGGGGTCCACTCGGAGCCAAAGGAATCGGCGAGCCGCCGACCATCTCGGCCGGTCCCGCCGTCTACGCCGCCATCCAGGACGCAATAGGTCGCCACTTGCACCGTGTCCCCGTCCTCCCCCAACACATAGTCGGCTCCTCGTAGCAAAGCTACGAGGAGCTGCGGGTTGGAGGGCCGCTTTGTCAGTCCCCCTCCGGGGGTAGGGGGGTTCAGACGTATGCACTTGCCGGGACGTGTGCAAGCTTTCCCCCTCCCGGTCTGGTCCCTCGCTGCGTTCGGTCCCAGCCCCGCCTCCCAAACCAGGGGCTGCCGGGAGCCGGCAGCTTGCGAGTTCGGCTTCGCCGACCTCGGGGAGGGCTGCTTTTCTGACAATCCCCCCTTGATGGGGGGATCGGACGGCCGGAGCCCGTACGAGGGGGGTGAGGACGTGAGTGCGCCCTAGCGCCACGCGCGCGCCGCTTTGCATGTCGGCGGGGTCGATAGACTGCTCGGGTCGACACGTCTGGAGGGTGAGTCGTGAGCCGAGGTTCGGCCTATCTTGTGCTCGGTCTGCTGCTGGCCACCTCCCTTGCGGGTTGTTCTGGCAGCTCGCTTGACGGTGAACTCGAGGACGTCGTCGTCGACCAGAGGCTCGTTCCGCTGAGTCCCGTCGAAGCAGCTGCGCCCGAGCTGACGGAGTTGGGGGAAGCTCTCTTCTTCGACAAGATTCTCAGCGGCAATCGTGACACCGCCTGTGCCACTTGCCACCACCCGCTCGAGGCTGGAGGTGATGGCCTATCGGTATCGATTGGGACCAAGGGTGTCGGCCTCGGCAGTGATCGGGTACTGGGTGCGGACCGTGATCTTGTTGCTCGCAATGCCCCTGACTTGTTCAACCGTGGTGCTGACGGGTGGTTCACGATGTTCTGGGATAGCCGGGTGGCCGGCACTGCCGAGCACGGGTTCTCATCTCCGGCGGGTGACGCACTTCCCGACGGATTGGACAGTGTGCTTGCCGTCCAGGCACTGTTCCCGCCGACATCACCAGTCGAAATGCTCGGTCTTCCCGGGGACGTTTCGGCAAACGGGCAACTCAACGAGATTGCCTCCGAGACCTCCGTTGAGGCCATTTGGGACTTGATCGTCAACCGAGTGCTCGACATAGATGAGTACCGAAGCATGTTCAGCGCCGCGTTTCCCGATATCGCCGTTGACGAGATTGGCATAGAGCACATCGGTAACGCCATTGCAGCCTATGAGGCGTCCGCATTCCTGTTCGCCGATTCGCCTTGGGATCGGTACCTGGCGGGTGAGATCGATGCACTCAACGCCGACGCCAAGCGTGGTGCGATCCTGTTCTATGGCGAGGCTGGCTGTGGAGGGTGTCACACCGGTGCGTTGCTCACCGACCAGCTCACCCACAACGTTGCTCCTCCCCAGGTGGGCCCTGGTATTGACGACGATGGCTCGGATGACTTTGGTAGGGAAGGCGTGAGCGGCAACTACTCCGACAGGTACGGCTTCCGCACCCCGCCGCTGCGCAATGTCGAGCTGACAGGACCGTGGCTTCACGATGGAGCGTATCTCGATCTCGAGTCTGCGATTCGGCACTTCCTCGACCCGGCCAGTGCCCTAGCTGCATACGATCCGTCGCCGCTTCGTGATGAGGTGACGGAGTTCTACTTGGTGGATGAGGCACGCATCGACCAAGCGATCACCCTCATGGATCCCCGGCTACGCGTTCCGAAGGAACTCACCGATGAAGAGATCGATCAGGTTGAAGCGTTCTTGGTTTCGCTGACTGATCCAGCTGCCAAGGATCTCGGCCATATGGTTCCTGACTCGGTGCCCAGCGGACTCCCGGTCGACGGCAGCTAGCTAGCGGTCGATCGTCACCAATTGATCGGCGGCGACGTTACGTCGGGTGGTTGTCGTTCCATCCGGCCAATGCACCTCAATCCGCGACACCAAGCTGGCATCGCCGAGGCCAAAGTGAAGTCGATGGTCCTCGGACGCGAGATAACTGCTGCCGAGGTGTTGCTCCCGCACCTGGGTCTTGCCCCCGGCGGTGACGGTGACCAGCACGCCGGGAGCCAAGCCGGCGTCGACCTGCAGCCAATGGCCTGCAGGGTTGTCATTGCGCAGCAAGACGGCATCGCCGCCGATCGTGTTTATGGCGATGTCGAGATCGCCGTCGTTGTCGAAATCGGCAACCGCCGAGCCGCGGGCCATGAGCGGACCCAGCGCTTCGAGTCCGACCCGACCGGTCCAGTCCTCGAATTGCCCTTGCTCGCCCTCGGCGCCCAGGTTCCCGTACAACCGAACCAGTTGTGAGTCCTCTTCGAGGTCGCTGATTGGAACATGCCCATTGACGATCAGCATGTCGTTGTCGGCGTCGTTGTCGAAGTCCTCTAGAGCGGTGCCCCAGCCGGTCTGGTTGTTCCCCAGGCCGGCGAGTCCAATTCGGAAAGTTGATTGCCGGAAGGTCAATTCGCCCTCATCGGTGCCGAGGTTCTGAAAGATTGCGTTCAGCTCACGATCCCAATTGGTTACGAGCAAATCGACGGTGGCATCGCCGGTCCAGTCTCCGACAGCAATACCCATGCCGCTGCCGGAATCGGCTACTCCCGCGGAAACGCTGATGTCCGTGAACTGTGGAACGTCTCCAGGGTTCTCGGTGATGTTCTCGTGCAACCGGTTGGGCTGCCCGTCGTTCGTGAAATACAGATCGAGGTCGCCATCACCATCGAAGTCAGACATCACAACGCCCAATGTCCGTTCCTCCTCGGTGGTGCCTGCTTCAGTTGTGATGTCGCTAAAACTGAGGACTCCGTTGCGTGAGGTATTGAGGAACAGGTGATTGGCCAGACCCAGGAAGTCCTGGGGGAAGGCTCCTGAGGGTTTGTCGATCTTGCGGTTCAGATCGATATAGGAGCCAACGACGAGGTCCGGAAGGTCATCTCCGTTGAGGTCGCCGACGGCGGCGCTCGAGCTCCACTCGATGGCGGGCGGAGTCGCTTGAGTTGCAGCGAAGGAGTTGCCCAACTCGTTGAGCAACATGCTGTTGGTACCATCAGCGGTGACATACAGGTCAGTCCAACCGTCGCCGTCGAAGTCGGCAGCCACGCACCCGTGGCCGCGTGTCGTCAGTCCGGTTCCGGTTTCAGCCGTGACGTCTACAAATACGCCTTGGTCGTTGCGCAGCATCGTGTTGGAGGGCAAGCCGCCGTTGCGGCTCCAGTGGTCACGTTCGTCCAGGGAGTGGCTATTGACCAGGTAGAGGTCCATCCACCCGTCTTTGTCGTAGTCGATCCAACACAGGCCGCCGCTCATGGCCGCTTGCGGGTCCATGGAGAGGCCCTTGGTGAAAGCACCGTGCGTGAAATCGACGCCCGCCTGTGCCGCAACATTCTCGAAGCGCCACGCTGGGGCCGCCGCGATCGGAGTTGCGGGACCGCGCCGCTGGTCGTCTTCCCAGAACACGTGCAGCAACTCACCGCTGAACACTGACGTGATGTATAGAGATCCATCGTCGGCCGTGACGACCGCCCCAGGGAAGTTGAGCTCAGAGATCACGGCCTCGGTTATGCCGTCTGGGTGATGGCGCAGCAATCGACCGCTCGAGGGTGCGTACCCCTCACCGGTGAAGCAGGAAGCGCCTTCACTGAACTGGGAGAACTCGAGGATCCATAGCGTGTCATCCTCTCCTGGGTAGACGTCGATGGGCATATTGAGGCGATCCACGATCACCTTGGAGGACGCCATGCCGTCGATGCTGACCACCTGGCCGGAATTGGCCGGATATGGGCAACCGCCGGTGAGGGTGACCAGGTAGCGATCGGCCACCCGGGTGATCCCCGTCGGGACCGGGCTGATTTTGAGGGTGGCTTTCTCGGGATCAACCAGAGACCCAAATCGGTGGATGAAGCGAGTCGTGCCCTCTTCGGTCTCGATGGCAACGCCATCGCCTGAGGCGTCGGTGACGACTGGGACACCGTTTGGATCGAACGTGATGTCGAATGGATTGACCAATTCAACCCTGTTGAGCGGCTCCATCCTCGAGCCGAGGTCCTCGGGGAACAAAGGGAATCCCGGTTCTGGCTGACGGTCTCCCAAAGGGAATGTCAGCAACCTGCCGGAGTTGAAGTGGCCAACATATGCGGTGGTCCCATCGGGGTCGACGCCGACCAATGGAGCTCCGGATAAGTCGCCGGAGTCGATACTGCTGGGGAGACCCGACACCACTCTTCCGACGGTCCCGTCTGGGGTCAACATCGACACTCCAGCGCTCATGTCGCCTTCGCCGGTGCCCTCCTCGGCAATGAGCAGACCACCGTCGGGTAGCAACGCCAAACCGAGCGGATTGATCAGGCCGGATGCGACCACCTCGATCGATGGCTCCGGAGTGCGCTGAACGTCGACACCGAACTCGGTATCTGAGCTGGTACACGCGGTGACCAGGACAAGCAGTGCCGCAGCAACGGCCAAGGAGGAGGGGTAACGCTTCATGGACTGCAATAGCCTACCGGCCGGCGGCATATGCGCCGCCGGCCGGTGAAGCCATTAGATACGAGTTTCGTCAACTCTTAGGAGTCGACGAGCTCGTTGTAGTCGGTCAGTGCCTGATTGGCCTTCTCTGCCGCGGCATCGAGGGCCTCTTGAGCGGTCTTGCCGCCATCGAGTACCTCGCTGTACGCCTCGACGATGATGCGACGAATCTCCGGGAACGGACCAGCGCGGCCACCAAGAACGGCATAGTTCGTAGAACCATCTGCGTTCAGGGTGTCGGTGGAAGCCAGCTGATCGATCGCGGTCCGGAAGTTCGGGTTCTCATCCCAGAAGGTCTGGAGCTCCGCCGGTGGGTCGGTCTGCAGCGAGGCCAGGACCGGGAAGTAGCCCGTTCCGGTGTGCCACTCGATCTGCGGAGCTTCATTGGTCATGAAGCTCATGAAGTCCCAAGCCGCCTGGTTGGTAGCCGCGTCATCCGAGTCGATGAGCCACAGAGCGGCACCACCGATGACGACACCGTTGCGCTCGCTCGAGTCGCTGTGCGGGATGTAGGCAGTCTTGACGTCGAAGGTCGAGTTCTCCTGCATGCCACGGGCACCGGAGGTCGAGTCGAAGATCATCGCGGCTTCGCCTGCGAAGAACACGCTGTCAGTGTCGGACCAGGTGTTACCCAGGCTCGGCGCATGACCATCAGCGATAAGACCGGTCAGGAATTCGAATACCTCGACGCCCTGGCCACTGTTGAACGCAACCTCGGTTGCCCGGGCGGTACGGCCATTGTCGTTGTTGAAATAGAGCCCGCCACTATTGGCAAGGATCTGCTCGAAGAACCAGCCGACAGTTCCGAACGTCACACAGTTGGTGACCCCGGACGCCTCGAGAGCGTCGCAGGTATCGAGGAAGTCGCTGAAGGTCCAGTCGGTTGCCGGAGCATCAAGGCCGGCCGCGTCGAACATCTCAGAGTTGTAGTAGACAATCGGCGTTGAGCTGTTGAAAGCCATCGCCACCATGCCGGTCTCATCCGAGTAGTAGTCGCGTGGCGCAGCAAGGAAACTTTCTGCCTCGCCTGCTGCCATCAACTCATGAGCCGGAACCAAGGCTCCGGTGTCGAACATCGTCTGGGCGGCCAGGTCGAAGTTCTGAATGATGTTCGGAGCAGTGTCTGCGCTGAGACCTGCAAGGAACGCGTTGTAGGTGTCGTCGTAGCTGCCCTGGAATGTGGCGTTTACAACCACGGCGTCCTGGCTGGCGTTGTACTGACCAACAAGACTGTCCACGACGGCGCCGAGGTCGTCTGCCATGGCATGCCAGAACTCGATCTCAATGACCTCGCCTGATGCCGCTGCCGTTGTTTCGGTTGCGTCACCACCGGCTGTCGTCTCTGTGGTCTCGTCGTCATCGCCGCCGCATGCAGCAGCGATGAGTGCGAAGGCCAGCAGCAAGCCGATCATGCTGGAGAATCGTTTCACGGATTTCCCTCCCTGTTTCGTTGTGTAGTTCGTTTCTTTCTTGTGCCCTCAGGGCGGTTACCCCTTGAGCCCCGACATGGCGATCCCCTTGACCAGCTGACGCTGAGCCACGATGAACACCACAAGTGTTGGGATCATCACGATCATGGCTCCGGCCATGATCGCTCCCCAATCCGTTGCTCGTTCCTGGTTGACCAGGAAGAAGCGGATTCCGATCTGTGCTGTGCGCATACTCTCTTCATTGGTAATCACCAATGGCCACAGGTACTGATTCCACGCACCGAGGAACGCAAAGATGGTGAAAGCTGAAATGGCACCCTTCGATAGCGGCACCATCACCCGCCACAGGTAGAACCAGTCGCTGGCTCCGTCGATTTTGGCAGCCTCATATAGATCGCGCGGAATCGACATGAAGAACTGGCGCAGCATGAATACGCCGAAAGCGCTGGCGAGGAACGGCACGACGAGGCCCTGATAGGTGTTCGCCCAGCCGAGATCGCTGATCAGGAGGAAGTTGGGGATGAAGGTCAACTCGAACGGAATGATCAGGCTTCCGATGACCATCGCAAACAAGGCGTTCTTGAACCGGAAGTCGAACATTGCGAATGCGTAGCCTGCGAGCACCGAGAACAGGACCTGCCCCAGTGTGATGAAGCCGGTCTGCACAAAGCTGTTGAGTACGTACCTGGGGAACGGCGAGGCAGTCCACGCCTTGTCGTAGTTCTCCAGCGTCCAGGTATCCGGCAGCAGTTTGGGATTCGCACGTCCAACGATCTCGGGCAGCGGTGTGAAGCTCATGAACAGTGCGATGATGATCGGCATCGCCACGATCAGCCCGACGATGAGCAGCGAGATGTGCACAGGGATCTCGCCAAATCGGCTTAGGCGGCCCCGCGGCTCTACGTGCTCGGTGTCTCCGAGCACATCGCCGGTTGCGGTGACGTCTGCAGTGCTCATTGGTAGTGCACTCTCTTGCCGAGGCCACGGAACTGAATGAACGAGATTGCGATGATCAGTATCGCCAGCATGAAGGCTTGCGCCGAGGCCCTGCCGACGAAGTGGGTGCCGACGAATCCGTCAACGAACACCTGGTACACGAGGTTGGTTGTGGCCCGGCCGGGACCACCGTCGGTGAGGATGTTGATCTCGCCAAACGCTTGGAGGCTGATGATGACGTTGACGATCGTAAGGAAGAACAAGGTCGGAGTCAGCATCGGCAGGGTGATGTGCCAGATCCGCTTGAACACACCGGCTCCGTCGACCTTGGCCGCTTCGTAGAGGTTGTCGTCGATTTGCTGGATGCCGGCAAGGGCGATGATGACGTTGAAGCCGAGTTGACGCCAGACAACAGTGATCGTCACTGCCACCAGGGCCCAGGTCTGTTCGTTCAACCAGTTGGGACCGTCGACTCCGATCAGACTCAGCCAGTGATTGAAGAAACCGACAACCGGGTTGTAAAGCAGCCGGAAGAGAACGCCGGCAATCGCACTCGAGATGACGACGGGCACGAAGATCAACGTCCGGTAAATACCGCTCAGTCGTTTGAGGGGCACCGACAGAAGGATGGCGATCGCCACGGCCAGGCCGATTCCAACGGGAACGGTGCCCACCATGAACCACAGTGAGACCTTGACCGTGTTCCAGAAGTCGGCACTTTGGAGAAGGCGGGTGTAGTTCTCGAAGCCAACGAACAGCTCTTTGCCGCCGAAGGGAGCTACTCGATTCAGGCTCAATCTGAACGACTCGATAATCGGGTAGTAGATGAAGATGGCGAGTATGAGGAATGTGGGGAACAGGTAGAAGTACGCCCCGCGGTTATAGCGACGGCGATGTCTGCGGTGTGGGGGCGCCTGCGAAGTCGCGCCAGCCTTCCCCTCCATTGTCTGCGCCAAAGCCCCTCCTCGCAACGCTCGGCACCGGCAAGTTAGCAGCCACTCAGGGGGTCGCGTCAAGGGAACCGTTGGTTGCTTTCGCTTAGGGTAGGGCGCGCTGGAATGCTGACCATGTTCGAAACCCGGCAGAGTTGTCTGGGTACAAGGGAGGATCGGAATGCGCGGATTGATCAGCATCGATCAATTGCGAGAGGGTGTCGAGAGCGAGGAGATCGACACAGTCGTTGTGGCCTTCACCGACCTCTACGGCCGGTTGCAAGGAAAACGATATGACGCTGAGTTCTTCCTCGACGGCATTGCTAGCGAGGGCACTCACGCCTGCGACTACCTGCTGACGGTTGATATGGAGATGGAGCCGGTCCCCGGATTCGCTTATGCCAACTGGGAGAAGGGGTACGGGGATTTCCATATGGTCCCTGATCTGGGAACACTTCGGATTGCCGATTGGCTGACCGGCACGGCGGTGGTCTTGTGTGACGTGCACGACGAGCACACCGGTGAGCCGGTGCCGGTGGCTCCACGCTCGATGCTGCGGAGACAGCTGCAACGAGCCGAGACAATGGGCTATTCGGCGATGGCGGCCTCAGAGCTCGAGTACTTCATGTACGAGGACAGCTATCGGGCAGCCGCCGAAAACGGATATGCGGGCCTGCGACCGGTTGGCTGGTACATCGAGGACTACAACCTTCTCCAGGGGACTCGTGAGGAGCCGTACAACTCTGCGATTCGGCGCCATCTGTCACGGTCTGCGATCCCAGTGGAGACATCCAAAGGGGAGTGGGGTCGCGGTCAGCACGAGATGAACATCCGGTATGCCGAGATTCTCGAAATGGCCGACCGCCATGTGCTGATGAAGCAGTGCATGAAGGAGACGGCGGACGAGATGGGGTTGGCGGTGACGTTCATGGCCAAGCCCGGCGAGACGGAAGCCGGTTCGAGCTGCCATATTCACGTGAGTCTCTGGGAGGGAGAGACGAATGCATTCCCCGGTGACGTTTCGTTCCCGCCTTTGCTGGTGTCGGACGAGTTCCGCTGGTTCCTCGGCGGGTGGATGGACAAGATCACCGAGCTGATTCCATTCTTTGCGCCGACCATCAACTCGTACAAACGCTTCCAGGATGGCTCGTGGGCGCCGACCCGAATTGCCTGGAGCCACGACAATCGAACGGCCGGATTCCGAATAATTGGCGACGGACCGAGCTTGCGAATCGAGTGTCGGGTCGCTGGTGCGGATGTGAACCCATACCTGGCGTATGCGGCGATGCTGGCGGCCGGTCTCGATGGAATCGAGAACAAGATCGAGCCGCCGCCGATCTTCGAGGGCGATGTCTATGCCGCGGCCGAACTGCCCGAGGTGCCAAAGACGTTGCGTGACGGTCTCGAGCACTTTGCAGCCAGTGAGTTTGCGGCCGCAGCATTCGGTGCAGACGTTCACGAGCATTACCGGCACTTCTTTGCGACCGAGCTTGCGGCATATGACAACGCGGTGACCGATTGGGAACGACGTCGCTACTTCGAGAGAATCTGACGACAAGGAGGTGGGCATGCGGCTCGAGAACAAGGTGGCTCTGATCACGGGTGCCGGGAACGGGATCGGACGGGAAACCGCGATCCTGTTTGCTGCCGAGGGGGCCGCGTTGGCTCTCGTCGATGTGAACGAAGCGGCAGTGGACGCGGTAGCGGCAGAGGTCAAAGACAACGGTGGCCGGGCGGCTGCGATCGTTGCCGACATCTCCAATGCCGCTTCCTGCGAGGAGATGGTGGCGACAGCGGAACGGCAGTTCGGTCGGCTCGATATCATGTTCAACAACGCAGGGATCATGCTCCCTGCCGATGGTGACGCCGTAAGTACCGACGAAGCGGTCTGGGACAAGACCATGGCGGTCAATGCCAAAGGTGTCTATTTGGGATGCAAGTACGGGATTCCGGCGATCCGGCGCAGTGGCGGCGGATCGATCATCAACACGGCGTCATTTGTCGCAGTGATGGGTGCGGCGACGCCGCAACTTGCCTACACCGCTTCAAAGGGAGCGGTACTGGCGCTGACCCGAGAGCTGGCGGTTGTACACGCTCGCGAAGGGATCAGGGTCAATGCTCTATGCCCAGGACCGTTGCGGACAGAGCTCCTCATGAGCTTTCTCGACACTGACGAGAAGAAGCAACGACGCTTGGTGCATGTGCCGATGGGCCGCTTTGGTGAGGCCAAGGAGATGGCACATGCAGCGCTATTTCTTGCCTCGGACGACTCCTCGTATGTCACTGGAACCGATTTCCTTGTTGATGGCGGGTTGGCCGCCGCCTACGTAACTCCGGAGTGAATTGATGATTGTGCAGCAAGGAATGGCCGTGAGCGGCGAACGATCTGCGAGCGAAAGCGGCGAGACCTCAGCGGTGCGAAATCCAGCTAGCGGCGAGGTGATCGCAGAGGTTGCAGCGGCCGGGATTGTCGATGTGGATCGGGCCGTGCAGGGGGCCGACATCGCCTATCAACAATGGTGGCGCACGTCGCCACGGGAACGTCGCGACGTCCTGCGCCGGATCGCTGATCTGATCCGGCGAGACCAAGAATCGCTTGCCTCTCTCGAGTCGCAGAATGCCGGCAAGCCCATATCTGCCGCCCGGGGCGAGATAGGGGCGGTCGCTACGACGTTCGACTACTACGCAGGCGCCGTCGACAAGATCCATGGCCAGACGATTCCGTCACATGCCGATGGAACCTTGCTCACATTCCGTGAACCGGTTGGCGTGTGCGGTCTAGTTGTTCCGTGGAACTTCCCCATGCTGATCCTGGCCTGGAAGGTGGCTCCGGCGCTAGCGATGGGGAACACAGTTGTTGCGAAGCCGGCAGGCGTGACACCGCTGTCGGCTCTGGCCCTGGCGGACTTGGCGTTAGAGGCTGGCCTACCTGCCGGTGCCCTGAACGTTGTTCCTGGCCGCGGCTCGGTTGCCGGTGATGCCCTGGTCCGGCACCCGTTGGTGCGCAAGGTTTCGTTCACCGGTTCCACCGAGGTGGGCAGCGGTGTGATGCAGGCGGCGGCGGCCGGCATCAAGAACGTGTCTCTGGAGCTGGGCGGGAAGAGTGCCAGCGTCGTGTTCAGCGATGCCGATCTCGACGACTGCGTCGAGTCGTCGGTGTTTGCGGTCTATGACAACGCCGGGCAGGACTGCTGTGCCCGCAGCAGGATCCTTGTGGAGAGGCCGCTCTTCGATGAATTTGTGGAACGATTCGCAGAGAGGGCGGCGAGTCTGTTGGTTGGTGATCCGACCGATGAGCAGACCCAGATGGGTCCGCTCATCACTGGCGACCATCTCGACACGGTTGTGGGTTATCTCGACATTGCCCATGCGGAGGGAGCGACTCGTGTTTGTGGTGGTGAGCGGCCCGGCGGTGACCTGACCGCAGGCTCCTACCTCACCCCTGCCGTCTACGTAGACGTGCGCAACGATATGAGGTTGATGCAGGAAGAGGTGTTTGGCCCGGTCGTTGCGATCATGCCCTTTGCAGGCGAGGACGAAGCCCTTCAGCTCGCCAACGACAGCGGATATGGACTGTCAGGATCGGTGTGGACCAGGGATATCGGTAGGGCGCTCCGGGTGGTGCGGTCGTTCGATACAGGGATGATCTCGGTCAACTCGTCATCCAGTGTCCACATCGAGGCGCCCTTTGGCGGGGTCAAGGGCAGCGGCATTGGTCGTGAACAGGGAATGGTCGCACTCGAGCACTACAGCGAGCTCAAGTCCGTGTTCATCGCCGGCTCGTAGCAACGGCTCCAGACGCGGAGAAAGGGCGGTGTGGGTCCGCCCTCTCTCATCGTTTCGGGGGAAACGGTGGTACTGATGAGATCTTGCCTCATCTTCTAATCGATTGGTACAGACGGACGGCCCCTTTGCCAGGGACTATCTGCCCACGGTTGCCGCACCAGGCTCCTAGCCAGAAACGAGTGAACTGGAAGCGGCAAGACGGGCACGGCCGGGAAAGTCGAACCCGGGCTCGAGCATCCACATGAAGGCCAGCCCACTCAGAGTTGCCAGGATGATTTCGGCCCGTTCGGTGACTTCTTCCGCGGTGAGTTCGGCGTGCTCGTTGGCAATGGCAGATGAGAACCGGGCCACTCGGCGCTTGTGATGTCGGATAACAGTGTTGCCGAGCGAACCATTGGTGGCTCCCGACATCGCGATCTTGAGATAGACCTTGGCAACCTCGGGCTGACCGGTCACAAACGAGATGTATGCCTCGACGAGTTCTGAAAGCGAGTCGGGTGCGTCCTGGCGGGGGTGCGGGTCAACGGCTCGGATCGCGTCTTTGACCACGCGAAGCACTGCATCGTCCTTCGACTCGAACAGGTTATAGAAGCTACCGGCCCTGACTTGGGCACGTTCGCAGATCGCTTTGAGGGTGGTGCCGTCCAAGCCGACTTCACCCAACAGCTCTCGTGTTGCTTCGATGATCCGCGCTTCGGTGCGGATCCCGGCCTGATATCGAGCCACGGTTCCCTTCCTTCCAATGTCAGACTAGCCGACATCAGACAAACTTAGAACGTTCACTCAAAATAGAGTGTATACTCAAAATCGGTGTTCAAGCCGCACGAAGTTGCCCGTCCCGAAGCCAGGGGTTTGTCATGAGTCACTACAAGACCAATCTGCGAGACATCAAGTTCAATCTCTTCGAGGCCTATAGGACTCAGGAATATCTAGCTGCCGCTCCTTTCGAGGACATGGACCAAGACACAGCCGTCCACATGCTCGATGAGATCGACCGTTTTGCCGTCGACGAGTTCGCCTCCAGCTTCGTTGACGCCGACCGCAATCCGCCGGAACTCAAAGACGGTGAAGTCACGCTGCCACAGAGCCTCAAGGACACGCTGACCGCCTACTACGACGCGGGCTGGGATGACCTGTTCCGCCCACCAGAACTCGGTGGCGTGGCCGCACCGATGTCTCTGCGCTGGGCGGTTCAGGAGCTTCTGGTCGGCGCCAATCCTGCCGCCTTCCTCGCCATCGGAACCCTTCTACCCGTCGTTCTCAACGAAGTCGGAACTCCCGAGCAAGTTGAGCGGTTCGTCAAGCCGGCTCTGGCCAACAACTGGGGCGGCACGATGGTCTTGACCGAACCCGATGCGGGATCGGACGTCGGCGCAGGCACGACCAAGGCCATTCCTGTTGATGAAGAAGCCGGGATCTATCACATCGAAGGCGTGAAGCGATTCATCACATCCGGCGACCACGATTGGGCGGAGAACATCGTCCACATGGTGCTGGCTCGCCCGCTTGGAGCGGGGCCGGGAACCAAGGGCCTTTCGATGTTCGTAGTGCCCAAGATCATGGTCAACGAGGACGGTTCCCTTGGCGAGCGCAACGGAGTCGTGGCAACCAATCTCGAGAAGAAGATGGGTATCAAGGCGTCGACGACCTGCGAGTTGAGCTTTGGAATCGATGAGCCGTGCGTCGGTTACTTGGTCGGCAATGTGCACGACGGTATTCGTCAGATGTTCCACGTTATCGAGCGGGCCCGGATGCTGATCGGGACCAAGGCAACGGCAACACTATCGACGGCCTACTTGAACTCGTTGGAGTACGCCAAGGAGCGTGTCCAGAGTGCCGACCTGACCCGGATGGCGGACAAGACCGCTCCGAGGGTTGAGATCATCCGGCACCCCGATGTGCGTCGCATGCTGATGCTGCAGAAGTCGCATGCTGAGGGTCTACGAGCGCTGCTCTATTACACCGGTTGGGTGCAAGACCAGAAACAGCGTTTCCCCGACGACAACACCTGGGACAAGCTCGACGATTTCTTGCTGCCGCTCGTGAAGGGGTATTCCTCCGAGAAGGCTTATGAGCTCTTGGCGACATCGCTCCAGGTCTTCGGCGGCTCCGGGTTCACTATGGACTACCCGATCGAGCAGTACATCAGGGATACCAAGATCGACACCCTCTATGAGGGGACGACGGCGATTCAGGCCCTTGACTTGTTCTTCCGCAAGATCGCCCGCGACCAGGGCCAGACGCTCACCGCGCTTTCAGGCGAGGTCTTGGAAATGGTCAAAGGTGGTCCGGAGGAGTTGGCGGTGGAGAGGGAGTTGCTCGGCAAAGCGCTTGACGACACCCAGGGTCACCTTGGGGTGATGGTGGGTCACCTCATGGGGTCACAGCAAGACCCGAAGGGTTTGTACAAGCTGGGGCTCCACGCCAACACTCTCCTCGAGAGCATCAGCGAGGTCACCATAGGGTGGCTGCTGCTGCGTCATGCCGAGATCGCGTTGGCCGCGCTGCCCGAAGCCGACAGTCAGGATTCCTCGTTCTACGAGGGCAAGGTTGCTTCGGCCCGGTTCTTTGCGAGGCACGCCTTCCCGAAGGCAAAGGTCCGTCGTACAGCTGCCGAGCAGGAGGACGGCGCACTGATGGATATGCCAGACGCGGCGTTCTAAGAAGCCTCGGCGATCTCGCGGGTATTGCCGCCGGGATCGCTGATGTCTGCCACGCTCCGGCCGTCGTTGTTGACGACCTGCCCGCCGCTGGCGAGTGCAGCTTCGATGGTTGCGTCGACATCAGCAACGGTCAATCAGAACTGGTGATGCATCCACCTCGGCTTCGGAATTGGGACAGAGCAAGAGCTGGGTCCCATGGATCAGGTGGAAGTCTGGACCGGGCCGATCATCAAGATCACGTTGGCTGTGACGACAGTCGGCGTTGCGGTGCGGACCGGCGGGTTCTTTCGCTGGCTTGCAGTGTTTGTGTCTTTGACTGCCCCCGCGTTTGTCCTCTTCGTCTATGTCAGTAAGCGTCTTGCGGCAGGCATCATCAGTCGGCGCGCCCCGCCGACTTGGCTAACTCGCGGCAGCATTTTGACACGGCGATTGCCGAGGCAGATATCCCGACTGGGCCGGTGGGTTTCTTGAGATTTGACTGGCGTCTCCGCAAGGGATTCGGACCAGAACTCGAGCGTCCGGGTGCGGTGGTGCCCCGGCTCCGGACCGATCTGGACTAGAGCGAGATCAGCGGGCCAAAGATCGAGACAAGACCGATGCTGACGACGCCGACGGAAATCGCCGCGGCCATGCCAACCACAAAGGGCTTGTAGCCAAGCCCACGCAACTGCTTGATGGAAGTCCCCAACCCGACCGCGGCCATTGCGGTGCCGAGGGTGTATTCGGCCCAGGTGCGGATGCCATGGGTGATATCGCCCCAGGTCTCTTCACCCCACAGCCCGAATGCCAGGCCGCCGCCGTCGACGGCGGCGTCGCCGATCGACCTCACGATGGCCATCGCCAGGAATCCGACAATGAACACAGGAATCATGTCGAGGACCCTGGTGCCTTCGCCCGCCGCTTCACCTTGCTTGCGCACGTTCTTGGCGTACAGGTAGGTGACGCCGGGGATCACGAGCACCATCATCACGTTGCGAACCAATTTCCCGACAACGGCGATGTCGGCCACGCTTGGAGTGGCGGTGATGTTGAACGACTGGTCATAGATCAGGCCTGCGCCGGCAACCTGGGCCGTCTCATGGATCGAGGTACCGAGGAAGAGGCCGGTGTTGATGATGTCGCCGCTGAAGATCAGGTTGCCCAGGAAGGGGTAGAGGACCATCGCCGCGATTCCAAAGATGGTGATGTTGGCCACCGCATAGGCAACTTCCTCTTCCTTGGCTTTGAGCCCGGGGGCTGCGGCGACGATCGCAGTTGCGCCGCAGATTCCGGTACCGATCGCGATCAGGGCACCGAGCCGATCTGAGAGGCCGAGCTTCCGTGCTGCCCCAATGGCGACGATCAGGCCTGTGAGTACGGCGCCAACCACGATGGGGATGCCATATATGCCGATCTCGAGCACGTCGAGAATGCTGAGACGAATACCGAGCAGGATGATGCCAAACCGCAACAGCTTCTTGAGCGAGTATTGGATCCCGGGGGTGAACCGATCGGCAAGGCCAACAGTGTTGCGGATCAACATGCCAAGAAGGATTGCGATGAGGATAAAACTGACCAGCCCATCGAAACCAAGCGCACTGTTGATCAGATCGGCAAGGGTGACGGAGGCCACGACGACGGCGACAGCCAGGAGCACGCCGGGGATGAGAGTTGGGACTTTGTCCAAGGTGGTGCCAAAAAGCAGCCTCTCGAGGAAGCTGGGCTGGCGTGGTGTGGTTTCCGTGGTCATCGTGATCCCATCGGCATTGGAAGGGGTTCCATTGTTTCACACCAACGGTATTCGGGGGTAATCGGTTTGCAGACGATGACGGGTTAGGTCTCGAGGGCGGTCGTGACCGCACTACGCAGGTCGTCGGGGCGGAACGGCATCTTGACCACAGCGTCGGCCCCCGCCTCGCGGATCTGGGCAACTGAGTTGTCCCTGGTGTCGGTGGTGATGGCGACAACGGCGGGCGACTCGGATCGCTTCTTGAGCCGCTCAATGATGCCAACCCCGATGGTGAATGGCTGGTAGACCCCGATGATGACGAGGTCGGATTCCTCGAATCCGCCAAGTCGCTGGGGGCTGTGGGGGAGCCGCTGCATCTCGAACGTACAGTCGAAATCCCGAAGACAAGTCTCGATTAATCGACGCAGGACAAGAGAATCTTCGATTATCAGCACACGCATCTGATAGTCCATCCGTGGATTTGATTCCCGCACACGCTGCGGGTTCTGTTCAAGCTGCCACATTAGAACCGTATTCTCTAAATCGATTGTTATCGGTTTGCCCCGTTTGGGGTTACTAGACACCTACCGAGGGCCAGAATTTGCACGAATCTGCAATCCATTTTGGAGTCTGGCAGCGCACATTAGTGCATGGACGGATACCAAGACAGGCGTGTCGGTAGGGTTGTAGGCTCCAGGTATGAACGACAATTACCAGTCCATCATTGACCTACGAGCGATCCGTGATTACGAGCAGGTCCCGCTCAGGGAAGCTGATCTTGACGCCATCCTGCATGCGGCACGTTGGACAGGGTCGTCCAAGAACCTGCAGAACTGGGCGTTCATAGTCGTCCAAGACGAGGATCAATTGGCCAAGCTCGCCGAGTGCGGTGACTACACCGTCCCGGTAGAGAACTCGGCAGCAACCATTGTTCTGGTGGTGGAGCCGGATGGGTATGTGTTCGACTCGGGTCGTGTGGCGCAGAACATCATGTTGGCGGCCGATGCGATTGGTGTGGCGTCATGCCCGATCACGCTGCACCGGGATCAGGACGCCGCCAGTCTTCTCGGGCTGACGGCGGACCAGTCATGCCGCTTCGCCGTCGCCTTGGGGTATCCGGCAGATGGCGCATCTGCCAAGAAATTCGGTGGCCGCAAGACGATGACGGAACTGGTCCATTGGGAGCAGTATTGAGTCCCATCCGCCGAATCCACGCTAGGCGTTGCCGGTTACTCTCCAGCCCATGAACGTTCTTGGATATGTGCTTATAGATGGTGAGCCGGTCGAACCAGGCGACGCCAGCATCTCGATCTTTGATATTGCGCTGTTGCGCGGCTTTGGCTGTTTCGAGTCGCTGCGCTCGTATGGCGGAGTGGCATTTCGGCGGCGCCAGCACCTCGACCGATTGGGTCGGTCTGCTGAAGCCCTGGGTATCGAACTCCCCGACCGCAAGAGCATCGAGACGTGGGTGGCCGATCGGGCCCAGGTCGGCAACAGCACCATCCGGGTGGTCGTGACCGGAGGAACCGACGAGAAGGGATCGGGCGAAGGGTCGCGGTTCATAGTCTTTGCCGAGCCGCTTCCTCACGTTGACGAGACCGTCACCCTGCTTCCAATTGAGGCACCGTGGCACCCCGATGGTGCGTTGTCAGAACTCACCGGAGCAAAAACACTGTCCTACGGGCCGAATGTTGCCGCCCGGTTTCATGCCAAGAATGAAGGCTATGGCGATGCCTTGCTCGTTGGCCGCAGCGGCAACGTCCTCGAAGGCCCGACCAATACCGTGGCTTGGATCAGCGACGGTGTGTTCGAGACACCGTCACTCGAGCTAGGAATCTTGGCCTCAGTTACCCGCCAGGCGGTGCTCGATGTTGCCGACCGGATTGGGCTGCCGGTGTGCGAAGGGGCTTATCCGCTGCGACGGATGCTGGAAGCAGACGAGGTTGTCGCCCTATCGACGCTGCGCGAGATCCAGCCCGTTGTCAGAATCGGCGATGTCGTCAAGGAGGTCGGCCCGATTACACGGCGGCTGAGTGACGGATTGCGAGACCTGATTGCCGAGGAGACCACCGGGTGAGTGGCGCCGCGTTTCTAAGCACGTTGCGGTCTATCGACGGGCTGTACGAGTCAGTCGTGACCGATCCGGAGAATTGGGGTGAACAGGCCTTCGCCGACTGGGCCAACGACACGTTGGTCGAAGCCGCCGAGCTACCCAGGGATGCGATGCGTGAGGTACGGCGTGCCCTGCGCTCTGCCCAGAAGCTGCAGGTCTTTTGGTCGAGTTCGGCGAGTGCAGTGACCGACCATGATGACTGGCGATCCAAGGTCGACATTGCCCTCGGGCCGAAGGCGTGGCGGCCAACTCTTGATCTCGCTCGACACGGTCTCGAACACAGCCCCAGCGAGGAGATTTTCGAGGAGGTGAGGGAGCGTTTTTCGGTGGTCAACTCGGAGAGATGGATGGAAGGGGTCGACTTCGAGGAATGGGCGAGGAATGGCTAATCGGGCAGATCTTTTCTACCGATGTAAAGTGACATGGTGAGTTTCAAACAGGCAATCGCGGCGGGGCTTCTGCTGGCGCTCGTCGCTGCGTGTTCTGGCGACGACGACGTCGCGGATGACTCGGCGGCAGCGACGACGTCGGGTGCCACGATCACGACTCTGGCCGACGCCGTTGAAGGTACCGGTTCGGCAGAGCAGACAACCACGTCAACCACCACGTCGACAACCTCTCCCGAGCTTTCTTTCCCCGAGTACCGCATCATCAGCCGCGAGGCTACCGACTCTGGAGATGTGGTCGTGGTGTTGCTCGACACTGCAACCTACGAGTCGCTCTCGGACATTGACGTACACAACGTGATGTCCGATCTTGTTGAGCAGTACGCCCCCGTATACGAGGCGCACATCGTCGAGTCGCAGGATGCAGCCGACGCCTTGTTTGTTGAAGAGCCAACCGAAGCTCAGCAATCCGCTCTCGACAACGACTACATCGCTCATCTCGAGGAGGGCTTCCGCATCGTCTATGTCGGGCCGCTTGAAGCATCCGGCGTCGCCATTCTGGGTTCCTAGCTACAGGTTCAGGATCAGTTTCGCCGTGAGAAGGAACCCCCCAAAGCCGACGACGTCGGTGACCGTGGTGAGGAAGATATTCGAGGCCAGCGCCGGATCCTGACCAAGTCGACGCAGCACGATCGGGATCGATGCTCCCACCGCACCGGCAACCACGAGATTGGCGAATACGGCGACAGTAATCACGACACCGATCCGAGCGTCGCCGGCGACGATGCCGCCGAATACCCCCGACAAAGTGGCAATGACCAGTCCATTGATCAAGCCGATGATCGCCTCGCGACGTATGGCCCGCACCGCACGACCGGGGGGCAGACTGCCGACCGCCATCGCACGAATGATCACCGCAAGGCTTTGGGCCCCGGAGTTGCCGCCCAACAACGCAACCATCGGCATGAATGAGGCGAGAACCACTTCCAACCTGATAATGCTCTCGAATTCACGGATGACTACCGCAAGCCCAAGACCGATCAAGAGGTTCAGGGCGATCCAGGGGAGACGGCGGCGTACCGAGACCCCTATCTCGGTGTAGACGGTTTCCTCGGCGCCGGCACCCACCATCTGTGCGATGTCCTCGGTCGCTTCTACCTGAGCGGCTTCCATTGCCTCGTCGACTTTGACGATGCCAACCAGGTGTTGCTGGGCATCGGTTACAGGGAGAGAGATCAGGTGATAGCGCTGGATCAGTTCGGCAACGATCTCCCGGTCGGTGTCAACCGTTACGGTGACCGGGTCGCTGTGCATGATCTCGTCGAGACCGTCACCCGGTCTGGCAAACACCAACTCTCGAAATGGGACGACACCGGCGATCCTGCCCTGAGCGTCGACAACGTAGACGTAGGTGAGGTTGGATCCGATTTCCTGATGCAGGCGACGTAGAGCTTCGATCGCCTCGCCGCTGGTGATCCCTGCCGGTAGGGCCGCATAGTCGGTTGTCATCAGACCACCGGCGCTGTCGTCTGGGTAGACAATTAGCCGGTTGATCGAGAGACGCACATCCGGATCGAGAGAGACCATGACCTCGTCACGGACTTCGTCCTCGAGTTGGGCAAGCAGGTCGACGGCTTGGTGCGTCTCCATCTCCGAGATGAGCTTGGCGGCATTATCGGTTGTCATCTCCTCGATGACGTCGGCGGCTGCTGGTGCGCGCATCTCGTCGAGGACATCGGCTGCCTCGTCCGTATCAAGATCACGCAGCAGGTCGGCAGCATCTTCTTCGTGAAGTGCCTCGAGGATGTCGGCGGCCGATCCGGGGTCGGTCTCGGCGATCTCTTCCCACTCGTCCTGGTGGCTGTCGAGGTATTCCTCCGCCTCCTCCGGCCGATTGCGCGCCAACTCCCGCAGCCTGTGGCTGAGTCGACTGAGGCTGGAGCGGAAAGGAAGACGCATGAACGTCAGACTAGGGCGTGCGACTGATCTCTCGAAAGAACTGGCTACGGGGTCAGGTCATCCGTGACCCCGCGTACCAGCGAGCATCCTTGCTCAGAAAAGCAACAGGCCCCCCAGGGGGGACGAGGGGACCTGTTGGAAACCCGGGTGGTGGTGAATCACCCGGCAGCAGAAATCATACCGATAGGTGACCCGACAGCTAGTCGGCTAGGGGCCGGTAGTCCGTCGTCGGTCATTGCCGCGTGGGAGTGGCCCAAAGCGAGCGATTCGGCGACGAGGTCTCAGCCTTAGACTGGCTCCTCGTACCCGGTCCTAGCACGGAAAGGAGGCGCGTCATGGAACGGTTGACATCGTTCTCGCATGGGGCTGGTTGAGCTTGCAAGCTCGGTCCTGACGAGTTGGCGCAGGTTCTGCGCCGTGTAAACAATTTGCCCGTGGTTCAGCACAAAGACCTCCTGGTTGGTATCAGCGGGTCCGACGACGCCGGTGTCTACCGAGTCTCCGACGAGGTTGCCCTGGTGCAGACCGTCGATTTTTTCACCCCGATCGTCGATGAGGCGTTCGACTGGGGCCGGATCGCCGCGGCCAACGCTCTCTCTGATGTGTATGCGATGGGGGGGACGCCGTTGACGGCGCTGCAGATGGTGGGATGGCCGTGCGATCGGCTGCCCTTAGAGTTGCTTGGTGACGTGCTGGAGGGTGGTGCTGCGGTGCTCGAGCAGGCCAAGTGCACACTGGTGGGAGGGCACAGCATCGACGATGCCGAGCCAAAATACGGTCTTGCGGTGACCGGGGTAGTCCATCCCGATGAAGTCTTCGGCAACGACGGTGCTCGGCCCGGTGATGTTGTGGTGCTGACCAAGCCGATCGGAACCGGTCTCATCACAACCGGGATCAAGAGGGGTGTTGTTGCTGATGCGGTCCGAGAAACGGCGGTGGCGTCGATGGCTCGTCTCAACGCCGGTGCGGCGCAGGCGATGCGGAGGGTTGGCGTGTCGGCGGCTACTGATGTCACCGGCTTTGGTCTGCTCGGGCATCTGGGTGAGATGGTCAGGGGGAGCGGAGTCAGCGCTGAGATCGATTTTGCTGCGGTGCCGCTGCTGCCTGGAGCCGCCGAGCTTGCGGCCTCCGATGTAGTTTCTGGTGGCACCGAGCGCAACCTGGCGTCGGTGGAGCGCTACACCCACTTCGGAGGCGCCGATCGATCGACCCGGGTGCTCCTTGCTGATGCACAGACCAGCGGTGGCCTGCTGCTGACGATCGAAGCACCATTGGCGAATGCCCTCCTCCAAGCCCTCGAAGATGAAGGTGACACCGGAGTCGTGGTCGGCCGAGTCACTGATCGCGATTTTGCTGACGGCCCCGCCGGTGCCATCAAGATTGTGTAGAAGACCGACCCAGACCGTTCTTGCGTAGCCAGTGTCGCATGTACGACGCGAGCGTACGCAAGAACAGATGAATGCCCCGGTAACGTGGGGTCGATTCCGCGGGAGAAGGACGAACCATGGCGCCATCACTGACACCGTCGCCAACGGTGGTGGGCGTGGGTCCGCGGGTGGCCGCCCGATGACCGACCAGCGGGCCCGCGGCGATGGCGAGACGAATCCGACGCCTGGTGCGGCGGTCGGTGGGCGTTGGCGTCTTTCGCCGCTCGGCATGGACGTCGCGGTGGCAGTTGTGCTGTTCGGGGCCAGTGTCGTCAACGTCGCCAACCAGGATCCGGAAACCAAGTTCTCGGACATTCCTGCCGCCGGTTTCCTCTTGCTTGCCATCGCCAGCACCGCCCTCCTGTGGAGGCGCGGCCGGTCGCTAGCTGTGCTCGGGGTTGCCCTGGTGATGACTGTCGCCTGGGCTTCGCTTGGCTATCCGGGCAATCCGGTGTTTCACATCCTGGTGTCGTTGTATGCGGTTGGCCGATACGTCCCTGAGTGGAGGCTCAGCCTGGCGGCGCTTGCCGCCGCCCTTGCCGTCGCCGGTCTTGTCCAGGCTATCGATGGTGACCCACTATCGGATGTAGTCACCGGATTGGTCTTGACGGCTTTGGCTTGGTTGGTAGGCCGCCTACTCCAGAACCGGGCAAACTCCGCTCGAGAGCGGGCCGAGTATCTCGAATGGAAGCGGGCTACCGAGGCCGAGCGGGTCATCGCCGATGCCCGCGCCGGTATTGCGCGTGAGCTTCACGATGTTGTTGCGCACAACGTGAGCGTGATGACCGTGCAGGCGGGGGTCGCCCGGTTGGTGGTCAGGGACGATCCCGATCGAGCTGTGGAGGCGATTGGTGTGGTCGAGGAGGCCGGGCGCAGCGCTCTCGACGAACTCCGCCATCTTCTCGGCGTGCTTCGCCCCGAGGCAGCATCCGGCGATCTCGATCCGCAGCCGGCCTTGCACCAGGTTCACAAACTCGTAGATCAACTCAGCAAGACAGGGATGAGCGTCTCTTTGACGTCGGATATCCCATCCGATCTTCCGGTCAGGGTGGATCTGTTTGCGTACCGCATCGTCCAGGAAGCGCTCACCAATGTTCTCAAGCACGGCGGTGTTGACGCCACGGCGCAGGTGCGTCTCGAGGAAGCCGATGGTTATCTCGATATCGAGGTGACGGATTCGGGGGCGTCGACGACATCGCTGCCAGGATCGGGCCAGGGGATCGTGGGAATGGAGGAACGGGCGAATCTGCTGGGCGGTATCTTTGAGGCCGGACCGCGGTCCGAGGGTGGGTTCCGGGTCTTCGCACGATTGCCGATTGGAGACCAGTGAGCATCAGAGTTGCCGTTGTCGATGATCAGGCTCTGGTCCGTGGGGGCTTCGCCGCGGTGCTCGATCTTCAGGACGACATCGAGGTGGTCGCCGAGGCGGGCGACGGTGCGGCCGCGGTCGAGATCGCCCGAGCCCATCGCCCCGATGTGATACTGATGGATATTCGGATGCCGGAGATGGATGGTCTCACCGCCACCAGGGCCATCGTTGACTCGGCCGATTGGCCTGTGAAGGTGTTGATCCTCACCACCTTTGATCCCGACGAGTACGTGTATGAGGCGCTCCGGGCTGGGGCCAGCGGCTTTGTGCTCAAGGACATCTCGCCCGAAGATCTGGTGGCGGCGGTTCGTACCCTGACCGATGGTGGTGCTCTGTTGGCACCATCGGTGACAAGACGGCTGATCAGCCGGTTTGCGACACCACCGACCCTCGATCCAGCGGTGGTCGCTCGTATCGATCGGCTTACCGCCAGAGAGCGGGAGGTCCTCATCGCCCTCGCCTCGGGATTGAGCAACATCGAGATTGCTGAGGGCCTCTTCGTCGGAGCTGCGACTGTGAAGTCACATGTCTCCAGCATCCTCACCAAACTCGGGCTCACCAACCGCGCCCAAGCGGTGGCGTTTGCCTATGAGAGCGGCATGATCAAGCCGGGGGGCAGCGACCTAGGGTCGTAATCCGACTCCGCCTGCGGGCGGATCCGAGACGACCGGCACACTGCGTCTCCCCCAAATGGCGGAGCCGCAAATCCCCACAATGCCTGGCGACGGCCCTACCTCAGGTACTTACGTTGAGTACAAGTACCAAAGGAGTGGCAATGAACCAGCCGTCGGGCCCAAGAACCAGGCCCAAATCTCAGTCGTATCCGATCTCCGTCGAACACGTAACCAAGAGCTACGGCGGTGCGACTGCCGTCGACGATCTGTCATTCGTCGTCACCCCCGGGCGCGTGACGGGCTTTCTCGGTCCGAATGGCGCCGGCAAGTCGACAACGATGAAGATCATGCTCGGCCTGGCCGCACCGACCAGCGGTCGATCCACCATCGGCGGTCTCGCCTACGCCGAGCTTGCCGACCCCACCGGAACGGTCGGGACCAGCGTCGAATCGGATGCGTTCCATCCAGGGCGAAGCGGGCGAAACCACCTGCGGATCCTGGCGGACGCCACGGCCACCCCATTGGAGCGGGTCGACGAGGTCCTCGAAATGGTGGAGCTCAGTGCCGCAGCAAACCGGAACGCCGGGACGTACTCGCTCGGCATGAAGCAACGCCTTGGCCTTGCCGCCGCACTGCTGTGCGATCCACCGGTGCTGGTTCTCGATGAGCCCGGCAACGGATTGGATCCACAGGGAATTCGTACTCTGCGGAATCTTCTTCGATCACGGGCGGCGGATGGCAACACGGTGCTTGTTTCCAGCCATCTGCTCGGAGAGGTGGAGCATCTCGCCGACGATGTCGTCATCGTCAACGAGGGTCGATTGGTGACCCAGGGGTCGCTGGCCGACCTACGGCAATCCGCATCACTTGTCAGGGCCGCTTCGCCCCATGCTCTGCAAGCCGCTCTGGAAGCAGCGGGTGGCGTCGTTGAGTCGAACCAGCCCGACACCCTCGTGGTCCGCGGCCTCTCTCTCGACGAGATCGGGGAGAACGCTTTCCGCGCTGGCATCGCTCTGTATGAGCTATCACACCACACCGACTCGTTGGAGGATCGCTTCTTCGCTTGGACCGGAGATGCGGCTGACAGAACCCAGTCCAACACAAAGGAGGACCAATGAACTGGTCTCGAATCGTGCGGGCCGAACTTCGCAAGCTAACCAGCACGAGGATGCCTTTGGTCTTCCTCGTTGTGCTTGGGGTTATCGGTGCAGCCACCGCTATCGCGGTGGCGGTCGGCACCGACATGGACGGCAGTAAGACCTTCATCTCAACTGCCACCGACCAGCAGTCACTGATGGCCTTTGCTGGGAATGCTCTTGTGATCGCCGGGCTGTTCGGCGCTATCGCCGTTGCCCGCGAATACGCTTACGGCACAGTCGTTCTCACCTTCCTGACCACACCGCGGCGGCCCCAAGCCGTCCTTGCCCAATATGCGGCGGTCTTTGTCGCCGGCAGCGTGCTCGGTCTCGTCGGTGCAGGGATAAGTGCCGGTTCGGTGGCAGCGGGGCTCACGATGACCGACTTCGGGTTCATGGTCTCTGCCGCCGATTTGGCACAGGTCCTCGCAGCCTCGACCCTTGCTGGCGGCGCCGGTGCGGTGCTCGGCGCCGGGATTGGTGCCTTCGTCCGCAACACAGGCGGTGCGGTCACCGGGACCATCCTGCTGCTGGTCATCCTTCCGCCGCTTGCGGTGCAGATGGCCTCCGAGACAGCATCGTGGGTGCCGGGGACTCTTACGTATGCAGCTTCCGGCTTGGAAAACGTGGTGAGCGTGGGAGCGGCGATCGTGGCCATCGCCCTGTGGGCCTTTGTTCCTGCCGCCATCGGCCTCGTGTCTGTGACCCGGCGTGACGTTGTCTGAGAGGCAATCCCCTGGCTGTTGAGGGCGTCCCAGCTGCATCGCAGAGATTTGCTATCAGCTGGGGCGCACTTGTGACCTGCACCACGCCGCGACTGCTACCCATCCTTGGGGAGTGCGGCAACGGTTACCATCGGCGTCGTGATCAAACCGACCCTTCTCCACATGATCTGTGACTACACCCCCGATGGGCTCGAGTTCGCAGAGATCCTGACTCGCTTCCACACATCGCTCATCGATCCTGCGTCGGTGTCGATCCATCAGACATCGACTCCATCGCTCGACACTATTGCGGTGGGCTTTGTCACCGCACAGCTCGCTCTGGGCCCGATTCCGAACCGCATGGTCATCTTTGGCAACGCCGCCCCGCGACGCGATCAAGACGAGGTCTCCGCAGAGAATCGTGGCCGAGGCCTTCAGTACGCCAAGCTGGACAACGGTGTCGAGGTGGTCAGCGTCTCGTCCCAATATGCATTCAGCTTCATCAAGCCGCATATCGTCGAGTTTCGGGATGTGGCGAGCCCTGCGCAAGGATCACAGTTTCGGTCCCGCGATTTCTTCCCCGCCTATGTGTCCGCGATTGTCGACAGGGACTACTCGGTGCTCACCGATGAGCTTGACCCGACGACTATCGAAGAAGTGCCGTCCCACCTCGTGGCCTGGACCGATGGATTCGGAAACATCAAGACGACGGTGCGCAAGTCACACTTGCATGCCGCCGGTCTCAGCGTTGGCGATCGGGTGCTGGTGACTCTGAACGGGGTCATTCTGGCGGGTGTTATCTCGGACGGTGGCTTCACGGTTCCGCGCGGAGTGTTGGCGGTCAACGCGGGGTCGTCAGGGTATGACGACCCATTTGTCGAACTCTTCCTGCGGGTCCACCACATGAGTGAGAAGACGGCGGCCGTGCGCTTCGATCATCCGGAGGGCGGCACTGCATTCGAATTCGAGCCGCTTCGCTGAGGTGTGTCCCAAGCTCGGCGTAAGCTGCGCGCCGTGAACCTACATTCCCTTCAGCAATTGGGTCGATCGGTTGTGGTGCGGCCCGGTGATGTTGTGCCCGACGCCTGGGGCGATGCGACCGTCGTTCGAGTTAACCAGACGATCCTTGATGACCGCCCCGCGGCCGAAGCTCTCGTCGATAGATTGCATCGGTCGTGGGTCAAGCGAGAGCCGTTGGTTATCGAGTTGGCGGTTGACCCTGCGGTCCTGCGCAAGCCGGAGACCTCACCCATGGACCCGTGGCGGTTGCGGCGCGGGTTCCTCTTCACCCGAGAGCGGCTGCATCATCTGGTGTGGGCCAACAGCTATGACATGCGGACGGGGGAACTCATCTGGTGGTGGGGGCGCAAGGCCGAAGCGCTTGGCGCCGAGCCGAGCGAGGGTAGGGACATCACCCTTGGAGATGGCACGGAGGTCTGGGTCGACGGGGGGCCGCGTGGCCCGGTGGCCGGGCTCGATGATCCGGTTGTCCACGCAGAGTCGATAGCACTGGGGTCGCTACCGAGCCTCCTCCCCAGCTACCCGGATATGGTCGATGAACTTGCCCCTGACCAGGCGGCGGCAGCGATGCACCAGGCGGGGCCGGCCCGGATTATTGCTCCTGCCGGGTCGGGGAAGACACGGACGCTGACTGCCAGGGTGCGGCATCTCGTCGAGGATCGGCGGATCGAACCGGAGATCATTTGTGCACTCGCCTACAACAACCGGGCGGCTGCGGAGATGCGGGAACGGCTGGGGTCACGGCCCGGTCTCAAGGTGCGAACGATCCATTCCTTGGGTTGGGAGATCCTGCGCCAGGCACGGGGCAACGTTGCGCTGCTTGATGAACGGGACCACCGCCGCCGTCTCGACGATTTGGTCGAAGCGCCGCGTCGCCCGAATTCGGACACGATCGGGCCGTATCTGGAGGCGCTGGGAGAAGTGCGAATTGCGTTGCGGCCGCCTGATGAGGTCGAGGCTTTCCGCGACGATGTTCCCGACTTCGCCCGCGTTTATGAGCGGTATAGGGGTTTGCTCAGCGACCGCGGCGAGGCCGACTTCGACGAGCAGATCTACGGAGCCATTGAGGCTTTGCTGACGATGCCAGACCTGCGTCGGCACTGGCAGGGGAAATGCCGGCACATGGTGGTCGACGAGTTCCAGGACCTCACCCCCAGCTATCTGCTGCTGATTCGCCTCCTTGCATCACCGGAGCTCAACGTGTTCGGAGTCGGGGATGATGATCAGGTCATCTATGGCTATCTGGGTGCCGATCCTGGCTTCCTCATTGACTACGACAGGTTATTTCCCGGTGCCGTGTCGCACCCGCTCGAGGTCAACTATCGCTGTCCGCCGAGTGTCGTCACCGCGGCGGCGACGCTTCTCGAGTACAACGATCGGCGAGTACCAAAAGTAATCAAAGCGGGCACCGCTCAAGAGGAACCGGATGCTCTCGCTATTGATCTGCTTCCCGGGTCGGAGCTGGGCCTGCAATGTGCGGTGCGGGTCGGTGATTGGCTCGGCGAAACATCACCCACCGACATTGCGGTGTTGTGTCGGGTCAATTCTGCATTGCTGCCCGTTCACGTTGCCTTCGCAAAAACCGGCATTCCGTTCCGGTCTCCGCTGGGGAGCGGAGTCCTGGAACGCACGGTGACGGCGGCGGCCCTCGCCTGGATTCGGATCGGTCTCGATCCCGATTCGATCCGCAGCAGCGATCTCATGAAGATTGTGCGCCGGCCCGCTCGAGGGTTGACCAGGCTCACCCACCAAATGGTGGGGCGACGAAATCGAGTGTCTCTCGACGATCTCTACGCAATGGGTGGCAAGCTCGACGGCAACCAGGCAACCAAGTGGGACGGGTTCTGCGACGACATAGCCAGGGCAGTCGAGGTCGCTGAAGGTGGCGACAGCATCGTCATGTTGGACGTTATCAACGACGAGATCGGTCTCAGTGGTGCGGCGGCGGCTCTTGATGCAGGGAGAAGGAGAGCCGACCGGTCGGCACAGTCCGATGACCTGGTCGCCTTGCGTAGAGCAGCGGTCCTCCACCGGGAGCTTGCCGACTTCGAGGCTTGGCTCCGCTCGTCGTTGAGCCATCCCGACGATGCAGATGGCGTCGAATTGAGCACGGTGCACCGGGTGAAAGGGATGGAGTGGGATCGGGTCGTCGTCTTTGGTGCCGACCGCGGCTTGTTCCCGCACGACCTTGCAGAGGATCCTGAAGAGGAACGACGAGTGTTCCACGTCGCGATCACCCGTGGTCGCAAACAGGTTGTCGTGCTTGCGGACAAGGCTCGACCCTCACCCTTCCTTGCCGAACTCACTGGAGAAACGGAGCGCGGCGCCGACACAACAGCGGTGAGGAAGTCCAGCAAGAGTGACGGTGTCGCAGTTGCGCTCGGCGATCGGGTCCGGATTGCCGGTGGCTACTCGGGCGTGATCGAGGCATTCGAGGATGACGGTGCGGTCGTCACCCTTGACTCGGGGAGCAGTTCGATGCTCGTTGCCTGGGGAGAGACCGTCACCACTCCCGGCGGCAGTGGCCCACTCGTTCGTCCCGTCGCCGCAGCCGACGTCGACGAGGCGCTGGTTGAGAAGCTCAAGGCGTGGCGGATCGAAACTGCGGTGGCCAGCTCGGTCCCCGCCTACGTTGTCATGAACGACAAGACGCTGCTGGCGATAGCGGCGACACGACCACAGACCGAGCGGGACCTGATCATGATTTCCGGCATCGGGCCGGCAAAGCTCGATGCCTACGGCGACGAGATCCTGCGGATCTGTTCCTAGCGGGTGCGCTCCCACCAACCGGTGAACTCGGGGACCAGCGCCTCGTTGTGTTGGCGGCCCCATTCGCCGAGACCAAAGAACCAGTCGAGGAGCTCAATCGACTCGGCAACCGAGTCAAAGCGATAGTCGGTACGGAGCACGGTGCGTGCAAAGCCCATGGCCTCGAGACGGTCGTGATAGGCAGCCAGCCCAGGAGTGGGAGCGGCCGGCTCCGTTGTCGCGGTGCCAAGGGTGTCGATGACTACCTCGACGCCGCCACTCCTGACGACACGGTCCATTTCGGCGAGGGCTTGGTCCAGCTCGGCTTGCCAGGTTTCGGGCCACCACTCGGTGAAGTGCCCGTACACCCATCCGGCGATAGCAACATCGCCCCATCCGTCGCTAACCGGCAGATCTCGAGCGTCACCAACACTGAGCTTCCAGTCCCCGTCGCAGCTGTCGAGTTGCTCTGCAGCCACCTTGAGCATTGCCGGCGCAGCATCAATCCCGTGGACCTTCATTCCCGCCTGGCACAGAGGGATGGCGATCCGCCCCGTCCCGGTGCCGATGTCGACGATGGAGGTGGCGGCGGCAGCTACGCGGCTCAGCTCTGCGGCGAGTTCGCCACGGGTATCTTCGGCAGCGACAAGCCGGTGATACGTTGCAGCTTCGGTTGCATAGATCTGCTGGAAGTGGTTCATCTCGCTCCGATTGGTCGGAATCGATGATAGGCCCCAGATCCAGATTGCCTCCCGGTTCTGGCGGCTACCTTGGGCTTGTGGATGACAACACTCAACAGCGCCTTGGCGTCATTTCAGAAGCCCTTGGGATCGGAGCGTTGAATCGGCACATCTTGGTGTGTGCGCAGCAGTCGACGCCACGCTGCTCGACCTACGACGAGAGCGCGACGGTGTGGATCTATCTGAAGCGTCGGCTCAAGGACCTGGGTTTGGCGTCGGCGCCACCTCATTGGCGAGGGGGTGACATCGACCTTCCGGGACCAGAGTTGGCCTCCACCTGTGGCACGGTCCTACGCTCGAAGGTGGATTGCCTCCGGGTCTGTGAGCAGGGTCCGATTGCTGTTGTCTATCCGGAGGGCGTTTGGTATCACTCGGTTGACGAAGCGGTCATGGAGCGGATCATCACAGAGCACCTGATCGGTGGCGAGCCTGTTGCCGACAACACATTTGCGGTTGACGCTCTCGGCGCCAACAAGGATGAGGGATAGAACGATGCGGATCGTCAGATGGGCGGGCTACGGCGTCGGGGGGTGGCTGGCCTGGAGGGTTTTTGGGCCGGAACTCGCTCCGCGCTTTGGGCTTCCTCAAGACAACCCGCTGCCAGTGCCGGGGCGAACGGTCATCGTCGGCTCCAACGAGATGTTCGTCCGCGAGGTCGGGCCGGAGCAGGCCCCGGTGTTGGTGCTGGTGCACGGTTGGAACCTGGACGGTGCGATGACGTTTCATCGCGTCATCCCCGAACTGGCGGAACGCTACCGGGTGATCATTCCCGACCTGAGGAATCATGGCCGGAGCGATTGGGTGCGGGGGCGGGTCGAGATCACCGATCTTGCCGACGATGTCGCCGGCATATTGGATGCAGTTGGAGTGTCGAAGGCGACCGTCCTCGGCTACTCGATGGGAGGAATGGTCGTTCAGGAGTTGGCAAGACGGCACCCGCGCCATGTGGGTGCGATGGTCCTGGCAGCCACAGCCTCGCGGCCGATTGCCGAATTCCGCGTTCCAACCCGGATCGCGTTTTGGCTGGCACGTGGCGGTCTCCGGTTGAGTAACTACGAGATCGCTCGCGTCACGGGTGAGATTCTTCACAGAGCCGGGGCCGTCAGGCCAAACCACCGGCGTTGGATGCACCAGGCGCTGATCAAACGTGACGCTGATCTCTACTACGAGATTGGGGCTGCGGTGTGGCGGTTCGATTCTCGAGCGTGGGTGGGGCGGCTACCGCAGCCGGCGATGGTCATCATCCCGACCGCAGACGAAGTCGTTCCTCCAGAGACCCAGTACGAGCTGGCCTCATTGCTCCCGGACGCTGAATTGATCGAAATAGCCGCAGGCTTTCATGAGTCGGTGTTGAACCGACCCGGTGAATACGTGGACGTGATCAGCCGGTTTGTCGACCGAGCAAGCCCCTAATCACTTCGGCAACCGCCTCGGGAGCCTCCAAGATGACGTTGTGTCCGGCTCCATCCACTAGCACCGGCTGCTCGCCGCGAATGTGAGCCATTTCGATCGCCAATGACACAAATCTGTCATCCCGACGTCCGGCAACGAACGCCGTAGGCATCGGTAGCGTGGCAATCTGATCCCGTGAGTCGGGGACGGAGGCTTGCCCGAAGCCTCGTAGCGCGTCCGCCAAGCCCGATGCCGTGCTCTCGAGCCGGATCTGACGATCTGCTGCGGCGATATCTGAATGAAGACGATCGGTGGTGGTCAGGGCGTTGGCCAACCATTCTGCGATGAACCGTTCCGTTCCGATCTCTTCGATGCGGGTGGCGAGCGCATTGTCGGCGATGGTCCGCAGTCGGCGGGCTCGCTCGTTCAACCCTGGTGACGTGGCCACCAAACACAGTGAGCCGACAAGATCCGGGTGTTGGATTGCTACGTGGAGAGCCACTCGACCGCCCTGGGAGTATCCAAGCAACAGTGGTGGCTCCGTGTACTGACCGAGCAACTCGGCGATAGCGCCGACCGCCGTCTCGATCGTGACCGGGTCGATCTCGGACTGGCCGTGGCCAGGGAGGTCGGGGGCGGCTATTGCGGTGCCGGCCACTTCGGCGAGTGTTGCGAACATCCCACCGTGGAGGGTGAAACCGTGAAGTGCAACGACCGGAGCAGGAGTGACACCAAAGGTACGAACCCGGAGCTTGCCGTACCCGGTGTCGAGTGTGCTCATGGCTTGGCGGGTGGCTTGTACTCCGAATTGAGAAGCTTGAACACAGCAGCCCCTCCGGCCGCAGCCAATGCAATGAGGATTAGCTTCTTCATCGGACCAATCATACGACCAACAACCGGTGCATTGGCCAGAACCGGACTGCCTATTCGGTCGGGCCCACTCTGGGGAGCAATGCAGCGAACCTCCGCATGAGGTCTTCGAAGCTGGATGTGGAGACGGTCACGATTCCTTCCTCGCTCGAACCGAACCGCCAATACCCGTCGGATCCTGCATCGAGAACCGAGAGCCGGCATTCATCACGCATGGAGTCGCGGCCCAACCAGACCGACTCGATTGTCCACAGAGACTGGCGCAGAACGAGGGCACCAAGGAATCGATCGCACCATTCCTGCTGCACCCCGGCACCGCGTAGGGCAGCGGCGGCGATGTCCGGGTTCCTTGCTGCCGAGGTCTCTGCAGTGTGGAGAGCGGATGCCGACACGGCGAAGCTTCCCGAGAATGGGGGCTCGGGGCGAGGGTCAAGCCCCGTGGTTTGTGCAAGATGAAAAGGCAGCAGTGTCGGTTCAACCTGGATCAGCTGGAACCGGTGTCGATTCTCGGTGAGCCCGAGAACAGCGCGGTGCGGTGTGCCCCAGAAGGTTGCGAGTTTCGGGTTGGCATCTCGGGAGAGTTCGACTGTGATGACCAGACTCGGGTTGGTCATCACCTCGACGAGGGTGGTGACGAGCGGATCGAGCCGTTCAGTTGCCATGATTCCGCCGGCGCGCAACTCAGCGACTGTGGTGTCGGGCCGGGGGCGCTTGCCGGCATGAATCGCAAGGATCGAAGGCATCAGTCTGCGTGGTAGCGACACCGACCGGCGACTGTGGTCGATGAGGGACCCGGGCTTGGGCTCGATCATTCGGTGATCACCGGTGCGGTCAGGCCGGCGACTTCCCAGAACCCAGATGCGAACGACATCTCGACTGTGTACTGCAGATTGTGAGCGGCCCCGGTCGCGGTGGTCGCGGATACTGAGGCCGCCACTCTGCCCAAGGAGTCGCTGTGCATCGAATCGATCGAGACGGATTCATACGGCGATGACGCAAACAGTTGGATAGGTGCCGTCGGAGTTATGTACCTCGCGACATCGGCTTGTCCGGTTAGGTAGCCATCGAGGAACTTGGTGACCACGCCGGCCTGGTCGGGAGGAACCTCGGTCGTGAATTGGGGGAGGTCCGTCGGTGCGATGGCAGGGGGTTGGGGGATACGGGCTGGTGGGGCCACGGCCACCGGATGGGTCGACCGGCTGTCGACGGTGACCGCAAAGTACTGAAGCCCTGCCGACTCGTAGACGTCACCGGCAAGCTCAAGCGCATCGACGACGACGGTGACATTCCAGAACCCATGGCCTAGCGATTCCACTGCTAGCGGAGCGCTGTGATTGACCCAGGTTCCGGTAGCGGTTGAGGCGTTTCCTGTGGACATACCGTCGTGTGCTCCCGGCGGAGTGCGCCCCGACAGGTAGAGGGCTGCATACATCTCGGCGTACTCCCCGACCTGATCAACCTGAGAGTGAGCAGCGGTGAGCGGTACTGGGGGAGGAGAACCGGTGCTTGCGAGATACCAGCCGGCCCCCACACCGACAACCAGCGCGGTGACGATCAACGCGGCCCACACCAAGCGCCCCCGACGGGGATGGCGAGGGTTCGCGGGTTGCGGTGGGGGTGCTGGCACACACGGTGCGGCTGGTGTCGGAACGATATCGGCAGGATCGTTCACCGGCGTGCCCAGCATCTCGGCAATGTTCATGGTTGCACCTCGGGCAGGGTCACGATCTCACCGGGGTAGATCAGATTTGGATCTCCGGAGCGGAGGGTGGTGCGGTTTGCCGCCATCACCTGTCGCCAATAGGAAGTCACGGCGGCCGCATCGCCATCGGCCCCTTGCCCTACCTCGCGGAGAGCGATGGCCCAGAGGCTGTCACCGGCGACGACGGTGTATTTGGTTGCGGTTGGTGATGGTTCGGTCGCGATGGCCCTGATGGCTGGAGTGGGTTTGGGTGCTTCCGCCACCGGTGCGGTAGGCACCTGCGGGGAAGCGGGTTCATTCGCAATCGTTGGTGTTGCCTCATCGATCGGTGTCGAGTATTGGACATGGGGAATCGGTACGCCGTCGCTGGTGATATCGAAGACGACAGGGGGTGGAGGCGGTTGCTCGCCAAGGGCTGGGCTCATCGGCGACAACACAATTGAACCAGCGAGAGCGGTTGCCAGAGCTCGATCTGCCAGACGACGGGCAAACGGGAGGGTTGCCCAGGTCACCAATCGTGGGCGGTGACGAACCCGATTCGCTATGGCATAGAGCGTTGTCGAGACGACGACCCAGTAGCCAAGTGTGAGGCCAATCAACCGCACAGTGGCGCCGGCTGCGTTCTCGACCGATGCGGTCTCGAACCACCCGATTGGATCGGACCAGTCGATGCGGAGACCGCTGTCCAGTTGCTGGAGCCCCATGGTGAGACCGGTGGTCAGGACCAAGAACAAGGCAAAGGTTACGGCTGGGTGCTTCTCGGTCATGATGACACCCTATATCCTATTAATAGTGATTGTCAACGGTAATTAACGATTGACAATCACTAAACATCGTTATACGGTCACTAAGCACGAGGTCGCAAAGAGACCCCCCAGAGAAAGGAACCTCAATGGCAGCCATGTTTGGAGCCAACCTTGCAGATCTGCAGACCCTTCGATCTTTGTTCGAGGCAAAGGCAGGCGAAGTCGAGAACCTCCAGTCAACAGTGACCAGCAAGGTGGCACGTGGAGCAACCGCATGGGAAGGTCCGGGTGCGGAGAAGTTCCGTGCGGCGTGGGATGGGGAATTCATGCCCGCTCTCACCAATCTGCGCGAAGCCCTATCGCAAGCCAGCGTTGCCGTGGCGAAGTACCACGACAACATCGAGATGGCTACTCGCTAGCCGAGCCCCGGTGATTTCTTCCGAGCTCCATCGCCTTGCCGACGACAAGGTCTTCCAGTCGGACGCGCTGCGGCGAGATGCTGATCGGCTGCGATCGCACGCGGCGGCGCTGCATGGGTTGCTTAGTCCTCTCATCGCAACGTCACATCGAGTGTGGACCGGGCCGGCGGCAACCGCCTTTGAAGTTGAGTGTGCGTTGCACGCACGGCAGTTGGATGAGCAGGCAAGACGGATAGTGCGGATTGCTGGGGAGTTCGAGGAAGAGGCCAACGCGTTGCGGCGGCAGGCCGGGACACTGCGAGCGCAGGCCGCGGCGCTCGCAGTCACGGCTGCTGAGGTCGGTGTTCAGCGATGAACGTGACTCTGCAAAACGGTGGCTCGGAGTACGAGGTAGAGGTCGAGGGGAACGGCAGCGGTGCGAGAGTGTCGGATCTGATAGACGCTTTCGGAGAGACCGCAGACCGAACCGTGACTATCGATGGTCGGGTAGTTGATGTCACCGTGCCCTTGTCCGAAGCCGGCTTGCGCACCGGCAGTGTGGTCGAAGTAGCAGGTATCGAGGTGCTTGTGCGGGCTGGGGGTGCAGCGTCGGAGGAACCGATTCGCAACGGCGGACCCTTCAACCGGCCGCCGCGGCCCGTCATCCGCCACACGGCTCCGATCTTGCATCCACCCGCAGCACCGCAGCAGCCGGCACAGCCGATGCGCTTCGGCTGGGGAGCGTTGGTGGTGCCACTCGTTCTGGGGTTGGTGATGGCGGTGCTCATCAACCCCCGCATGGCGGTGTTTGCGGTGTTCTCCCCAGCAATGTTGCTGGCCAACTGGTTGGAGGACAAGAGACGGCTCCGACGTGAGTCGAGAGAGTCGGGTGACGGGTACCGGGCGCTGCTGAGCCGGTTTGCCCAGGAAGTAACCAAAGCCAACGGCATGGAGGTAGCCGTGCGGCGCCAGGCCGCCATGATTCCGACCGAGCTCCGATCGTCTGCCCAGCACGTCCGGCCCCATCTCTGGGAACGCCGTCCCATTCACGATGACTTCATGGTTCTTCCGATCGGAACCGCTTGCATGACGTGGGACCCCGAAATCAGTGGCGACGTCTCGATCGAAGCCAGGGAGGTGTTGGATCAGCACCGAGTGCTGCATGACGTTCCGATATCTATCGATTGTGTGCCCGGTGCGGTCTGTGGTCTCGCCGGAAGTCGCGATCGAGTGCTGGCTGGGGCACGGCAGCTTCTTCTCCAGGCGAGTATCAATCACGGACCGGCTGACCTAGCGATCACGGTGTTCACCGAGACCCCCGCGGATTGGGATTGGGCGAAATGGCTCCCGCATACGCTCATCGACGGGCGACGCCGTATTGCGGCTACCGCTGAGGAACTAGAACAGGTCGCAGCTCTGCTCCCGACGGAGAAGAATGATCGCGGCCCCCACCATCTGTGCATCGTCGATCTCCCGGATCTGTCGAGTGGCGGTCGGGCGGTCGTTCGTGAGGTCTTGCGCGGTGGGGCGAGAACTGGTGTCGCTGCGATCGCGATCGCAGGACGTCTACTGGATCTCCCTTCGTTGGCGACCACGATCGTTTCGCTCGAGACGGAGCGTTCTCGGATTCGGTTCCCTGACGGACAAGCGATCGATTTCCTGCCGTGGCAGCTGCCCGCGTCGGTTGCACGAGCAACGGCTCGTGCCCTCGCCCGGCTCGACGACCCTGAAGCAACGGAGGCCGGCACGAGCCTGCCAACGGTCGTCCACCTGGAGGCGCTTGTGTCGTTGGGTGCCGACCCGGTGCGGTCCATCGAGCAGAATTGGCGGCGCAACCGGTCGGCGATAGATGCTCCAGTCGGTGTTACCGCGGTGGGGCCGCTCATGATCGACTTGGTAGCCGACGGTCCCCATGCGCTGCTCGGGGGCACGACCGGCGCCGGGAAGTCGGAGCTGTTGCGGACACTCGTCGCGTCTCTTGCGGCCACCGCTAGTCCGACGGCGCTGAACTTCGTTCTCATTGACTACAAGGGAGGGAGCGCATTCGATGCCTGCGCCGACCTTCCGCACACCGTTGGCCTGGTTACCGATCTCGATGAGCACCTGGCGAAGCGCGCGCTGAGCTGTCTGGACGCAGAGCTGACCTACCGGGAGCAACAGCTGCGTGCGATCGGCGTGTCGGACATTGGTGACATACCGCACACCTCCAGCACCCCCCTACCGCGGCTGCTCGTTGTGATCGACGAATTTGCGGCATTGGCCAAGGAACTGCCCGAGTTCATCGATGCCCTTGTCGGGATCGCACAGCGTGGCCGCAGTCTTGGGGTCCATCTGCTGCTCGCTACCCAGCGCCCGAGCGGAGTTATCAGCGAGAACATCAAAGCCAACACCAACCTGCGAGTGGCGCTTCGCATGCAGGACACTTCGGATTCTGTCGATGTGTTGGGATGTAGTGAGGCTGCGGAGATCGGGCGCGGTCATCCGGGAAGAGGTCTTGCCAGGTTCGGACCAAGCGACGTCGTACCGTTCCAAACGGCTCTTGTGACCGGCCACGCCATGGCCGGCCGGTCAACTGGTCTCAGCGTTCGTCCCTTTCTCTTCGCTCACGAGCAGCCAAGTTCAATTCCCGTCTCTTCCCCTGCCGACGACGAACCAACAGATCTCGAGCGCATCGTCGCCGCGACCCGGCAGGTTGCGAAGGCGTTTCCGGCGGCTCGGCTGCCGTGGCCTCCGCCATTGCCAACCGTGGTGGACCTCGATCGGCTCGATGCGGAGCTGCAGCCACACGGGGCGACCGCTTTCGGCGTCGCTGATGAACCGCACCGGCAGCGTCAGAGCCTCGCAACCTGGTCGGCGACAGACGGCAACCTACTTATCTACGGACTGTCGGGGAGTGGGACTACGACGGCGCTGCAGACGATGGCTGTCGGTTTGGCGAGCTCCGGCGACCCCGACCGTCTGCACCTGTACTTCATGGACTTCGACGATCAGGCGCTTCATCCGCTGCAGGATCTTCCTCATGTTGGAGCAGTGGTGGGCGCCGACGAACGCGACAGGCAACTGCGGCTGTTGCGTCGTTTGGCAGAGGAACTGCAACTGCGGCGCAGGGCGGCGGCCGAGGATGCCACCTCCCTCACCAGTCGTCCCACAATCATCACTTTTGTCGACAACTATGGCGGTTTTGCCGACGCTTTCAGCGACCCGGCTGACCTAGCGGTGCAGAACCTGTTCGCACGTTTGATCGCCGATGGGCCAGGGGTCGGCATGTTGACAGTCATCACCGCCAAACATCCGGGTGATGTGCCGACCCGGCTCGCCGCGCTGGTCGCGGGCCGGCTGGTGCTCCGGCTGGCTGATCGCTACGACTACAGCAGCCTCGGTATCCCTCCTGTCGAACCTCCGACGGTTCCCGGCCGGGCCTTCGAGTCGGGGAGCGGCCGCGAAGTCCAGATTGGCCTGCCGCATCGCGACGGATTGCCGGCCGCAGTTGCTGCGAACAAGTGGGGACCGCCGCTTCTCGCACCGTGGTCGATCGAGGTTCTTCCCCACGTGGTTGCCGTCGCCGATGTCGTGGCAGCGGGACGGATCTCGCCAGAAGAATGGTTTCTGCCAATTGGTATCGGCGACACCGCCCTAACCCCGGCTGGCCTCGTGCTTCGTGAGGGCGAGCACGGGTTGATCACCGGACCCGCTCGGTCTGGCAAGAGCACTGCCTTGGCGACGATCGCGGCCGTCGCTAAGGCGGCGAACCCCCGGGTCGAGGTGATCGCGATACTGCCGCGCCGCTCGCCGCTGCGGACCGCCTCGGCTGTCGACACCATTGCTGATCTGGACCGCATCGACAGCGTCTGTGAATCCGGCCCGAGCAGACTGCTGCTCATAGACGATGCCGAGCTAGTTCAGGACAACGACTGGCTGAGTGAGCTGGTCAAGTCGCGACGCTCGGGGACCAGGGTTGTGGCGGCAGGCTCGGCCGATGCGATGCGGGGTCTGTATGGGCATTGGACCCAGGAGATTCGGAGGTCTCGCATCGGGTGCGCACTACGACCCAACGTTGCAACCGATGGCGATCTGTGGCAGACCCCACTTCCGCGGAGGGGGCCTGATGACTTCCCGGTAGGCCGTGGCTATCTGCTCGCAGACGGGAAGGTTGAGCTGATCCAGCTAGGGCAGAAGTGATCGGACATGTGTTTGTCGGCGCTGATCCGGCAGGGCTATTCGGCCTTGCGGACTCTGCGGACCAGTACGCCAGCAGAATCGATGCGGCTAACGCCGCTGTGCTCAGTGTCGAAAATCAGCGCGGCCAAGGAGTCGTTGCCGTCGGTCCTCGATTGTCGAGAGTCGAAGGATGGCTCAGCGAGCAAGCCCGTGAGCTGAGGTGGAGGGCTGCTGCCATTGACGAGGCGCAGCGGGTTGGAACCCCTCATTTTTTCGGCCCCAGTCGTGAGTTGATGCGAAAGGCCGACTTTGCTGCGCATGCGGTCTTTGACCTCGATACGTGGGAAGCGGTCTACCTGTCGCAGCGGGCCGCACCCCATCCGGCTCAGCTCCTGAAGATGAGCCCAAGAGAGATCGCCGAGACCTTCGCCGATCTGGCCCCGGCAACCGCACAAGGGCTGGCGGCTCGCTATCCGCGCCTGATAGGAGGTTTGGACGGAGTTCCTCCCGAGCTCAGGTATTTGGCGAACGCAATGCTCCTGGAGGCGGAGATCGCCAGGTTGGAGACGGGTCTTCTGTTGTTGGCAGATCCGCAGTCACCTCGCGATTTGCGTGCACTCGGGATCGGTGCGAGCGGGCGCGGTCCGGTGAGCGCCGGTCTGGTTGGTGCCCTAAGTGCAGCGCTGTCCGAACGGGCTGCGGAGTATCGCCGCTGGCTGGCCGAGGATCGGCAGATACTCCTGTTCAATCCGGCAGGAGACGGTCGCGTGGTAGAGGTGTTTGGTGATTTGAGTGCTGCCACTCAGGTCGGCGTAGTCGTTCCGGGTATGGCCAACAGCATCGAGAACTTCGGTGGTCCCGATGGCGGATTCCGGGCCAATGCCGTCGAGCTGATGGGGGCGACCTCCGGTCTCGGCAACGTTGCCACCGTGGCCTGGCTTGGCTACGACAGCCCCGATACCGTTGGTGCGGTGACCAGGTCGGCAGCCAGCAGCGGTGCCCCTGCCCTCATCCGCTTTCTTGAAGGCCTGAGCCCTAACCAGACCATCACCGTGGTCGCCCACAGCTACGGATCGGTCGTTGCGGGTACGGCGGCGCGTACCGGTATCGCCGCGGACAACCTGGTCTTCGTGGGCAGCCCTGGTACCACCCTCGACCATGCCGACGACGCCGTGCTTCGACCAGGGGGGCGGGTGTGGTCGGGTCTTGCCGATGGTGACCCGATTGCCTGGGGTGTTGCACCGCAGGAGCTGCCGATTTGGTTGCTCCTGAGCAACCCGCTGCTGACTGCTTCCGGCCTGTGGCATCTTTTCGATGGACCCAGCGATCTCTGGCACGGACCGAACCCGGCCTCGGAGGAGTTCGGCGCCACTCGTATCGACACTGAGGGATCGTCCGGTCATTCCAGCTACTTCGAGGCGAACTCTCTCGAGAACCTTGCGGCGATAGTTGAGGGGAACTATGCGGCCGTCGAGTTGGCTCCCTAGATCAGGTCGTGGTCTTGGGCCCATCGTGTCAGCTCGCGGCGGTTGGACAGCTGTAGTTTGCGCAGCACTGCCGACATGTGGTTCTCCACGGTCTTTGCGGAGATGAACAGCTGCTCGCCCACCTCTTTGTAGGTGTATCCACGAGCGATGTGCTGCAAGACTTCGCGCTCCCGCTTGGTGAGCTTGTCGAGGTCGGGGTCGAGATCCTTCACCTCGATCGCCGAGAAGGCGTCCAGAACGAACCCGGCAAGTTTCGGCGAGAACACTGCGTCCCCATCGATAACCCGACGAATCGCTTCCGCCAACTCGGGAGGCGACACGGTCTTGGTGACGTAGCCACGGGCGCCGGAACGTACGGTGGCGACCACATCCTCTGGGGCATCGGACGCCGAGATCGCAAGAAACTTGATGTCAGGATGGGTCGTGTGCACAGCCTCGATGACGGCGCGACCCCCTCCTGCCGGCATGTGAACGTCAACAAGCACCAGATCAGGTGTGCGTTCCCTGATCATCTCGATGGCACTTCGAACCTCGGAGGCATCGCCGACGATCTCGAGGTCCTCCGGCAGCTCGGCCCGCACGCCGGCCCGAAAGAGATCGTGGTCATCGACGATAAAGACCGTTGTCATGCTGCTCCTAGCGGAAGACGAAGCCGGATCTCGGTACCAGCGCCGGGACTCGACACAATCTCAACCGTCCCGCCATGGCGTTCCATTCGACCAACGATAGAGTCTCGGATCCCGTGCCGGGAGGCAGCGACGGCGGTGGGGTCAAATCCGATGCCGCGATCCTTCACGAACACGAGAACCTCTTCTTCGCTGGCTTCTCCGTATACCGAAACCAGTTCGACGCCGGCGTGCTTGCAGGCGTTGAGGGTCGCCTCCCGCGCCGCACGGAGGATGGGGTCGACCGACCCAGCCGTGTCGCCAACGACGACTGCTTCCACCTTGACCCCTCCGAGGTCCTCAACGTCGGAGCACATCGCGACAAGTGCCTCGCGAAACCCGCCGTCGCCGTTGGTAGTCGGGAATAGCCACGACCGGAGTTCACGCTCCTGGTGTCGGGCCAATCCCCTGATGTCGGGGGTGGCGTTTGCATCGCGTTCGATTAGCGCCAGGGTCTGTAAGACGGAGTCGTGGAGGTGGGCGGCGACCTCGGCATGCTCTTCGGCGCGGATCCGCTCGGTTCTCTCTACTTCGAGAGCCGCCTCAGCCTCGACCCGCCTGCGATCGGAAGCACGCAGCACCGCAGCAACGCCGACGGCCGCAGCAACCGAGAACAGGAAAGCCAGCGCGTTGGCCACCTCCTGAGAGAACGATTGGGCACGGCTCACCACAGGGATCAAACCAGCTGCGGTGAGTACCACCGCACCGACGACCCCTCCGCCGACTCCGAACGCATAGATGGCCGCTAACGCTCCTGACAGGGGGTAACCGCCCGCAAATTGAATCGTCCCTGCCACGGTTCCGGCAACGACGGTCCAGGCGCTGATTGCCAGATCGATGCCGACAAACCACCACGTGGACAGGATCTCGGGCCGAGCAACGCGGATGGCGGTTGCAGCTGCTGCCCAGAGGACAACGAGCCCGATGGTGGCGGCCACGACGGCGGGTCGGTCTACCTCGGTGGTGCTGCTGCCGAGGACAACCAGGCCGAGGATCGACAGCCAGATCGCCGCAAAAACGCGGTATCCGGTGACGATCCAGCGCAGCGTTGACTCGAGGTCGCCTGATCGTATGGCCTGGTTCATTACCCCGAGCGTAACCGGGGCCGCTGCAGCCACGGTGTCGCGGCGAACCGCCGAGTCGAGCGTTTTGGCGTCACTCTCGTATCATCGTGGATATGACTCACCCAACTGTCGCCATTCTCGGTGCAGGCTCGATGGGCGAGATCCTTGCTGAGGGTCTCCTCAGGGCCGGCTGGGAGCCCGCCAATCTGATACTGCTCGCACGTCGCGAGGAGAGAGCTCGTGAAGCCGAGCGGCGTACTGCGATAGAGGCCACGCTCGACCCCGTCGCGGCCGCCACCGGCCGTGACGTCGTCGTCATTGCGGTCAAGCCCAAGGACGTTGATCACCTCCTCAGCCAGATCAAGCATGTCATCACGCCGGGGCAGGTCGTGCTCAGTCTTGCCGCCGGTGTTCCGATGGCTGTCTTCGAGAGCGCACTTGACGATGTTGCCGTGGTGCGCGCAATGCCGAATACTCCAGCAGCTGTGGACGAAGGGATGACCGCCTACTGCGGTGGCGTCCACGCCGATGACGATGCGCTGGCTCTCGCCGACATGGTCCTGTCTGCGGTTGGAGAGACAATCCGCTTGTCGGAGGACCTATTGGATGCGGTCACCGCCGTTTCGGGGTCAGGCCCGGCCTATGTGTTCCTTCTCGCCGAAGCGCTCACTGAGGCTGCCATCAGGGAGGGGCTGCCCCATCACGCCGCGGAGAAACTGGTCATCCAGACACTGCGAGGGGCAGGTGCGTTGCTGTCGGTATCCGACAAGAGCGCATTTCGGCTTCGCGCCGAAGTCACCTCGCCGGGAGGGACAACGGCTGCCGCGCTGCACACCCTGGAGGACGGCGGCTTCCGCGCTCTGCTGGAGCGTGCGGTCCAGTCTGCCGCACAACGATCCAAGGAACTCGGCGCTATTGCGCTCGAGCGATCAGGGGAAAGCAACAAGAATTGAACATCATCGGGCGCAGCCTTCTTGGAGTAACCAACCGCAACGTGTTCCGCAAGATGATCACCGAGACCCGGCCGGGCCGTGCATTGTCGACTCGCTTTGTTGCCGGCGAAACTCTGGAACAAGCGATCGCGGCAGCCGAGCAGATCAACCACAAAGGTGCAACGGTGTCGCTCGATCACCTTGGGGAGCACGTCACCGAGCGGGTTCAGGCCGAAGCTGCCCGCGACGATTATCTGGCATGTCTCGATGCAATCGGCGACCACGGCGTTGACGGCAATATCTCGGTGAAATTGTCCCAACTCGGGATGGGCTTCGACAACGACCTTGCTGCCGCATCTCTCGATGCCTTGGCACAGCGGGCCGCCGCGGTAGACACCACAGTCACTGTCGACATGGAGGAGAGTGCGGTCACCGAGCTCACCATCGATCTGTACAGCGTCGTCCAGGCCGAACACGGCAATCTCGGCCTTGCGGTGCAGGCATACCTGCACCGCACCGCACAGGACCTCGATGCGATCATGCCTTTGGGCGGTCACATTCGGTTGTGCAAGGGAGCGTACGCTGAGCCGTCCGAAGTAGCGGTGCAGTCCGGTGATGAGGTCGATGACGCCTTCGACCGGCTCACTCATCTGCTCATGGGCGACGATGAGGTCAAGCCGGCGATAGCGTCACACGACACTGAACGTCTTGATGTTGCGGCTAGCCTGGCGGGGCAGCGCACTGGGCCCTACGAGTACCAGATGCTCTATGGCGTTCGCACCGCACTCCAGGACCAGATGTTGGCCGACGGCGACCCGCTTCGAATCTATGTCCCGTACGGCGTTGCGTGGTACCCGTATCTGACACGGCGGATGGCGGAACGTCCCTCCAACCTGGCGTTCTTCATGCGGGCCGCGTTATCCCGTGGCTGATCGCTTGCTGCTCCGTTGACGGCGCCCATGTACGATATGCCCATGAATTGGATACGCCGCTTTGGGCTTCTCACAGGTATGTTCGCTCTTCTCTTGGTGCTGGGTGCCCCCGGGGCCAGCGCTGCCGGGATAACTGAGGTTGTCGATGCGACAGAGGCAACCGGGTTCTACCTGGATGACGGCGTCACGATCAGCTCCAGTGACGCCACCGAGATCGTGACGGCAGCCCGCAACAATGGGTCGCGCTTCTATCTCGTCGTGTTGGCCGATACCCCGTTGGGTGGCAACACCGCGTTCGCCGAGGCTGTCTTTGATGAGCTCAACGTCGATGCCGGGACGATACTGGCTTTGTCCCCGGAGGATGTGGGCTGGGTCACCGAGAACGAGGGGTTCACGGAAGCCGACATGGAAGAGGCGTATGACTCGGCGAACGCGCAGGGTGGCACGGATGCCGAATACGCCGCCAACTTTGTTGTGAGCCTTGTCGGCATCCCCGTCGCCACACCAGCAACGACTTCCGCTCCGGCCGAGTCCTCAGGTGGGGGTGGGGGCAGCGGGTTCCTGTGGTTCATTCTTATCGTTGGGGGTATCGGCCTCGTGCTGTTCCTTGTGAAGAGAAGGGGCGGGGCGAAGACGGTGAACCAGATGTCGGAACAGATGGCCAAGGCCCGCATGGCCGTGCAGAAGCAGGTCGATGCCGTGGCCAACGACATCCTTGATATGGAGGACGAGGTCCGGGTGGCCAACAACCCTGAGGTTGATCAGTTCTACAACACCGCAAGCGAGACGTATCGAACAGTGACCGACGAACTGCGCGAGGCAGAGAGTCCCCAGCAGCTTGTTGGCCTTTCCAACGATCTTGATCTCGCCATCTGGCAGCTCGACTGCGCAGAGGCCATCCTTGACGGCAAGCCAAAGCCACCCCAACCCGAACCGAAACGTTTGGAACCAGCGCCCAGCCCGTCACAGGACCGGGTCACCATTCCGGCGCCCGACTATCAACGCAGGCCGAGCCGGCGCAGTTCGTATCTGGGTCCCGGTGTCACGGAGATACTGATCGGTGTAGCCGGGCAAGTACTCGCTGGTGGTGGCCGTGGGCGTGGCGGCTTGGGTGGAATGCTTCGCAGGTCACCGAAACAACCAACACCCACGCCACGGGCCGGCAGCGGTTCAAGCGGTGGCGATGTCGTGCCCGGACCTGGATCCCCGGTCCCGCGCAGCACCAGCAGCCCCTCATCGTCGAGTTCGTCGCGCAAACGTCGCAGCGGTGGTGGCCGGATTCGGGGTGGGGGCAAGCGGCGGCGCAAATAGCACGAGCCGGCAGACCAAGCTAGATATCAAACATCTACAATCCGAACGAACTAGGGAAGGAATTGCATGAGTTTCTTGAAACGCCTTTGGGGCTACATCACAACGCTCTTCAAAGGTGGCGCCGAGAAGATGATGAAGCCTGAGGTCGAAATCGAGCAGGCGATCAACGAGGCAAAGAAGCGCGACCAGGAGTTGCGTAACCAGGCCGCCAAGGTTGTTGCCCATCGCACTCAACTCGAGTCGAAGATGGAGAACGCTGCCGACGATGTCGGTGAGGCGCGCCAGATGGCCAAGCAGGCAATCCTCAAGGCTGAGGAAGCCAAGACCGCCGGTGATGCTGCCGGTCAGGACAAGTGGACCAAGGCTGCGCAGTCGATAGCGATGAAGCTGCAGGCTTCTGAGAACAACCTGTCGACCCTCAAGACTCAGTACGAAACTGCAAGCGGCCAGGCCGACAAGGCCAAGCAGGCTGTCCAGTCGAATGCGATGCGTGTCTCGGAGCTGGCTGCAAAGCGTATGGAGCTTCTTGGCTCGCTCGAGGCCGCCAAGATGCAGGAGTCGGTCAACAAAGCCGTCGATGCGTTGTCCAATACGATGGATTACGAGATGCCTTCGCTTGAGAAGATCGAAGAGAAGATCGAGACTCGCAAGGCCGAGGCAATGGCCAATGCAGAGTTGCGTGAGGCTACACCGGAGGGCTCAGAGTACGAGCTCAAGGAAGCCATCAACATGGCGCAGGCCGATGCCAAGCTCGAAGAACTCAAGTCGGAGCTGGGACTCAACTAGCCACTTGAGCACTGCAACGGAGAAGGCCCCTCGGTATTTACGGGGGGCCTTCGCTCATTTGGAGATAGAAAGATCGCACAGGGAGGGAGTGTCTTGCTGAACCCATATGAACGGTCTGCGGAGGTTTATGACCTCTATTACAACTGGCTCGACTACGAGAACCATTCGGTGACGATCCATCAACTGATTGAGGACCGTAGGCGAGGCGCACAATCGGTCTTGGAGGTGGGGTGCGGTACGGCGCGCTACACCGAGCAGCTGTCACGTTGGTACGACGTGACAGGTTTGGACATCGCTGAGTCGATGTTGTCGGTGGCGCGTCGTCGGATGCCGCGGACGGCGTTTCATCTCGGGGATATGATCGAGTTCGACCTGGGCGAGCGATTCGATGCTGTGGTGTGCATGTTTTCGTCGATCGCCTATGTGACGTCTCTCCAGGACTTGGCTTCGATGACTCGCAGTTGTGCCCGGCATCTGAACCCGGGCGGCGTTCTCATTATCGAGCCTTGGTTCGGGCCGGATGGGTGGAACACCGGCCATATCAGCACTCGAGTAGTCGAAGGGGATGGGCTCACAGTTGCTCGGCTCGACACGAGTGTGCGTGAGGGCAACCGGGTGAATATGCGGTGGGCGTGGGCGGTGGCATGGGAAGACGGTGACGCCGATGCATACGTCGAGGAGCACGCCACAGGTCTGTTCACTGTTGCGGAGTATGAGACGCTGCTGGCGGCTGCGGGGTTTGACGCCGAGTACGACCCAACCGGTCCATTGGGCCGCGGGCTACACGTGGCAGTGAAGCGGTAGCCGGCGGAGTGCTCTGGAGCTGAGGGCTGTGTTCTGGATTGGTGACGATGGCGGCGCCGTCGTTGATGAACCTGCCGAGGGTCTCGACCCAGTCTGCGCCGGAGCCATCGAAGTCATCTATGTCCAGCGTTCCGGCTCGTGAGAACATGTATCCGGCCGCCTTGCCACCGCTGATCAGTTGCTCCAGGTTTTCGACGGTGCGGTTCTCGATTGCGCTGGCTCCGACCAACTTCCAGGTGACTCCGTCTGGGCTGAGGAAGTCGTTCTGCGGATCGGTGATTGCGAGTGCGGTGTTGGACTTGTCGAAAGACATGATCTCTCCTTGAGGTACGGATACTTGCCGCATGCTCTGGTTGGAGCACTGGGCGCGGGAGAGATGCCGTGAATGTCGCCAGCGGGATAGTTTCGTCGGATGCAGCAATGGCGAGCATGCGGGAAGGTCAGTGG